>PXBO01000010.1 GCA_003566885.1 Opitutia bacterium | reverse complement strand
TAGTTGGTGAATGGATAATTGGGGTTGCCGACCTGTCCGGCCTGGGTTCCGGTGCGCACGGTGATGCCTTCGGCCAGCACCAGGTGGGCGCCCTCGTTGATGGCTTCCACCCGCTGACGGTGCAGGTTCCCGCTGCTGCTGCCGTCGAAGATCACCTCTCCCGTTCCGGCCAATGTTTGCAGTGCTCCGTCGTCGAAGCGCACCCGTGTATCCACAAAATTCGAGGTCCGGTCGAAACGGATCAACGCCTCGTCCAAAGTCAGGTCACCCGAAACCAGGACGTCATTACCGCTATCGATAAAAAGCTCCAGCGAGGACAAGGTAACGTTTTCCAGGCGACTATTGTTGATCACCCGAATCAATACGCTGTCGTCACCGGTCAACGTTCCGCCGTTGACGTTGGCGGCGTCCAGGGTGACCACTCCGGAATCACCGGCAATCGAGGTCAGGTCGAACACGATGCCGTCGTTCTCGAGGGTCCCTCCCAGACGGAGCTCCCCCTGCGTTCGGGTGATGGTGCCCAGGTTGGCCGCGCTGTAGGTGTCACCCAGGTCGAGGCGGCCTTGATCGAGAATAATGGTGGCGGTGTTAATCCATTCGCCGGAAAGGGTGAGATGGGCGCCTTCCGGTACGATGACATCCTGATTGATGGTGTAGTCGCCGCTGAGATCGGCACGACCGCCGGAAGGGTCCATGATCAAGGCGTTCAGATCTCCCCCCAGACCGCTGATATCGATCCGGCCACCGTCACGGACTTCGATGACGCCCAAGTTGAGAAATTCGTTTCCCGCTGCGATGAGGGTTCGGTTGGCCGTTTCGGCCACTAAACGGCCGTAGTTGGTGAATGGATAATTGGCGTTGCCGACCTGTCCGGCCTGGGTTCCGGTGCGCACGGTGATGCCTTCGGCCAGCACCAGGTGGGCGCCCTCGTTGATGGCTTCCACCCGCTGACGGTGCAGGTTGCCGCTGCTGCTGCCGTCGAAGATCACCTCTCCCGTTCCGGCCAATGTTTGCAGCGCTCCATCGTCGAAGCGCACCCGTGTGTCCACAAAATTCGAGGTCCGGTCGAAACGGAGCACCGCATCATCCATGGTCAGATCGCCCGAAACCAGGACGTCGTTGCCGCTGGCGAGAAAAAGCTCCACCGATTGCAGGATGACCTCCTCAAGCCTTGAAGAAGAGGTGGCACGCAGGCGAAAATCACCATCCGCCGCGACCGTTCCGCCGATAATCGAGCCCCCGTGAAGGTCCCAGGTCCCGAACGATTCGTCGAGCGTGAGGGTGGTCCCGGTGTTGTCCAACGTTCCGGTGATCCTTACCGTTCCGCCGGCGCGGCTGAAGCTTCCCACATCCGCCAGGGTGAACTCGCTGCCGAAATCGACCAGGGTATCCACCGTTCCGATCGTTCCGGCGTTGGACCAAACGCCGCGAAACTCGATGGCGCCGCCGTCGCCGGAGATCTGGGCATTGTTGCCGAAGATTCCGTCGATTCTCAGGAGCCCGCCGCCAAGAGCTTCCAGCGAGCCCTCGTTAACGGCATTCGAGCCAAAAAAATTGATGAATCGCCCGTCCGTTTGCGCACGAACAGTCCCATAATTGGTAATCGGATTGTCGGTATTCCCCAATTGCCCCCCTTGCTGGCCGGTGCGAATGGTAATTCCCGATTCCACTATCAGGTGCCCGCCCTCATTGATCGCTTCCACCCGCTGACGGTGCAGGTTGCCGCTGCTGCTGCCGTCGAAGATCACCTCTCCCGTTCCGCCCAGGGTTTGCTGCGCTCCGTCGTCGAAGCGCAGCCGGGTATCCACGAAATTCGACGTCCGGTCCAGGCGGATCAACGTGCCGTCCAAGGTCAAATCTCCCGAAACCAACAGATCGTTGCCGCTGGCGATAAACAATTCCACCTCTCCCAAAGTGACCTCCAGCAAGCGACTGTTTGCGGTTACAGCCAGTGTGGCCTGAGGATTTCCGGAAACCTCGGTCGCGTGCAGGAGGCCGCCCTTCAGATCCATCCGGCCAGCCAAAAGTCGGATCCCCTCCGCGGCGTGCAGGGTGGAGGAACTGAATTCCAGAGTGGCTCCGGCCGCATCCAGCTCCAATTCTTCGATCAGCAGATCCCCATCCATGGTGACCGTGTATTCCCCTTCGGCATTGATGATCGCCCGGTACCGGTACCCCTGCTCCGGGACATCGTTGCGCGGGTAGCTGCCGGTGCTCCAGTTGGCGGCATCGGTCCAATCGCCGTCACCTCCCAGCCAGTACGCTTCCACAACCTCCACTGGGGCCTCGATGGAACCGGCCAAAACCTCCATTTCCACGTTGTCCAGGCCCAGCGACGATGTCCCGGACCAGTATTCGCCGCGGATATACAATCCCCGCAAATCGGCCAGCACCTCGCTGAACTGACTCGCCGTAGGCGTGTCGCCTTCCGTTTCCCAGCCGTGTCCTTCCCATTCCTCGGAGGTGTCCATTACGCGCCACCGGCCGCCCTCTTCAAGCAAGAGGGAATAAGCGTTCCAGCCGTCAGGTTCCGGCATCGGATCGTGACGATAGATCAGGCGCAGGTTTTCCCCCTCCAAGACCAGGTCGTCGCGATCGAAACTGCTGTTCGTTGTGGTGGAAGACACGTCGTACCGCAGTTCCAGGCCGTAAGCGGCGGAGCGGTCGCCCAGGAACTTCGGGGGCGCCGAATAGTAAATTACACCGCCGCGCGCGAGATCCTCCACCGCAAAGTAACCGTCGGGGTTGCCGCCTTCGGATTCCCAGCGCGGATTCCCGATATCGTTGGCCACGCCCTCGGCGGTGAAAACCGTCCAACCATCAAGCCGAACCAGAGGATCGTCAAAATCGGTGCTCAGGGATTCCGTCGCCTGCAAACTGCCGAAAAAAAGCGCGACGGCGCCGCAGACCGTCGTAAGAATGTTAATCTGGGCCCGGCGGATTATAAGAAATGGTACGATCATAGGAAACAAAGCCTAATCGTACCGGGTCGCGTATCCGAAATGCTATACGTAGAACTACGTAAATCCGCCGCCGCCGAATTCAGGGAGCGTTAACCTTGATCGGGACCCCGCCCGGATCGGTCGGGTTCAGATCGGGTTTGTAGCGGTCGTATAGAAATTTGACGATACCCTTGCGCTCCTCCTCCCCGGCCACCCGGGCGTATTCAAATCCGCAGACGAACTCGGTGAGCTGTTCGCGCATAGCAGTGTTCTCTTCCTCCGGAGAAAGATGTCTCAGGAGAGCCGATTCGATGTTGTCGGAAGCGCCGACGTAAAAACAACGCCATTTGCGGCTCTTGGTTCTCACCCAGAGCAGATAGACGCCTCCTTCTCGAGGGGCGAACTGATGGATCTCCTCCTCCGTATAATCCCGGTAAAATGCCGACCAATATAGCTCCACTTTTCCGCAAGTTTCCAAGGTTGTTCACCCCTTGAACCGTTCCGGGGCTGCCGTTATCCTCAAAAACAAAGGCCCGGTGTCAACCCCCGGGAACCTCCCGCCATTCCGGGTTGCCAGACCCGTGCCGGACTGCCAGGATGATTATTTCATTTCCGAGCGAAGATCCTCCGAACGATGTACCAGATCACTTTCAGCGACCAAAGCATGCGCGAACTGGCCAAGATGGACGCACGCGAGCAAATGCAACTGCTCGAGCCCATCAGCAACCTTACGGCCAACGACCTCGGCCACCCGCGTGAGCCGCTGGGAAAATTTCATCGCGAGGGGGTGACCTATTACCGGCTCCGGGCCGGTAATCACCGCATCTACTTCGAACTTCGCGGCGAGACTTTCTACAGCCACTACATTCTGGATAAGAATTCTCTGGCGGATTTCCTGTTTCGGACCAAATTGCCGGTCTCGGAGCAGCAGATGGTGGAACAGCATCAGTCGTTCTGGAAATACCTGGAAAGCCTGAAAAAATAAACGCCTCCCCATGACCGAACCGAACTCCAAGCAGGAAATCTTCGAGGCCAGCCGGGCGAGCCGTATCTACTTGCTGCCCAACCTTATGACCGCGGGGAACCTGTTCTGCGGATTCGTGGCGGTCATCAAATGCATCCAGGCCCAGATGGCGGGCATGCTCGGGGACGAATCCCTGTCGTCGCTCTATTACACCCACGCAGTGGGGTTTATCCTGGCGGCGGTGATTTTTGATTCCCTCGACGGGCGCCTGGCCCGCCTCGGAGGACGGGAATCGCTTTTCGGCAAAGAATTCGACTCCATCGCCGACATCATCTCCTTCGGCATGGCGCCGGCCCTGATGGTTTTTTTCCTGATTCTCTCCCCCACCGACCAGTACCCGTTCTTCCAGAGAATCGGCTGGTTTATCGGATTCATCTACCTGCTCTGCGCGGCGGTTCGACTTTCCCGATTTAACGTCATCACCCACCCGGCGGTGTTCCACCGGGAGACCAGCAACGCGACCAAGGACTTCATCGGGCTGCCGGTCCCCGCCGCGGCCGGAACGATAGCATCGCTGGTTTTTTTCCTGAATTCGCATGAACTGCAGTGGCTTTCCATCGTCCTTCCGGTCCTGATGATCCTGATCGCCTACCTGATGGTCAGTTCCATCCACTACCCTAGCTTCAAGGAGATCGACTGGAATACCCGGGCCCGTTTCCGCACCTTCATTTTGATTTTTGCCGCCGGCGGCGCGCTCTTTCTCTGGAGGGAGGTGGGACTGGTCACCATTTTCCTGGCTTACATCTTCTACGGAATCTACAGCCACTGGCGGCGACGGTCGGTCCGACTGGAGCGCATCCGGCAATGGCGCGAGAAACGAAAAGCGGCCAGAAACGGAGGCGAATTACCTGTGAGTAACCCTGTCGAAAAAAAAGAATAACTCGTCCCATGGGAGGAACTCGGCCTTTGCTCTTTCTTGCCGACAGGTTACTCACAGGACAAAAGCGACTCCAAGCGTGACTGAGAGACGAATCGAAAGAGTAATTGAGCTTTTCCACACCCCTTAATATGAATAGGGAGATTTAAAAGATTCCTTCATCATCTAAGCATGTGAGTTAAATCTTGTTGTCACCCGGAACTAAATTTCCCTAATTATGGCCCAGCATGAAATTTAAGATTAACCGCGATCATTTCAGCGTCGGTCTGCAACAGGTGCTCAACGTGGTGGGCTCCCGGGCGACCATGCCGATCCTCAGCAACGTATTGATTGAGGCAAGTGACGGGTTTATCTCCCTCAGCACCACGAATTTGGACATGGGAATCCGCTGTCGGATCAAGGCGGATATCCAGGATCCTGGAGCCGTGACCCTGCCGGTGCGAAGGTTGGCAACCATCGTTCGCGAGCTGCCCAATGTCGACGTGGCGCTGGATTCCTCCCCGGGGCACCAGACCAAAATCGCCTCCGGGAGCTCGACCTTTCGCATTATGGGAATCGGGCAGGAGGAGTTTCCTCCGCTCCCCGCCTTCACCGACGAGCGTTCCTTCGTCATGCGGCAGGACGATCTGGTGCGCATGCTGAAGAGTGTTTCCTATGCTCAATCCAGCGATGAAACCCGCTACATTCTGAACGGGGTTTATTTCAGTTTTCAGGATGAGCGCCTCAACCTGGTGGCGACCGACGGGCGTCGCCTGGCATTGATTGGCAAGGAATTGGAGTTTCCTCCCGAGCATGCCGGCAACATCATCATTCCGGCCAAAACCGTGACCGAACTGCTTCGCCTGCTCGACAAGGGCAAAGACGTGAAAATCGCCTTCAACGAGCGGCAGGTGGCGTTTGAAATCGGTACTGAAACCGAAGCCGAGGGTCTGGCCGACAACATTTACCTGGTCTCGAAAATCGTGGAAGGCAGTTACCCGAACTATCAGCAGGTGGTGCCCAAGGAAACTCACCAGCGAATCAAGATAGACCGGGAATTGCTGCTGCAGTGTGTGCACCGCGTGGCATTGGTGACCAGTGACAAGTCCAACACGGTCAGAATCAAAGTGGCCGACAATCACTTGGAGATTACCGCGTCCAGCCCGGATTTCGGTGAGGCGCACGAGTCCATGGCGGTGGAATACAGCGGGCCCGAGATCCAGGTGGCGTTCAACCCCCAGTTCGTCATGGATCCCCTCCGGGCGCTGCCGCAGGATGAGGTTTTCCTCGAGATCAAGGATGAGTTGAGTCCGGGGGTGTTCAAAACACTGGACAGCTTCATTTGTGTCATCATGCCGTTACGGTTGAACTGACCTCGGCCGCGGTTCTTTACTGAACTCGAAACGGATCTTTTGTCCCCGGTTCAGGGTCTCGGAAAGGAAGCATGGACACCGTACCGTATCTGATTTTTCTGGGAACCGCTCTGGCGGTGGCGCTTATTCTGTTGAACCGGGAATTCGCGTCGCCGATCATCGCAATCTTCAGCCGCTGGCTCCGGTGGATCGTCCTTTCCATGGCGTTTGCTTACCTGGCGCAATCGTTTGGCTGGAGCGGCAGGCCGTTCTGGGTGTTGGCCACCACTTTTTTCCTGGCTTGGTTCCTGTTGGAAACGCTTTACAACTGGCTCGCGGTAACCGCTCTGAGTCGGAGCGACATCCCGCTTTTTCCGCGCTTTTCCCGGAATGTCAGCGGACTCGAATGGCCGATGCAGAAACGGGTGACCTGGATTCGTGACTGGCTTCACGAGAATGACTTTCGCAAATCGCAGGCGCTGGAAGCGGATTTGGGGATGGATTTGCGAATTCGCAGTTGCGTGTACGATAACCCGGACCGGACCATTCGCCTGCAGGTGATCTTCATTCCCAGTCGCTCGGGGATGGTTTCGGCGTGCTGCAGTTTCCTCTCCCAGACCGCGTCCGGCGCCCGCCTGATCACCGATAATCTTTTTCTTCCGTTCGGCGGCTTCTATCCGGAAAACTGGCAGGTGGTTCGCTGCCCCTGGAGGCGCAGCCCGACAAGTTTGCTCCATTTGCATCAAAAGAGGCTGAAATCGGTCCGTGAGGAGGTTTCGCCCATCGAGACCGACCCGGTGGATGACATGAATCATCAGCAGGCGGTTCTGGAGCGGGTCAACACGGATCTGGGGTTCCTGATTCCGGCCCATCTGCGCGACGAACACGGGAAAATCACCTGGGAAGGACGGTACCGGGTTTGGAAGGAAGTCTGGCTTCTTAGTTATTTCGGTGCGACCAACCGCTATTAGCGGTGTTCTACATCCGGATTTAGTTTGAAACAACGACCTCTCTCGGGTCATTTATTGGAGTTAATCTCTGTTCCGCATGATTTCACCGCGCATTATTTTTTCGTTCCTGGGCGCCCTGTTTGCCCTGTCACTCTTCAATGGCTGTCTGACGGCCAATTCCAATCCAGGATCGGAAAACTCCGCCGGACGCAACCTGCAGAATCTTATCGACGAGGGGGAAGCCGGAGAGGTCGGGGTTCAGTATTACCTCGGGTGGATGTACGAAAAGCAGCGACACGAGCCGCAGAGCAATTTTGAAGCGGTTCGCTGGTATCGCATGGCCGCCGATCAGGGGTACGTAAACGCCATGTACCGTCTGGGGGTGATTTACGATCGCGGCGAAGGCGTGGGACAGGATCTGGAGAAGGCGGCCGAATGGTATCGCCGGGCGGCCGAAGAGGGACATGTGCGAGCCCAGTACAATCTCGCCATGCTGTACGACTATGGGGAAGGGGTGGCGCGCAACCAGGCCGAAGCGGCGGAATGGTACCGTCGTGCGGCCGACCAGGGTTATGCCCCGGCCCAGAACAATTTGGGGGTGCTTTTCGCCAATGGAGAAGGGGTGTCGCTGAATTCGGCGGAAGCGGTCTCATGGTACCGCCAGGCCGCCCGCCAGAATTACGCGCGCGCGCAGTACAATCTTGGTATGATGTATTATTACGGCCGCGGTGTGCCGCAAAGTTTCGTGGAAGCTTACGCCTGGTGTTATCTTTCTATGTCAAATGGCGGAAATCCGGAGGCACTCCGGCATATTGTGCCGCACCTGAGCTCGGGTCAGGTCCGTGAGGGTTTGCGCCGCGCGGGGCAATTGCGCCTCGAGACCCGCCAACCGTGGATTCCGGAGGAAACCGAGCCGGCTCTCAACTGATTGGGGGCGGCGAGTCTTTTTCCGGCCGCTTTCCCGTTTTCGTGACTCCGGAAAACTACAGAATACGATCCGGTCTGTAACCGGCGGCGTCGGGAAAACGGATCAGCACGGAATCGACGTCTTCCGTGAAACGATCGACTTGTTCCGGCGCGGTGCCGAGGAAGCGCTCCGGAGTTGCCAGAATGGCATCCAGGGCGGAACGTTCCAGGGGAAGGCGGGGGTCGCCGGCCAGACGTTCCAGCAGATCGTTTTCCGTGGTCTCTCCGGAGCGCAACGCGCGTACCGCCGCCAAAGCGTGTTCCTTTATCGCCTGGTGGGCTTCCTCGCGTCCGGCCCCCGCCTTGACCGCTTCCATCAGGAAAGTGGTGGTGGCCAGGAAGGGCAGGTAACGACGGTTCTCGGCTTCGATCACGGCCGGGTAGGCTTCCATGTTGTGCAGGACGGTCAAAAAGGTTTCCAGCAGACCGTCGATGGCAAAAAACGCGTCGGGCAGCGCCACCCGGCGCACCACCGAGCAGGACACGTCGCCTTCGTTCCACTGATCGCCGGCCAGGGCCGCGGTCATGGCGACGTAGCCCTGCAGGATGGCGTTGAATCCGTTGATCCGTTCACAACTCCGGCTGTTCATTTTGTGCGGCATGGCCGAGGAGCCCACCTGACCCTCCAGGAAGCCTTCGCTGGCCAGTTCGTGACCGGCCATCAGGCGCAGGGTGCGGGCGAAGGAGCCGGCCCCGGCGCCAAGCTGAGCCAGGCAGGTGACGGTCTCAAAATCGAGGCTCCGCGGATACACCTGGCCGGTATTGGCCAGGGAGTGACGGAATCCCAGGTACTCCAGAATCCGGTTCTCCAGTTCGGCCACCTTGGCCCGATCACCGCCGAACAGGGTCATCAGATCGAGTTGGGTGCCGACCGCCCCTTTCAGGCCGCGCACCGGGTAGCTTTCGATCAGGGATTCCAGCCGGCGGAAGGCGTGCAGGAGTTCCTGGCCCGACATGGCCAGGCGTTTGCCGAAGGTGGTCGGTTGCGCGGGCACGTTGTGGGTGCGGGCGGTGACGATGAGATCGCGATACTCCCGGGCCCGCTCCGCCAGCAGCCCGAGCGCGGCGGCGGTTTTGATTCGCAGGTTGACCAGAGAACGGTGCACTTGGAGTTGCTCCACGTTCTCCGTCAGGTCGCGGCTGGTGAGTCCTTTGTGGATGTGCTGCCAGCCGGCCAGGTCGCAGAATTCCTCGATTCTCGCCTTTACGTCGTGCAGGGTCTTGCGTTCCCGCCGGTCGATCGATTCCAGGTCGACCGTTTCCCGCACCGTTTCGTAGGCCCGGATGGCGTCCTCCGGAATATCCAGCCCGAGGTCCCGCTGGGCTTTCATGACCGCGATCCAGAAATCGCGTTCAATGAGAACCCGCCCCTGGGCCGACCAGATGGATTGCATTTGCGTCGACGCGTACCGTTCTGCGAGCACGTTGGGAATCATAAGCGGAAGACACTAGAACCGCGCCGGGAGAATGGCACGTTAAAAAGGTGATTCGTAGCTTCGTGATCGAATCACAAATGACGAATCACGGATAACGAATCACGACTCCCCCAGACACCGTATCGCGGTTTCGCGCATGACTTCCTCCTGCTCGTTAGGGTGGGTCAGTATCCGTTCGAAAGCGCGGATGAATTCGGTTTGGTGGTCGATCAGGCGGCGCAGCGTCAGCCCTTTCACTCCGTCGGAAAGTTTGCCGAGGTACCAGAGGTTCTGGGTGAAAACGTTGAAATGGGATTTGGTTTCGGAATCGCCGAAGGCCTCGCGGTGGGCACGGGCGGCCTGTTCGAAGGTGGTTTTGTCCAGGCCGCGGTAGCCCATGCGGATTTCACCGGCATCGAGCAGGGTCTTGAGCTGGATGAGAATGCGGTTGCGGTTTTGCAGGGTGGTGATGAGGCCGCGGGCGTCGTGTCCGGCAAAAAAATGGCGCCGCAGGGCGTCCAGGGTCCAGGCCAGGTCGCGGGAAAAAAAGGCCTCCGCCGCTTCAAAGAAGTCACCTTCGCCAAAATCCGGGACCAACTCCGCCACCAGGGCTTCCTCAATCACGCCGCCCTCTTTTCCGAGATAAGTGGCCAGTTTGCGGACCTCCTCCACCACCAGGCGGGTGTTGGCATTGACCTTGGCGGTGAGCAGCGCCAGAGCGTTGGGCGCGATTTCGACGCCAAAGGCGGCGCACTCGCGGCGGACCAGGTCCTCCAGAGCACGCGGGTCGTCATTGCGGCCGGTCCCCGCGGCCGCCAGCCACTGGATGTCGGCGGTCTTCTCAAGCCATTTCGGGAAGCTGCGGCGACGATCCACCGGTGACGCGGTGACGAGGACCGAAACCGAGGCCGGATCGAGCCTTCCGAGCACCTCCTGGAGCCGCTCCACTTGTTTCAAGGTACCCTCGGCCCGGCCGGTTACCGAGTCGGCGAGGAAACACACGCTCTTGAACCACACCACTTTTTTCCCGCCGAACATCGGCAGCGTGTCCACCGCCTGGACGAACTGGTTCACCGCCTTTTCCACCTCGCCCACGTTGTTGGCATAGCCGTCCACGATCTCCTTGGCCAAGTCGTCTTCCACGCCCTCGGTCATCCGCGCGAAACGTTCCTTGCCCGCCCGCTCGACCAGGAAATCATCCGCGCCGCCGATAAAAGTGAATGGTTTGTCCGCCATATCATTAGGGATCCACAAGCTTTACCGTCACTCGCATAAAGCGCGAGTCTGTTTCGCCGATGGGGACGCTGTCGCGATAGGTGACCAATTCCAACGCCTCGTTTTCCGTCGGGGAAGCCTCGACAAAGTAATTCTCATCAAGGTGCTGCCATGATCCCGGCTGGTCGCCGCTCTCCACTTGGTATTCAAGATCGGCCGCGTTGGCGCGCCGCGAAAAGGTTATGACGATATAGTCACCTTCGGGATCCTCAAGCGAGGTGGTCGCAACGTGAGAAATATCGTGGATATTGGGATGACGCGGATCGAGATCAAAGGCGTAACGCAGGAGATTGTTGATTCCGAAACCACCCGGATCCGATTCCGGATCGGAAAGGACTTCGTTCTCCAGCTCGGTTTCGTCAAAATGGTCGTGCAGCCAGGCGGTAAACGTGTTTTCAGGACTGTGCGCTTCTCCAGAGAGGATGGATCCATGGGTTCCAACTACGATATACTGTCGGCCGTCCCACGCGGCGGCCTTGAGGGCATGGGTTACGGGTAAACGCGCGGATTCCCAATTCGATCCGTCCGGGCTGGTTGAAATCCAGCCCGTGCCCAGGCCTATAAACTCAGTTCCGCTCCAAAAAAGTGAAGAAATGTTGTGTTCGACGGCGTTCGCAATGTTTTGCCAATCCTTGCCGTTGGAACTCGTCGCCACTGATTGTTGGTTCCCGGTAGCCACCCACGTCGTGCCATTTGAAGCAATGCCTTCCAGCGGCCATATGGTAATGGAATCCTCGATCTCCCATTCGTTTCCGTCAGGACTGGTCAAGATTGTGCCGTTGCTTCCCACAGCGACAAAGAGGCCATCTTGCCAGGCGATGCTGTACAGTGTTACGTTAGTGGACGTTTCCACCTCGGACCAGGTTGCTGCGTCAGCACTCGTCACGATGGTACCGCTGTGGCCGACCGCGACGTACCGTTCACCGCTGTCGGCAATATCCCTTAAAGTTGTGCTCACTCCCGAATCACGAACCTCGAAAGGCGTGCCAGCCTCGCTGACAACAATTCGCCCGTTTGTGCCAACGGCCACGATTCTTTCTTCGGTTTCCAAAAGGCCGAAAAGGATTTCCGTTGTTCCGGATTCAACCGGTGTCCAATCGATTCCTTCCGTGCTGGTGAGTATCCGGCCGTTATCGCCCACAGCAATGAAGCGTTCCCCGTTCCAGGAAACGTCGTGCAGGGTTTCAAAAAATCCACTTGCGAGAGTGGTCCAGTCGGAAAGCGTATCGCTGAACGCGAAAAAACCGCCGTTTCCCACTACGGCGGCCCCATTAGGCGTTGGGGTGATCGATTGAAGCACGCCCCCGAACCCGATTTCCTGATGGGTCCAACTCAGACCGTCCGTACTGCGGAAAAGGCTGCCGTTTGTGCCAACGGCGAGGAATTCACTCCCGTTCGAGGTCACCGATTGCGCCCTGGCATCCCCTGTGGAATGGACGGTTTCCCAATCCGTGGCATTGGTGCTGCCCAGGATCGAAGGGTACCAGTCCACGGTGGCAATATAGCGGGAGCCATTCCAGGCAATTGAGGTAAGTGGCGTGGCGTCGGTGGTTTCCTGGACATCCCAGTCGATTCCGTCTGCGCTGGTGGCGACGACCCGTCTTGGGGGCGTTCTACCCCCGCCGGGTACCCCGCCGACGGCGACCAGTTGATCTCCCGTCCACACAATGGCTTCGAACCATGCCGATGCCGATACATCGCGTGTTTCCCAATGGGTTCCGTCTTCGCTTTGACGTATGCGCCCGCCTGTGCCCGCCGTGAAAAATGAGCTCCCGTTCCAAATCACCGCACGAAGGGATCCCGCATCTTCGAAAGTCTGAATGGACCAGGATTCTCCATCGTGACTTGAGACCGTGACGAGGTTGCCGTCTTTACTCCCCACGGCGACATAGATCGATCCGTTCCTGGCGATATCGAACAGATTGATGGTCGAACCGAGCGTCTGAGTGCTCAATTCGATCCCGTCGCTCGTAATAATCGTTCCACCGGATCCGACAGCGATCAGCTTGTCGTCAACGTGAACGACACTTTGAAGCGTATTTCCCTGGGGCAGCGGATTCCGCCATTCCCACACCAGGTTTTCGGCCCCCTGGGTAAAGGGCTGACCGGCAACGAGCCCGGTGACCATGAAGGCACAGAACGTCACCGCCCGTCGGTGATGCCAACCCGGCATCAGGCCCCGGGGTAACGACCGGATTAGTCCATGGAAAAACGACAATAAACTGGAGGGTTGAGTCTTCATATTGAAAGGAATGGAGCAGGAATCTGAAAAATGTCCCGATGAGGAAGGGCGGACAAGTCTATTCGAGAACGGGCGGCATTGCCTCCCACCCCCAGATTGCCCGGGCATTCGATTCAAGGAGGGTAAATAATTTGCCAGGCTAAATATACTTGACAGAAAGTCTTGTTGGAGGGCCGGGAGCAGGCTAGGACTCAGGCGTTGCTCGGGGTGGCGATCGGTTTCGCCAGTTCCCGGCGGAGCCAGTCGAGGGCGGCGTTGACGGCGCGGGTCTTGACGGTGGTGCGGCTGCCGGGGAAGTTGACCCGGCGGGACCAGACGCCTTCCGGGGTGTGCAGTCCCAGGTAGATGGTGCCGACCGGATTTTCCCGGTTCCCGCCTCCGGGACCTGCGAAACCGGTGATGCTTAGCGCGTACTCGGCGGAAAGGCGTTCCGCGACCCCGGTAGCCATGGCCGCGGCGGCTTCCGGGCTCACCGCGCCGTGTTGGGCGAGCAGGCATTCCGGAACCCCCAGGAGCTGCACTTTGGCGGCGTTGGTGTAGGCCACGACCCCGCCGGCGAAGGTTTTGGAGGCACCGGGAATATCGGTGAAACAGCTCGCCAGCAGACCCCCGGTACAGGATTCCGCCACCGCCAGGAGTTGATCGCGTTCCCGCAACTTGTCGGAGAGGATCCGGCTGAGCATCTGACAGCCAAAGCCCACAAAATCTTCCCCCAGGGCCTCGGCGCATTCCGCTCCGATGGCTTCCAGAGCTTCGCGGTCGTAGGCGCCGTCCTCGGAACTGAGACGGACGTCGACCAGGGCGCTGTGCGCCCGGTAGGAAATTTTGATCCCGGGGAAACGATTCAAAAGGGGTTCGAGCGTCGTTTCCAATACCGACTCGCCCAAACCGGCGGTACGGATCTCGACAAAGGGCGTCTCCGGCTCCAGCAACCCCGCGGTGTCCAGCCGGGGCAAAATTTCGTTTTCGAACATGGGGTGCAATTCCTCCGCGGGTCCCGGGAGCATGATCAGGACCTTGTTTCCCCGGCGGTACCAGATTCCGGGAGCGGTGCCGTTCCGGTTGGGGATCAGCTCCGAGCCTTGCGGCCGGTCGGCCTGGCGCAGGTTGTTCGGCGTCATGGGACGCCCGCGCTCGCGGAAATAGGCCTCCAGCCGACCGACGGTTTCCTCGTCCCGAAACAGCGTCACTCCCAGCACCCTGGCCACCGCTTCCCGCGTGAGGTCGTCGGAGGTGGGGCCGAGTCCCCCGGTGGTAATCACCAGGTCCGCCCGCTCCCAGCCTCTCCGCACTTCGTCCTCAATTTCCTCAGGGGAATCGCGGACCACCACGCTGCGCCGAATATGCACTCCGCGGGGATAGAGCCACGCGGCCAGGTAGCCCAGGTGTTTTTCGTAGGCGCGGCCAAGCAGCAATTCGTTGCCGATGGTGATTATCTCGAGATTCTTGCCGGAGCCCATTATTGAATATAGTCACAGGGTGGAGTGGGTTGAAAGAATGCAATAATCAGCATACATCGGTTTCCGAAAAATGCCAGAGAGCGGCGCCAGCAAAATCAAGGAAAAGGTCAGGAAATTGCCTTCCGGTCCCGGAGTTTATCTCATGAAGGATCGGCTGGGGACGATTCTCTACGTGGGCAAGGCGAAGAATCTCAAAAAACGCGTATCCACTTATTTCCAACCATCGCGCAGTCGAATCCACCAACCGAAAATCCGGGCTCTGATCTCCATGATCCGGGATTTTGACGTGATCGAGGTTAAATCGGAATCTGAGGCGCTCCTCCTCGAGGGCCGCCTGATCAAGGAGTGGAAACCCCGCTACAACACCGATTTCACCGACGACAAACGTTTTCTCCTGGTGCGGGTGGATCTGGAGGCGGTCATACCGCGTTTCCGGCTGGTCCGCAATCGCACCGACGAGCGTTCACGCTACTTCGGACCGTTCGCTCACGCCGGCCCCCTGCGTAAAACGCTTGAGGAATTGCGACGCCGTTTCGGCGTAATCCTGGCGGACGCCTCGCCGGCGCGCCTTCCCGACGGCCGTTATCGCCTGTACGATGACGTTCGGCGCGAACTGACGGTGTTTCCCAACGAAGTCTCGCCGGATGAGTACCGTGATCGGGTGGAAAACGCCTGTGCCTTTCTGGAAGGAAAGGCGCGGGAGTGGTTGGAGCGGCTGCGATCGGACATGACGTCTGCGGCGGAAAAACAGCGGTACGAAAAGGCGGCGGAACTGCGCGATGTGGTGTTGGCTCTGGAAAAGACCCTGCTCAAGACCCGCAAGTTTACCCGCGACCCGCTGGCGGGGCTTCGTCCCGGGGGCGAACTGGCCGAACTCATGGAGGTTTTGGGAATGTCCCGATCGCCCAGGGTAATTGAATGTTTCGATATTTCGCATATTTCGGGGACCTACTCCGTGGCCTCGATGGTGCGTTTTACCGACGGCCGCCCGGACAAAACCCAATACCGGCGCTACCGGATCCGGTCCTTCGAGGGGAACGACGATTTCCGCGCCATGGAGGAGGTCGTCGGTCGACGCTACCGGCGATTGGCGGACGAGGGAAAACCGTTCCCCGATTTGGTGGTGATCGACGGGGGACGCGGGCAGGTGACCGCTTCGCTGAAAGCGTTCTTTGTCCTCAACCTTGAACCGCCGGCGTTGGTCGGTCTGGCCAAGCGGGAGGAAACCATTGTGTTTCCCGACGAACGGGCTCCGCTCAACCTGCCCTCCAACAGTCCTCCGCTGCGCCTGCTGCAACGGATTCGCGACGAGGCCCACCGCTTTGCGAATACCTTTAACGCGGAGCTTCGCAGCAAGAGGATCCGGGAATCCATGCTCGACGATTTTCCCGGGCTCGGACCCAAACGCAAGGCTGCGGTCATGGCCCGGTTTCGCTCCCTGCAACGCCTGAAACGAGCCACTCCGGCCGAAATCGCCGAGGTGGACGGCATCGGTCCGCAATCCGCCGCCCGCCTCCACGCCTTCCTGCACACCCCCGCGCAGGAGTTATCGCGGGGGCCGCAAACTAAAGGCCTCGAGCCGCCGGCAGAGGCCGGTTAGCGGATTCTCCCTTTAGGCTTATACCAAAGATTTGGCGGGCAACGCTCCATCGTTTCCGCCGGCAGGCGGTTTCGGGACAAGCGCCTGTACCCCCCGACTCCGTCGCGGATCCCGCCGATACCGGAATCGGTTGCGCTATTGGCCGCCGCCGGGTTGTTGGACCGGCGGAGGTCCGGAGCCATCGGCGCCGGGGCGGTTTCGCATATAAAAAAACCGGTTCAGGTCACCCAGGGAGAGATCTTCACTCCCGCCCAGATCGGCCTGAATTTCCCGCATGGGGCCATCGAAGCGTCGAACCCTGGCGTCCTCCAGGACGCGACCGTCCACCGAGCGTTCGACGTCGTCCAAATTCCGCAGGTAGGCCTGTCGTCCGTCGAATCGGGACACCGAGGGGGTGATCCGGTCAAAGGAGAGCGTGCGGTGAGCCAGAACTTCGCGTTCGCGGGCCGTCATTTCGATGTTGGCGCGCTGGCGGCCGATCGTGCTGTAGCGGGCGTGCCACTCGGTTACCGGGAATCGTTTTTCGGCAATGGCGGAGTTACGCTCAAAGGTTTTCGACGGCGCGGAAAGACGGTCGCCTTCGAAAGGTACGCGGCTGGAATAATCCGGCTGGGTGATATCGCGAGCCGACAGAAGCGATGGCGCGAGCAGCAACATGGCACAGAACCCGAAAGAATAAACCGCGTGGAAAGGCATGATCAGGTGATTAGAGAGAAAATCACTCCGAGATCAAGCCTTTGCGGTGGGATCACTCCGGTTCGGCCTTTCCTTCCTGCACCCAGGGTTGGACTTCCGGAACCGACTTGTAGAACTCCCTCAACGCGGCGCCGAGGTGTTCGGCGTAGCGGAAATGAGCGCCCATGCCCGTGCGCAACTCCGCTTCATACACGAACTTGTCCGCCTGGGTGCTGTGTTCGAAGGGAGTTTGGCTGCCGAGCAACAGGGCGTAGGGGTAGGCCGGGGAGCCCATCTCCAAAAGACGTTTCAACAGGTTGGTTTGGCGTTCCAGGAGCTGTCGGTGCCGCGCGGCGTCGATTTCGGGAGGCAAATAAAATCCGTGCTGGACGAGCGGGGTAAAGCGGTGACCGGTGCGGTGACGGTTCAGATCGCGCAGTTCGGCGACGGCCAGGTTGTTCCAGGCAAAGGTCACGCGCATCCGTCGCAGCGCGCGTCCCACCCGGCTGTAACGGTTGGTGCGGTCGCGGAGGGCGTTGACCGTGCTCTGGGTTTCCGGCAGAAAGGGGGGCGCGTCGGCGTCGGTTTTAACCCAGACCTGATCGGACAGGTGATCCGGGGACAGGCCGGCGAGTCCGGTTTCGAAACTGTACTCCAGGTCCGCCTCCGCCTGGGCGGCGAACGAAGTATCGCGCCGACTGTGGCGCATCAGGCGGGGAGAGATTTTCTCCAGTTCGTTCCGCAGCAGTTCCGCCGCGCGACGGGCTTCCGGTTGGGGCAGGGAATCCAGGTGTTTGACCGTTTCCGCCCACATGCGAGAGGACATGACCAGGGCGAGGTTGGTGCGGGTGGCGAACGGCACGAAATAGCGGGCGCGATCCAAGGCGAAATTCTTGCGCAAGCGCCGGATCAATGCCGGTTTGGAATCTTCGGGGTACCGGACCACATCGGGGTTCTCCTCCGCCAGCCGGTCCAGGCGCCTGTACTCTTCGGTGTAGGCCTCGAACGAAGCCGCCATTAATCCGGTCCATTCGTCGGCCAATTCCGGCGGCAAACCTATCTCGTCCGGTTGCGGAAGGTTGGTCGAACTCATGGTGATGTAGCGCGTGCTCGACTCCTGGCCATCGGCCATTTGCGCTATCTCGAACATCTTGTAGGCCAGCCACATGGAAACGTCGTCCACCGCCATTGCAATGCCGCCGGTAAGACCGCCGATGGATGCGTGACCGTAGTCGACAAAACGAAGGATCCGGTCGATGGAGGCATCCGGGTCGTCGAGGTCGACTTTGGCCAGGATGGCTTGCAGCCCGTCGTTGCTGCGGGAGTAACGGGCCAGCACCGAGGCGAGCAACTCCGGTGTGACGCGCGGCATGGCGGAGGCGTCTGGCGGTGGGACGATGGCGAGACCGGTGACGTTCATGGCGGTAAAGGCGAAAGCTCCATCAATGATTCCCTTGGGCGGCGATCCCAAGCAAAAAATGAAAGGCCCTTTCTTCTTGCCTTGACCAGTCGCCTGCCGGAAAAGTGGTCGTTTTTGCACCAGAGACAATTATGGCTATTTTGAAACCATTCCAGGGCTACCGGCCGCCGCAGAATTTGGTCCAGGCGCTCGCTTCGCGCCCGTACGATGTCCTCGATTCGGAGGAAGCGCGTCTTGAAGCCGGCGACAACCCGCACAGTTTTCTGCGCGTGGTCAAGCCGGAGATCGAACTGCCGGAGGATACGGACCATTACTCCGAGGCGGTTTACACCAAGGCGAGGGAGAACTTTCGCCGGTTTGTCGACCAGGGATTCCTGGTCCGCGATCCCAAGCGTATGTACTACGTGTACGCCCAGACCTGGGGCGAACGGACCCAGTACGGCATTGTCGGCTGCGCCGCGGTGGAGGATTACCTCAACGAGGTGATCAAAAAACACGAACTCACGCGCAAGGACAAGGAAGAAGACCGGATGAAACACGTGCGGGTGACCAACGCGAATGCCGAGCCGGTCTTTTTCACTTATCCGGCGGTGGATGAAATCGATCGTATCGTCAGCGTAGTGGTCGAGGGGGAGCCGGAGTACGATTTTGTCGCCGACGACGGGTTCGGGCACCGGTTCTGGCTGATCGATCACGATCCGACCATCGGGCGCCTGGAGGAGTTGTTCGCCAAAGTGCCGGCGTTTTATGTGGCCGACGGACACCACCGCACCGCCGCGGCCGCCCTGGTGGGCGCGGAAAAGCGGAAGAATAATCCGGGGCACACCGGCGATGAGGAGTACAACTTTTTCATGGCGGTGCTCTTTCCGGACAACCAATTGAACATCATCGACTACAACCGGGTGGTCAAAGACCTCAACGGTCTCGAGGCTCCGGCCTTGCTGGAAAAGCTGCGCGCCTTTTTCGATGTGGAAGAGGTCCGGCCGGGGCCCGCCAAACCGGAAAAGCCCCGAACCTTCGGCATGTACCTGGAGGGCAGGTGGTATGCCCTGAAGGCCCGTCCGGAAGCCTACGGCAACGACCCCATTGGGGCACTCGATGTCACCGCCCTGTCGAAACACGTCCTGGATGAAATTCTGGGGATTCGCGATTTGCGGACTGATAAACGAATCGATTTCGTAGGCGGCATCCGCGGAATGGAGGAACTCGAACGAAGAGTGGACAGCGGAGAGATGAAGGTCGCCTTCGCGCTGTACCCGGTCACCATGCCACAATTGATGACCATCGCCGACACCGGCAACATCATGCCGCCCAAAACCACCTGGTTCGAACCCAAGCTGCGCAGCGGCCTGGTGGTCCACACCTTGGACTGAGGGAGGATCCCGTCCTCTCGCCCGGTGCGGAGGCGGACTGTGCCACTCGGTCAAACACGAAAAAGCCTTCCCGATTTCGGGAAGGCTTTTTCGTTCGAAACGGCTAAAGCCGGGGTCAGTCCTTGCGACGGACGCGGCGGAATTTCTTCTCGAATTTCTCCACGCGGCCGGCGGAGTCCACCATACGCTTTTCTCCGGTGTAGGCCGGATGGGAATCGGAGGTGATGTCCCGAAGGATCACGAAGTGTTCCACGCCGTCAATGCTCTCTTTGCGCGGTGAACGGGCTACGGAGCGAGTGAGAAATCGTTTTCCGGAAGCGACGTCGACAAAAGCGACGTGGTTCAGGGTGGGATGAATATCCTTTTTCACAGCAAAAAAGTCGGTGGTTGCCTTACCTCTGGCGGGCTTTGAATCGAGGATTCAGTTTATTGATGACGTAAACCTTGCCGCGACGGCGCACAACCTGGCAACCGGGATGACGGCTTTTTACGGATTTCAGTGATGTTACGACTTTCATAAAGGGTCGACAATAGAACCCCGCCCCCCGGGCCTGTCAACGCCCATTTGAGAAAAATCGTCGCAGATCCCGTACTAATCCTCTTCCGTTTCCACCACGAAGCGGAAGCCGATGGAACGCGAGCGCTGATTGGTGTCCACCTGTTCGATCGGCGGCTCGGTCAGATCCGCCAGGTTGTCGTCGTAGCTGCCGCCCGCCACCGGAGCGCGCCGGTTCACCGCGGGCTGGAGCCATTCGGCGACGTTGCCCCAAAGGTCGTGGATCCCGTGCTCGTTGGGGTCGCGGGTTCCTGTAGGCTGCGATTCTCCGTTGCTGTTGGACAGGTGCCAGGCCAGGCCGGCGGCGACTTCGCCTTCGGTTGCCGCGGCGAGGAATTCCTCCCGCGTGGGCAAACGGACCTCCCGGGCCAGCACCCAGGACAGGCGGCGACAGAATTCGACGGCTTCGTCCCAGTTGACCGAGTCCACCGGCAATCGCTCGCCGATCTGGCGGCTGGGATTGCGGTTCATCACGTCGCGGTAGAGTTCCTGGGAGACTTCCCGGGCGAAAATGGCGCTGCCGGGGTGTTCCGGAACCGGCCGCAGGTTTTGGCTGATTCCTTCCAGGAGTCCCGGCAGGCGGTCGCGCAGGCTGTCCAGGTAGGTGATGCGGAAGGCCAGGTTTTCGTCGTGGAACTCGCTCAGCGGGTAATCGGCCCGCAGCCTTTCACTGGCGGTGCGAGCGGTGTTCAAGTGTTGCCGGGCTTCGGTTCCGCGCCAGTTGCGGAGGCTGTTTTCCAGCGCGGTTACGGCGGTGTTCAGTTGGTTCGCCAGATCGCCGCTGAGGGCGGTTTCCCGGGCCGCTTCCAATTCGCGCAGCGCGGCGCTGGAGGCGAATCGGCTCCCGGGGAACTCGCGATTGAGTTCTCGTTGACGACCGGCGGCCTCGGCGAAGTGCTCGGCAGCGGCGGCGAAGGAACCTTCGTCCAGCAGTCGGGAACCCGATTCCCGGCTGGTATTGATGGTCGCGCGGATTTCCTGGGTGCGGAGGTCGGCGATTTCCGATTCGAGACTGGTCACGCGGCCGCGATTGACAAACGGGGTCCGGGCAAACTCCTCGTTGATTCTGACCTGGGCGTCACGGGCATCGGTGAAATACTCCAGCGCCTCCGCCCAACGTTCCTCGCGCACCGCGGTCCGTGCCAGGTCCTCGGATTCCCGGCTGAGGCGAACCAGCGGTTCGGCCCGCCAATTGACGATGTCCCGGGCGAGTGAGGTGGCGGCGGCGGTGGAGGCGTGCGGGGAGTTTCGCATTTCCCTGTTGATGCGTTCCTGCGCTTCCTGGGCTTCCTGCAGGAGAAGGATGGCGCCATCGAAGTCGCCTTCGGCGCGGAGGTTGGCGGCTTCTTCCCGCAGGGTCGCCACGCGGCTTCCCAGGTAGGCGCCCTCGAATTCCGTCAAATCCCGTTGCAGGCGATCCAGACGATTGCGTTCCTCCTGGGGGGCGGTCGGGTGGTTGACCAGAGCGCGACGCTGGTTATCGTAGGCTCGGCGCAGGAGCGCAATGGCGTCTTCGTTCGGCGGCTCTTCATCCGAGATCATTTGCCGGAAACGGGCTTCGAGTTCGCGGCTTTCCTCCATCAGAGCTTGACGCTCTCCCGGCGCGGCCGCTTCGATTTGAGCGCCAACCGGTCCCCGGGGGCCGCCTCCGGGCTCGAAGATCAGGTAGAAAATAAATCCGATTACTCCGATGATGACGGAAAAGAAAAAAACATAGGCTCCTCGCCTGAGCTTCTCTCGCTTGCTTATGGTTTTCTTATAGGGCATTTCGCTCCTGTGACCGTAAAAAAAGATTCAAAGGCTAAAAGACAACATAATAGCATTTCGTTTGCATTGATTTCAAGAACGCTCACGGAATATCATCACCGCATATAATAGGCGGCCGCAGCATCGGGACAGTGCATTCCTTTCATGCGCCGCGAAAAATCCGCGAAATAGTGTTTCAACAGATTTCCATACTCGCTCCCGGGTTGCTAGGCGCCTCATTGGCTCAGGCGGTGCGGAAGCACGGGGTGGCCGACAAGATCTCCGTCTGGGCCCGGCGGCCGGAGGCCCGCCTGCAGTTGCAGGAGGCCGCCTGGTGCGACAGCGTCTTTTCGGCCCCGCAAGAGGCCTGCCGGGAAGCGGAGCTCACGATCGTCTGCACTCCGGTCGAACGGATTCCGGAGCTGGTGGGAGCGATTCGTGACAGTTTGCCGCCCGGCGCGATCGTGACGGATGTCGGGAGCGTAAAAAGTCTCATCTGCCGCAAGAGCCATCACCTGATCGGGGATAAGGGACGATTTATCGGTTCCCATCCCATGGCCGGGTCGGAAAAGTCGGGGATGGAGCATGCCCGGGACGATCTGTTCGTTCGCCGGCCTTGTTTCGTCACCCCCCTGGAGGAAAGCGATCCCGAGGCGGCCGAGCGGGTGGTCGCCTTTTGGCGAGCCCTGGAGGCGGATGTCATGACCATGAATCCGGAGGAGCACGACGAGATCGTCGCCCACATCAGTCACTTGCCGCATGTCATCGCATCGACCCTGTGCAGTTTTCTCGGCCTCAAGGATTCGTCGTGGATCAAATTCGGCGGCGCCGGTTTGCGCGACACCACCCGGGTCGCCGCAGGCAACACCGAGATGTGGCGGGAAATCCTGCAGCAAAACCGGTCCGAGATCCTGCGGGCGCTGCGAGCTTATCAGGACGAGCTTCACGGCTTCCAAACCGCCCTCGCCAACGAGGATTACTATTTGGCCCGCCACTTTCTTGACCGGGGCAAGGCCTATCGCGACAAACTTTAACTTAGAGATCCGGTTCATCGACTGCTTCATCACATGCCGACCAACCTCGTTCCATTTCAATCCACCATGCTCAGGAGTTTGCCCATCGTTCCCATCTCGCAGCCGGTCTCCGGCGCGGTGACGCTGCCCGGGTCCAAGAGCATCACGAACCGCGCCCTGGTACTGGCTGCCATGGCGGAGGGAACGACCCGCCTGGAAAACGCATTATTCAGCGAGGACACCCTGATTATGATTCAGGCGCTCAAGGATCTCGGGTTCGCGGTGCGAGACGATCAGGCGGCCGCCACCATTGAGGTCGATGGACAGGGCGGTGTTATCCCGGTGAAAAAGGCCGACCTCCAGGTCGGAAATGCGGGTACCGCGGCCCGTTTCCTAACCGCCTTTTGTTCAGTGGCTTCCCGTGGACGCTATCGTCTGGACGGAGTGCCGCAGATGCGGCACCGGCCCATGGCCGGTTTGGTGGCGGCGCTCCGGCGACTCGGGGTGCGGATCAACGCATCGGAACGGGACTCCTTTCCCCTCGAGATCGAAACCACCGGTCTTCGCGGCGGCGAGATCACCATCGACGCCCAGGCCAGCAGTCAGATGTTGTCCGCCCTGCTGATGGTGGCCCCTTTGGCGCGGTCGGACCTTCGAATTCAGCTCGAGTCGGGGACGGTTTCCCGGCCTTTCGTCAATATGACCGAGGCCATGATGCACCAATTCGGTCAGCCCTTTTATCAGACCAAGACGGGCGACACCTTCTCAGTCGCGGCGGGCAATCCCTACCGCCCTCCCCTGTCCGGGGTGTACCCGGTGGAAGGAGACGCCACCGCCGCGAGTTATTTCCTGGCCCTTCCCTCCGCGGTCGGAGGGGAAATCCTGGTCCGGGATATGCGTTATTCCGGACTTCAGGGAGATGTCGATTTTGCCGAGGTGCTGGCGGCGACCGGCACGGAGATCGTGGCCAAACCGGAGGGCCTCTGGGCTCGGCGGCCCGCGGGAGCCCGCAAACCAAACGGGGTGGCACGCGATTTCACCGCGATTTCCGATACCTTCCTCACCCTCGCCGCCATCGCCCCCCTGCTCGAGGGCCCGACCCGCATCAGCGGTATCGCGCACACCCGCAAGCAGGAGACCGATCGGGTGCACGCCATGTCCTTCGAACTGCGCAAACTCGGGCAGGGCGTCCGGGAAACCGAAGATTCCCTGGAAATCCATCCGGCCCCTCTGGTCCCGGATATGGAAATCACCACCTACAACGACCACCGCGTCGCCATGAGTTTCGCCATTTTGGGCAGCTATGACCTGCGCGGCGACGGCAGACCCTGGCTAAACATCAAGGACCCTGGCTGCTGCGCCAAAACGTTCCCCCATTTTTTCGACGTGCTGGAGGAGCTTCGGAGCGGAATGACACAGAAAACCTCGCCTAATCGATAGGTTTTGTTCTTGCCATTTTTATTCAACGCCCTCACACTCCTGCTTATTGTTGCCCGTCCGTTTTTTTTTCGCCGACGGACACCGCTTTCAACCTCTTTTGGTCTTTATGAAAACAACAGGAACTATCGCTCGATATTTTGGCGTTTCCGTTTTGGGAATGGCTACATTGTTGGCGGCTGCCTCGGCCGGAGCGCAAACGTTTGCGCATTGGAACTTTAACCAGGGCACGCCCGGCGAGCCGTTTTCTCCGGGAGAAGACGGTGGTGCCACCCCGGATGTTCCGGACCAGTCCGGTAATGATTTCTGGCTGTCCGGATGGAACGAGGATGCCGGGCCTTCGTTCTCCCAAGCGGGTGGTGGCGTCTTCGGCACCGGCTTGAGCATGCGTGCCGTTGGCCAGGACGCCTTCACCGGGCATGAGAACAACAACGCCTTGAACAACTGGAGTCCGACCTCATGGACCATCGAGCTTGCGGTTCGGCTCGACAATGTCGCCTCGCCGAACCAGACATTGGTGGGACGCGATGAGTCTTCTTTCGAAGGTGAGCCCAAAGCGAATTTCTACCTGCAGACGTTTGGCACCGGTTCCACCTATCGGCTCGACTTCGCCACCGTCACCGGCGAGCGGATTATCATTGATTCGGCAGATGGAGGGATTGTCCCTCAGGACAACCGCTGGACCGGGCTTGCCGCCACCAGCGATGGTACCACGGTCAGTTTTTACGTGACCGATAACAATTTTGATTATCAGCTCGTTGGGTCGCAGGATTTTGACGTCGCGGACAGTCCTGACAATGCCTTGGCCACTACCGGAGCGGTCTGGACGGTCGGACGCGGCTGGTGGGATGGAGGTCTTGCCGATTGGATGACCGGAAATGTCGACAACGTCCGTTTCACTGAAGGCGCACTCGACCCGGGTGATTTTATCGCGGTTCCCGAGCCTTCGACTTACGCGATGCTCTTCGGAGCGCTGGTTCTCGCCGGAACGGTCTGGATCCGTCGCCGGCGGAAGAGCTGAACCGAACGATTCCTTTGATCGCAAAAACGGCGGGAACTATTCCCGCCGTTTTTTGTGTTCCTCGTGTTCTCCGTGGTTAATAAGAGATTATGAACGTCTCGATCCACGAAGGCCTGATCATTTTTCTGATCCTGGTCGGCAGCATTTCCATTCACGAATGGGCGCACGCCTATGCGGCGGATAAGTTGGGCGACACCCTGCCGCGTTCGCAGGGTCGCGTGACTTTGAATCCTATCGCCCACATCGATCCCATCGGAACGGTGGTGCTGCCGCTGGTGGTGATTTTCGGGGTGCTGCCGTTCTTCATCATCGGCTGGGGCAAGCCGGTGCAAGTGGATCCGCGGAATCATCGTCACCCGGTGCGCGACGACCTCATCATCACCATCGCCGGCCCCCTTTCCAACCTCGCCATCGCGCTGGCTGCTGCGTTGGGGGGAGGAATTCTGCTGCTCTTTGTGCCGGCTGCGGTTGATATCGTGGTGCGCACCATCCAACTCAATTGTGTGCTGTTCCTGTTCAACATGATTCCGATACCCCCGCTCGACGGGTCCCATTTTCTGCGTCATGCCATACGGATGCGCGACGAGCTTTACCATCAACTTACGGCCTGGGGTTTCGTCATTATCATCATTCTGATTAACATTCCTGGTTTCCGGGCGCTGTTCGGCACCCTCCTGAGCCTGATCGCCCTGCCATTTTACCTGATTCTGCGGGTTTTTCTTTAGAGCGTCACGGGGCGGGGCTCCACGGTCCGTTTCCGGCTTGGTTTTGTCGCAAATTGCGGTAGGGTTGCGGCGATGAGTCAAGGGATGTCGATGAATCAACAAGCATTTCCGCCGGTCACCACTTCCCTTATCGGGGCGTGTGCCGTGATGTTCCTGCTGCAGGATATGGCTCCGGCGGAGGTCATCAACCGGCTGATTCTTTGGCCGTTGGGAGAGGATGCGAGAGGGCCTGGCTTTTATCCCTGGCAACTCATATCGTATGGCTTTCTGCACGGCAGTTTCATGCACATTCTGGTGAATATGTTCGTCCTTTGGATGTTCGGGGTGCAGATCGAGAACCTCTGGGGCAGCGGGCGGTTTGCCTTTTTTTATTTCTTCTGTGTGCTGGGTGCCGGCTTATTTCATCTGGCGGTGGGCGTTCTGGCTCCGGGCGGAGGTGCTCCGGTGCTTGGGGCGTCGGGAGGCGTGCTTGGAGTCTTAGTTGCCTTCGGACGGATTTTCCCGAATCAGATGATCATGCTCCTGATTCCGCCGGTTCCCATGAAGGCGAAATACCTGGTCATCATCATTGGCGCTTTGTCCCTGCTGGCCGGCATGACCGGCGCCCTGGGCGGAATCGCCCACTTCGCCCACCTGGGCGGGATGGTGTTCGGTTTTGGCCTCCTGCTCTACTGGGAATCCAAACACGGTCGCGGGCGGTTTTGACCGAAACCGAGAAAAGTTAGAAGTATGAAGTAAGAAGTAAAAAATAGGCCTCCCGCTGGTTTCAGCGGGTTGCCTTTCATGCGAAGTCGATTCGAATCCCCCAACTTCTTCTCTGTCTTAATCTTAATCCCCGAGCATCCCAGTCGGGAACACATGGCGTTCGGACAGAACGACGTTAAGGTTTAAGATTAAGATTAGGACGTTGGGCGTTTGGTGAAGACGCTATAATTTCCTCAAGTCCCTCCCTTCGTGTCCTTTGTGCTCTTCGTGGTGAATTCAGCCGAGGCTTCCGGGTTTAAAGACGCCGTCTGGTCAGGTTTTTCGTCGCCCTTTTTTTCCGCGGATTCACTGCGGAGTTTGCGGCGCAGCAGGTAGTCGCGCAGGAGCCTGACGCCGATCAGCAGCGATACCAGAATGCAGATCCCGACCACGGACTGGCCAATGTTTCCGTCGAGGAGAGAATCACCCAGCACGATGATTCCGATGCCGTAGCCGACCGAGGTGGGCAGGGATACCAGGAAAAACATGCCGAAGGGAATGCCCGCCAGACCGAGAATATAACTCTTGAGAAAGTTCGGCGGTCCGGGGGTGATTTTTATCAGCAGGGTCACCTTTAACCGGTTTTCCCGGCGAATCTGGGGAATACGGTAAGGCGTTCGGGCAATCAGACGTTCGAGGAAACCGCGCAGGTAGCGGGTGGCCAGCCAATAGCAAAGGATGAGGTTGATCGCCTGGCTAATTATCGAACCGATGATACCCGTCCAGACGCCGAAGGCGGCTCCGGCCACCAGGAAAAAAGGAGTGATGGGAAATCCGAAAGCGGGCAACAGCGCCAGGGCCAGGAAGAACGGCAGGGGCCCCTGGTCCCGTATCCATTCCAGGAAGGAGTGGAGGTCCCATTCGATGCCCGCGAAGTAAAGGACCGCAATTCCAAGTGCCAGGAGGCAAACGATCCAGTACCGGACGGGCAGGATCGTTTTGGTGAAGAAAGGCTTTCGAGATTGCCGGGGCGATTCGCTCATGCCGGAAAAAAGCTCAGGCGGTGGCGGCAAGGGCGTCGCGAAAGATCTCCGTCGACTGCCGCAGGTGCTCCGCCGTGGCTATGAGCGGCGGCAGAAAACGAATTACGTCGCCGGAGGCCGGTACCGCCAGCATACCGCGATCCCGCATGGCCGCCACCGTGGGAAGAGGGTTCATCGCCAGTTGCACGCCCACCATATAACCCTCGCCGCGCACGGAAAGCACCTGGTCCGGAAACTCGTCCCGCACCGTCTGCAGGTTGGCAAGCCAGCCCGGGGCGTTGCTGCCCACGTTTTCCATCAGAAGCTCCTTCTCGATCACGTGCAGGGTCGCCAGTCCGGCGGCACATCCCAGTGGCGTACCGCCGAAGGTCGTTCCATGTGAGCCGGGAGTGAACAGGTCGGCATATTTTTCGTCGACCCAGATCGCGCCGAGGGGAAACCCGCTTCCCAGTCCCTTGGCCATGCCGATGGCGTCGGGGCGAATGCCGGCCTTTTCATAGGCGAAAAACCGTCCGGTGCGCCCGATGCCGCACTGCACTTCGTCGAGGATCAGGAGTACCCCGCGTTGGTCGCAAAGGTCCCTGATTCCTTGGAGAAATTCGACGGTGCAGGGATGAATTCCGCCCTCCCCCTGGATCGTTTCCAGGAACACGGCCGCGGTTTCCGGGTCGATCAACCGTTCGAAATCGGCGAGATCGTTCAGCTTGCCGAAAGAGAACCCCGGCAGCAGCGGGGCGAAATTTTGGCGGATTTTCTCTTGTCCGGTGGCGCTCATGCCGCCGAAGGTGCGTCCGTGAAAGCCGTTCAGGGCCGTCACGACCTTGTAGCAGACGCCTTCCCGGCCGGCTTTGTGAACGCCGTGGAGGCGCGCAAGCTTGAGCAGGGCCTCGTTCGCTTCCGCGCCGCTGTTACAGAAGAACACCCGTCCGGGCCCGCACCGGGAGACCAGATTTTTCGCCAGACGTCCCTGATTGCGATTCCGGTAGAGGTTGCTTACGTGGGTCAGACGAAAAAGCTGCTCTTTGATCGCAGCCACCCAGGCCGGATGGCCGTGCCCCAGAGCGCTGACCGCGATGCCGGCTCCGAAATCAAGGTAACGGCGCCCGTCGCTGTCCCATACGTAAACCCCTTCGCCGCGCACCAGCGTCAAGGGTGCCGGGGCGTAGTTTTTCAGGACATACTTGTCGTAGAGTTCCTGGGTATCCTCGTGGTGAAACGATTCCATTGGCGTTTACTTGTGTACGATTTCGGTGCCCACTCCCCGGTCGGTGAAAATCTCCAGCAACAGGCTGTGGGGCATGCGGCCGTCGATGAAGTGGACCCGTTGAACGCCCTCGCTCAAGGCGCGAACCGCGGCATTGACCTTGGGGCGCATTCCTTTGTGGATGACGCCGGTACGTTTCAGGGATTCCACCCGGTCCACGTGCAAAGTGGATATCAGGCTGTCCGCGTTGGAAGGGTCGGCCAGCAGTCCGGGCACATCGCTCATAAACACCAGGCGGCGGGCCCGGAGAGCTCCGGCCACCCGGGCGGCCGCGAGATCGGCATTCACATTGTAAATCTGCCCGGTGTCGTCGCTGGCCAGGGGAGAAATGACGGGGATACGGTTTTCCGCCAGGCCTTTCTTGATCAGCTTGATCTTTACCTCGGTCACTTCGCCCACGAATCCCAGGTCGATGGAGCGGCCTTCGTCGTCTTCCTGCAGTTTTCGGCAGAGCATGATGGACTGCCCCGGCATGCCGGCGGCCGAGCCTTTCTTTGCCTGGATCATGGAGCAGATGTCGGTGTTGACCACGTCGTTCAGGGTTTTGCGGACCACTGCGATCGCTTCGCGGTTGGTTACCCGAAGGCCGTTGTTGAAAACCGGCGTCAGTCCCGCGACCTCCATGGCTTGCGAGATGGCTTTGCCGCCTCCGTGTACGACGACCACATTGATTCCGACCGCGGCCAGAAAAACGATGTCCACCGCCAGCCGCGAACGAACCTCCGGATCAGGATCGTCCATGAAGCTGCCTCCGTACTTCACCACAAAAGTGGATCCCTTGAAGCGCTGTATATAAGGCAGGGCTTCGAGCAAGACCCGGGCCTTGGCGATGAGTTCGTCCACGTCGATTTGCCGCTCGTTCACCATGATACAAAAATGGGGAAATTAACGGGCGCCTCGGAATTCCGCGAGGAGAAAATACCTGCCGTGGCACGGTGTGCGTCGCGACATGTCCATTCAATCCTATGCGGTTGTGGATGCGGCCCGACCACGGTCTCAGATCCAGTCCGCTCGCTGGTGGTGCGCAAGGGCGCGGGCCACGTCCCGCGCGAAGAACGGCCCTTGATAGATCATGCCCGTGTAGATTTGAACCAGGGAGGCGCCCGCATCCATCTTTTCTCCGGCGGCTTCCAGGTCGTGAATTCCACCGACTCCGATAATGGGAAGTTTCCCTTCGGTGTGCCGGTGAATGTAGCGCACGATGTCGGTCGCCCGGGTGCGCAAAGGCCGGCCGCTCAGGCCACCGGATTCACGCATAGTCGCGCAGGGTCCGGGCCGGTCCAGTGTGGTATTGGTCGCGATGACGCCGTCCAGGCCCAGGTCGGCCGCCGTCTCCAGCAGCGCGTCGATCTGACGGTAACTCAGGTCGGGTGCTATTTTGATCAGCAGAGGCACCCGCGTCTTACCTTGGTCTTGAGTGCGGTGCAGGTTGGCCTCGCAAAGCGTCCCGAGCAACCCTGCCAGATGCGAGCTTTCCTGCAACAGGCGCAAATCCGGAGTGTTGGGGCTGCTGACGTTGATCGTGATGTAGTCCGCGTGATCGGCAAGCGCACGAAAGGAGGCCAGGTAATCTTCGGCTGCGTCGTCGATTCCAACCGCGCGTGATTTGCCGATGTTGATCCCCAGTGGAACGGTGCGGCGCCGACGGGGTTGCCGGGCCAGGCGTTGAGCGACGATCTCGGCGCCATCGTTATTAAAACCCATACGGTTGATGACGGCCTCTTCCTGCGGATAACGGAAAACACGCGGGCGCGGATTGCCCGGTTGGCGTTGCGCGGTCACCGTGCCGATCTCCACATGTCCGAATCCGAGCGCGGCGGCCGCCGGCCAACAGACCCCGTCCTTATCGAATCCCGCGGCCAGGCCAACCGCGTTGGGAAAATGAAGTCCGAATAGTTCGATCGGCCGGCACCGCCCTCCCGGGCGGTTCAGACGCGCCAATAAACGGCAGAGCGGTTGCACTGAGCTCGCCAGGTGCATGCCTCGCACCGCCAGATGGTGCGCGGCTTCCGGATCCTTGCGAAAAAGATACGGTTTGATCGTCTTGTCGTACCAGAATCCCATAAATGCCGATTTCTGCGGCGGTAAACGTAGTGCAACCACCAGGTAAGAATTGGCCCCGCGGCGGCGCCGGTGACGGCGTGATTCGACCAGCCTGCAGGGCTGGAATTTGTCGCGCCAGCCAAATCATGAGAAAATAGCGAAAAATTCATCATTTCGCAGGTTGACTTGACCGCCGGTGCGGGTTTTTTCCTGCTGTAGGGCAAAGGTCGGTTGCGAAACAAAAATCTCAGCAAGGTAGCGAATTTTTTATGGCGAAAACAAAAAGGCAGCTTGAGTGGTGTGTGGTACGGTTGGGAGAGGATCTCAATTGGTGGGTTGATGAGATCAGTGACGATGTTCATTGGGATGTCGACGGTTTGAGTATCATCGATCCCCGGCAGATGAGCTACATCATCGACTTGATCGAACCGCTCAATGACTACGGCTTCGAAGCGAACCTTTTGGAGGCGGCGTTTTTTCCGTTCCGCATTGAAAAAGATCTGGGGGAAGGCCGCGTGCACTTGCGCCGGGCCAACGAGACTTTTCTCGACACCGAGGAGCACCTTTTCGCCCTGCCCAACCTCATTGATGAAGAAACCGGTCCTTACGCCGACTTTGTCGATCATATCACCAAATTGCGGGTAAAGCTTCTCAACGACACCATCGACTTCGAGCAGAAGTTGACCATGGACGAAATCGAGGAGGAGATCCGGGAGGAACAGAACACCAACTTCATCGAGGGAAGCGCCGTTCATTTGTTCACCGAAATCGTCAATATCCTGGAGTACGTTCCCGCCGGATACGAATCCGACGATGAAGAGGAAGGCAAGACGCGTGCCATTGAAGAGGAAGTCAGCGACGATTTCCCGGATATTGATGAAAAGGAGGAGGAGGAACTCAAGAAGGATGAATCCCTTCGGTGGGAGGAGGATGAAGACGACGATGAGGACGACGATTCCATCGCCGTGGACGACGAAGAGGATCTGGATGAGTTGGAGGACGACGACGAAGAAGAGGACGAGGAGGAGGACGACCTCGAGGACGAGGACGAGGAGTCTAGTCCGCGCGGCCGGAAAAAGGGGTGAACCGGTGTCGGTGTCTTGAGGGTTCGTCGGCGAAACCCGACGGACTCCTAGGTGAGTTCCTCCGCTGCGGCGCGGGCAAAATAGGTAAGAATCATGTCCGCGCCGGCGCGTTTGATGGCGAGCAGGGATTCGTCGCGGCAGGCCTTGAGATCGAGCCAGCCGCGTTGGGCGGCGGCGTGAATCTGCGCGTATTCACCTGAAACCTGGTAGGCGGCCACCGGTAAGTCCGTATTTTCGCGCACCGCGCGAATGATGTCGAGGTAGGGGCCGGCCGGTTTGACCATCAGCACGTCAGCGCCTTCCTGCTCGTCCAGACGGATCTCGCGCAGGGCCTCGCGGCGGTTTCCGGGCGAGAGCTGGTAGGTGCGCTTGTCCAGGGGCGGACGTCCGGCCGGCACCGCACTACCCACGGCTTCGCGGAAGGGACCGTAGAAGGCGGACGCGAATTTGGCGGAATAGGCCAGGATTCCGGTGTTCACGGCGCCGGCGGAGTCGAGGGCGCGACGGAGGGCGCCGACGCGTCCGTCCATCATGTCGGAGGGAGCCACCCAATCGACTCCGGCCCGGGCGTGGAGGACGGCCATTTTCGCCAGTACCTCCACCGTGGCGTCGTTCAAAACATCCGTACCGGCTTCGTTCAGCAGGCCGTCGTGACCATGCGTCGTGTACGGGTCGAGTGCGATGTCCGTGATCACGGAAAGGCCGGGAACCTCCCGTTTTACCGCCTGCACGGCGCGAAGAATAAGGGCGTTTTCCTCCAGCGCGGCCGTTCCGTTATCGTCCTTCAGGCTCGCATCCAAACACGGAAAAAGCGCCACTGCCGGAATGCCCAGGGCGCTCAAGGTCCGGCACTCCTCCACCAGTTTCGCGATAGGTAAACGGGATACGCCCGGCATCGCGTCCACCGGCTGCGGCTCGCCCTCCCCTTCTATGACAAACAAGGGTGCAATGAAATCCGATGGAGAAAGCGTGGTCTCCGCCACCAGTGCCCGGCGGGAGGCCGAAGCGCGCAGCCGCCGCGGACGTGAGGTCAGTTCGAGATGAAAACTCTCCTTCATGGTGGAGGACCTTAAGCCACTTCGGACATGGGGGGAATCCTATTTGTCGCTTGTTCGTTGTCGGGTAACGGGCAACGAATCCGAAGATAGGTTTGATCTTTACCGGAATTGGGTTGTTTGTTGTGGGGACATCCGTTTTCACGAATCATGCCTGTTCATCTGTACGACACCCTGACTCGTTCCCAGCGCGAAATCCGTTCGGAGGACGGCGAAGCCCTGCGCTTTTACTGCTGCGGTCCGACGGTGTACGGGCCGGCGCACATCGGCAATCTAAGAACATTTTTGTTGCAGGACGTCTTCCGTCGCACGGTGGAGATGACCGGAATTCCGGTCAAACACGTACGCAACCTGACCGATGTCGACGACAAGACGATTCGGGAGTCCCGCGAGCAAGGGGTGCCCCTGAAGGAATTCACGCGCAAATGGACGGAGCGATTTCACGATGACGCGAAGAAGCTGAACCTGCTTGCTCCGGCGTTCGAACCGGCGGCGACGGACCATATCAAGAGTCAGATCGACCTGATTTCCCGGCTTATTGACGCTGGGCACGCCTATGCCACGGACAGCGGGTCGGTTTATTTCCGGGTGTCCTCATTCGACGAATACGGCAAGCTGTCGCGTCTCAAGGAGCGCGAGATCACCACCGGCCGTGAGCCCGCCGCCGGCGGGCCGATCGACGCCGACGAATACGAACGCGACTCCGGCGCCGATTTCGCCCTGTGGAAAGCCCGCAAGGAAGAGGACGGTGAGATTTACTGGGACAGCCCCTGGGGGGCGGGACGTCCGGGATGGCACCTGGAGTGCAGCGCCATGAGCATGGATTACCTGGGAGAAACCTTCGACGTTCACGGCGGCGGAGTCGACCTGGTTTTCCCCCACCACGAGAACGAAATCGCCCAGAGTGAAGCCTGCACTGGCAAGCCGTTCGTGCGCCATTGGTTTCATTGCGCCCACCTCATGGTCGACGGCAAAAAAATGAGCAAAAGCCTGGGCAACCTCTACACGCTGGAGGACCTCCAGGCCAAAGGGTTTTCGCCCATGGCCCTCCGTTATGAACTCATTTCCGCCCATTACCGTCAGCAGCTCAATTTCACCCTGGACTCGCTCCAGGCAGCGGAGAGCGCGCTGAAGAAACTCCGTCGCAAGGCGGACCGGTTTATGGAGAGTTCCGGACTCACGAAATCGGAATTCTACGACAGGGAGACCATTCTGGAAAACCGGCCGGAATCGTTGGGCCCCTTCCAGAGTGCCTGGGAGCGGCTGCTGGACGACCTGAACACACCGGCCGCACTGGGAGAGCTTTTTCGGGTCATCGGCGGCGCCGAAGACAAAAGCAGGGGCAACGCGTTTGCATACGCTTTTGTTCTCTTTGCACTTGGAATCAACCTGCACTCCGAACAAGAACCCAAGGCGAGAGAAGTTCCCGATGAAATTCGCCGTCTGGCCGACGAACGCTGGGAGGCGAAGTCAGCGCGGGACTTTGCCCGGGCGGACGCCCTGCGCCAGGAGCTGACGGAGGCAGGATGGAAGGTGCTCGACCGCAAGGACGGTTACGATATCGAGCCGGCCGGCTGAGCCCTCTCTGTTCGGTGCAACAGGTCGAATGAATTCGTACCCCCGGCAAAAAAGCGGGCTCCCGTGAGGAAGCCCGCTTTGGGAATTGTAACAGCTCGTGAGGTGAATCAGAACTGCATGCGCAACGCGGTCATGGCCGTGTGGGTGCGGCTCTGGAAGTTGGTCGTTGTCGTATTGCGCAATTCCGCAAGCTCGAGGCCTGCCATCAGTTTGAGATTCTCTCCATGGAGGTAGTAGTTGCCGCCCAGGTAAATGGCCTGGTACTTGTTCCCTCCGGCGGAAATCCCCGCGATGTCGGCGGCGTACACGTTGTGGGAGAAGGCGCCTCCGATGACATTTCCTTCAGTGTTTCGCATCCTCTCATAACGGGCCACGGCCTGGAACCGATCGGTTACGAAGTAGGAAGGCATGATGTAATACCCGTGCACCTTGGGGCGGCTGGCGAGGCCGAGGTTGTTGGTGGCCCGGGCCCACATGTATTCGTAGGTCACGTCGATTCCCAAGAAGCTGACGTTGGTCCCGATTGCCACGGCATTTTTGAATGCTTCTCCCCCGGCGCCGGTACCGACCTCGTCGTTGTAGAGGAAGTCCACACGGAGATCGGCGGAAAGGTCCTCATGCAGGGCGGCGGCGTATTCATCGAGATCGACACCGCCGCTGAGGTTGAAGAGATAGCCGACCGGATACTGCCCGGACGGGTTGGTTCCGCCGCCGGCATCACCGTTGTAGATTCCCACATGATAATCGAAGATGTCCCAATCCCCGTGGGCGGCCAGACCGGTGTGCTGGAACGGGGCGACGAGGCCGGTAAGGGCGGTACGAGTGATGGTGATAATATCTTCATCCGCGGTGTTCCTCTCGAGTCCGAAGCGCGGGAACATGTATCCGAAAGTCAGATCGGTGACTTCGAAGCCGGTGTAGGCAAGTGAGGCATGATAAAGGTTCACGCCCGCGCCCTCACCCCCGAGATCGTGGATGACGTTTCCGAATGTGGGAAGCAGGGATACGGTGGCATCGAGGTGGAAATCATCATACACGGTTGCTTCGGCGCCGAAGCGAACGTGCGAGATGTTGAAAGTATGGAAACTTTCCGTATTACCCGCGCCCCCGCGGTTGCGGTTGGCGCTGGAGGCGCCGAACTCCGCGCCGAAGGAACCCTTCAGCCGGAGATCGCTTACCGAACTCAGCACGGGTTCCAAGGCATCCATGGCGTCATTCTGTGCGTTCAAACCTGCCGGCACCATTAGGGCGGCGACCCCCAACAGGGAGGCATAACGTATCGATCGAGATGAATGAGTTTTCATTTTTTCGTTGTCTGCAATAAGGGTTTTATTGATGCGGTTCTCGTCATCGGTTACCATGCGATGATGAATGGAATTCATTTTGTTACAGAATTGTAACGGGTTTTTGCAAGCGTAATCGAACTGAAACCCGGCGTTTTTGGCCTCTTTTTTTTTGGACGAGTGCGTATCGACGTTTCCGTGTCGAAACCGGGGGCCGGACGATTTTGCGTGAAGAGTTTTCGACCCTGTTTTTGGCGGAGCCGATAGCTCGCGATGTTTTTCTCGTTGCCCCGCTGACAGGCTTGTGGATGTAATGGTAATTCGTGCGCCGCAATCGATCGCAAGAGGGTGGCGCGGGGACGACGAATTTATGGCAGAGAAAAAATACAAAATCATCGGAGTAGGCTCGCCTATCGTGGATTCACTGGCGCGGGTTGAGGATGCGTTCCTGGAAGCTATCGAAGGAGCCAAAGGCGGCATGGAACTGGTGGATACGGAAACCATGGGAGCGCTGTTGGCGAAGGTCGAGGGCGAGTTGGTGGAAGCCGCCGGCGGTTCAGCCGGGAACAGTATCTTCACGCTGGCTCGCCTGGGGGTACCCGCCACCTTTCTGGGAAAGATTGGCAACGACGCCGGAGCGGAATTTTATAAACGGCGATTTGCAGACCTGGGCGGCGACACCTCGCGCTTCAAGGAAGGCGGGGTTCCGAATGGACGTTGTCTTTCGCTGGTGACCCCCGATTCCGAACGTACCATGCGCACCGATCTCGGCGCGGCGATGACGCTGACCCCCGACGAGGTCAGCGTCGAGGATTTCCGGGATTGTCAGCATGCGCATATCGAAGGGTACTTGCTTTTCAACCGCGACCTGATGCAAAAAGTCCTCGACTCGGCCAAAGAGGCCGGCTGTTCCATCAGTGTCGATCTGGCGTCATTCGAAGTGGTGAATGGCACCAGGGATGTCCTGCCCGGCATTCTCCGTGACTACGTGGACGTGGTTTTCGCCAACGAAGAGGAAGCCAGCGCCTATTGCGGCAAGGGCAATGACTACGAGGCCATGGCCAGGGAATTGGCCCGGCTCTGTGACACGGCTGTGGTCAAGGTGGGCAAGGAAGGCTCCTACATTGCCCGCGGTGAGAAGGTGGTTCGCGTCGATCCGGTCCGGGTCGACAACGTCGTCGATACCACCGGCGCCGGGGATTTGTGGGCGGCCGGATTTCTCTACGGGTGGCTCCACGGCCGCGAGTTGGCGGATTGCGGCCGATTCGGTTCGCTCCTGGGCGCCGAAGTGGTCCAGGTCATGGGCGCCACCCTGCCGGAAGAGCGCTGGGCGGTAGTGGAAGAGGAATTGAAGGGTTGAGGGGTGTGGACCGCCCGGAGTGTCTTGATCGGAAAACAATCCAAGAGGGCTCTCCGGGCGTAGAGCCCGTCGCCACGCTGGTATCCTAATCGTGGCGACCGGGTTTACCCCGGGTGATTCCGGCGGGGAGCTTTAGGCCTCCTCCGTTTTCACCGGGTTGCTGAGTTCTCCGATTTTTTCGATTTCTACCTGCACCGTGTCACCATTTTTCAACCACAGGGGCGGGGTGCGAGCCATGCCGACGCCTTCGGGGGTACCGGTCAGAATGACAGTGCCCGCGGGCAGCGTGGTGCTGCCGCTGAGAAACGCGATCAGGGCGGGCACGTCGAAAATCATGTCGGAGGTGTTGCTCTCCTGGACCGCTTCCCCGTTCAGGCGGGTGGTGATTTTCAGGGCGTTCGGATTGGGGATCTCGTCGGGGGTAACCAGACAGGGTCCGAGCGGGGCGAAGGTGTCGAAGCTCTTGGCGCGGCACCATTGTCCCCCGCCCTTTTCCTTCTGCCAGTCCCGGGCGCTGACGTCGTTGCCGCAGGTGTATCCGAGAACGTGATCCAGCGCGTTCTCCCGGCGTACGTTTTTGCAGGCGCGGCCGATCACCACGGCCAGTTCGCACTCATAGTCGACTTTGTCGCTCGGCAGAAATCTGGGCAGGAGGATCGGTTCACCGGGATGCTGCAGCGCCGCCGGGCTTTTGTGAAACACCACCGGAAATTCCGGAACTTTCGCCCCGGTCTCCTCGGCGTGTTTGCGGTAATTGAGCCCGATGCAGAGAATGAGTGGCGGGGTCACCGGCGCCAGGAGTTTGGCCACCCGGACCGGGCGATCCGTAAGGGAATAATCGGCGAAAATATCGCCCTCGATCGCCAGGCAATCTCCGTTCTCCCGTTCCGCCCCATAACCAACGGTCCCGGCTTCATCCCGATAACGCACAATTTTCATGCGCTCCGTCATACCCAAGCCCTCTCGTCGGAGCAAGCGTCCCCGTCCCGAAATTCTAAAATATCGCGTGAGGCCAACATCATTTTGATGGAGAGCGCGGCTCCGTCCATAAAACCCCTAATTGGAATGGCCCTCAGTTAAGGATGGATTTCGAGACCATCGTGGTTCCGGCTGGCCGGGGGCCTTCGCCGGATGACGCTCGGTGGGAAACGTTTCGAACGCTGGAGATGTCTTCGAAACTCACCTTTCGTACCCGCCCCCTCACTCATCGGGCGAAGGCCCGAGGCCACGAAAATTCCAGCAACCTGCCCTAACCGAGTGCTCTCATTCTTCATTCTTCGATCTTCAATCCGCAATCGCTCACGTTCCCCGGGTGTTGCCGAAGAGTTCGATGTGAAGCCGGGGCGAAAAGCGATAGCCGTGTCGTCGGCAGAGTTCGGCCAGCCATAGGGAACGTTGGCGCAGCACGGCTGGATCTATCCCTTCCGGCATCAGCAGCACCGTTTCCGGGGGAATCGTTCGGTTGAGCGAGGCCAGAAGGTCCTGGATCTCGGGGAGGTCTTCCTCCCCCGCCACCACGAATTTCAACTGGCAGGAATAGGCGTCGATCCAGGATCGAATGACCTCCGGTCGCAGACGCCGCGCCTCATGTCGCTCCCGCCAATCCCCCGGTGCTTCCGGGCCGGGATCGGAATTGGAGAGTTTCGGACTGAGGGATGCCAGGTCGCAGGCGATGCCGTTCGGAGGCACGGTGGCGGCGGTTTCAATGGTGATATGATGTCCGGTTTCGCGCAGGACGGCGGCGAGTTCAGGGACCTCGTCAGCGACCATCGGTTCGCCGCCGGTGAGGACGATGTGACGGCAGGCATACGCCCGGACCCGGTCGACAATTTCCGGAACCGTGAGATGATCCCCTTCCGGATTCCAGGACGCGTAGGGGGTGTCGCACCAACCGCAACGGAGATTGCATCCCGAGGTGCGCACAAAGACCGAAGGAATGCCGGTCAGTTGACCTTCCCCCTGGATGGAATGAAATATTTCGGAAATCCGCACGATTCGATTACTGACCGGCGCTCCGGGTGCGGTCAACGGTCTGCCCCGTGGCATCGGACCTTTCTCCGATCGGGGGTCCGGATGGGACGGCACCCGCGGGCGCCGCCGGCAGGGGCGGGGTTTTTTCGTATGCGGTGGGATCGGTCGCTCCGGCTTGCAGGAAGGCCTCACGCCGTTCCACACAGGTGCCGCAGACCCCGCAATGGCGTTCCCGGCCTTTGTAACAGGACCACGTGTGGGCGTAATCGACTCCAAGCTCCGCGCCGATTCGAACGATTCCGGCTTTATCCAGGGCGATAAAGGGGCGCAACAGCCGGATGCCGGGGTAAGTCCCGGTTGCCATGGCCCGACCCATGGCCTCCATAAACGGTTCCCGGCAGTCCGGGTAGATGGCGTGATCTCCTGAGTGGGCCGCGATGAGGACGCCTCCGGCCCCGGCGCTTTCGGCGTAGCCGGCGGCGATCGACAACAGGATGCCGTTGCGGAAAGGGACCACCGTTTGTTTCATGGTTTCCTCGGCGTAGTGCCCGTCGGGTATGTCGCCTCCGGACCGAAGCAGGTGAGAATCCAGGAGCGCGTCCATGAAATCCAGGGTCACCACCCGGAACGGCACACCGAGTTTGGCGGCGTGGTGCCGGGCGCAGGGCAACTCCCGGTCGTTGTGCTTGGAACCGTAATGGAATCCGAGCGCTCCGGCCACCTCATGTTCGCGGTGCGCCTGGTAGAGGGCGGTGACGGAATCCATCCCGCCGCTGCAGAGTACGATGGTTTTCATGGCTTGATCTCCCAACCCTACCACGCTTTTGATTTTCGGGCCACGACGTTTCGGAGACCGGGCTTGAAAACGCTCAGGATCGTTAATACAAAATGGGCGTGATCAGTTTTTCAAATGCCGAAAGGGAGGACGGCCGGGGGCCATGAAATTTATCTCCGGGGCGCCTTGGCGCCGACTCTTTCGTTTGCCGAATCGAACCGAAACGAAAACGCGAGTGAGCAAAGCCTACGAATGGATCGACCGGCAGGAGGAACTGGATACTCTGGTCGATATTATCGCGAACTTCGATGAGGTGCCGCTCGATACCGAAGCCGACAACATGTACCACTACCGGAACAGGATTTGCCTGTTCCAGATAAAGGCGGGTGATCGCATCTTCCTGGTCGATGTGCTGGAGGATCTGGACATGCGGGGCCTGATGGAGGTTTTCAGGACCCGGCTGTTGATCATGCACGGCAGTGATTTCGATCTGCGCCTGATGGCCGACCACTACAGCTTTCGTCCGGAGCGGCTTTTCGACACGATGCTCGGCGCCCAGTTGCTCGGCTTGCCCAAGACCGGTTTGGGGGGATTGGTGGAACATTACGTGGGCATTGAAATGCCCAAAGGTCATCAGAAGAGCGACTGGTCGAAGCGACCCCTTCCCAAAAAGATGCTTGATTATGCCGCCGAGGACGTTCTGTACCTGGAAGAGATCCGGAAGAAGATGCTGGCGGAATTGAAACGGAAGAAGCGGGTTGATTGGCTGCAGCAGCGCTGCGAATTCCAGATCGAAGCCGCGGTTGACGGTTTTGGCGAAAAGGATGAGAATGCCTGGCGATTGGCCGGCTCCACGCGGCTCCCCCCTCGCAGCCAGGCGGTGCTCTATGAACTGTGGCACTGGAGGGAACGGTCGGCCGAAAAAGCCGATCTGCCGCCCTTCAAGATACTGAACAACAACTTTTTGGTCGATGTGGCCGCCGCCGCGGGACGGTCTTCGGGAACCGAATGGCACAAGGCCTTGCCGGCCCGCCTTTTCGCCCGGCATCGCAAAGCGTTGGAAAAGGCGATCCAGCGCGGACGGGAACGCGACCCGGATTCTCTTCCCAGCCGCCCGAACGAGGGGCGCCGCCGTCAGCCGTTCAGCGCGGAGGAACTGGAGCGGCAGGAGGCGTTGCGCGAGCTGCGCGACCGGAAGGCGACGAAGCTGGGCATCGATCCGTCGCTGATCGCCAATCGCACCCAGCTGGCGGTGCTCAGCCGCAACCAGACTAAAATGGACGAACTCCTTTTGCCCTGGCAGGCCGAACTGCTGCGGGAGGGGCTGGATCTGAAGTGAGGTTGGAGTATGGGAACCGGTTTAACCCTAAAGTCAAAGGGGAACTCAACGACTGAATTTCAGGAATCCGGGCGCGTTGCCGGTTCCTCGAAAGCCGATTAGCCCTCATGCCGCCGAAAGACAACTTGACCGAGTCCCTCTACCGCCGGCCCGCGAAGAAGAAACCGGCACGCCGGGCCTCCGTGCCCAAACGCAGACGGAATGGACGAACGATGGCGCTCGACGCGTTTTTTGTGGCGACACTGGTTCTGGTGTTCTGCATGGCGTTGTTGCAGTTTTTCCTGATCGCCTGGCTGGAGTTTTTTTGAACTGCCCGTTGGGTTTATGCCGTTATGGCGTCGGGCTCCCGCTCGAGCGAATCTTCCGATAAGAGTCACGGGCGCTTCGCCTCACGCCCTGATAGCGACCAGCGAGCGGTACTGATCTGCCAGTTCCTGAAACACGGACGGTTCCTCCCAAGCCCATGGGGCGTCGGCTGACGGTTCCCATTCAGAGCTCGCCGCGATGACGTTTTGCACCGCATCCACATAGGGAAAGTGGTCGCTGCGGAAATAGAGAGTGGCTCCGGCCGTGCACACGGTGGCCAACGCGTTGAGGAACCCGGAACTCACCAGGCGGTGCTTGTGGTGACGCTTTTTGGGCCAGGGATCGGGAAAAAGAATGAAGACACGTGAAAACCGAATGGTTTCCGGGACGGATTCCAGGAAGAGTTCCGCTTCGGCCTGGATCCAGGAGACGTTGTTCAGGCCGGACCGGTCGGTTTTCCGTTGAGCCCGTTCCAGGCGTCCCCCGGAGATGTCGATGCCGATGCCGTACCTCTCCGGATGCGCGGCGGCGTATCCGGCCATGAAATGACCGTGCCCGCACCCGATTTCCAGGTCGTAAGGTTCACGGGCGCCGGGAACGCGCTCAAGGGATGCGAGCAGGTTGTCGCGACGAGCCTCGAGGATCCGTCGGTAACCTTTGGAGATGTTATCCGGCAAAGCGGCGGTGACGTACGGAACTTTCATCGGAAACGACAGACTATCGAACCGCTAATTGACGCGGCGGCAAATTTTAACCATCGGTGTCGGTCTTCACACCGTTTGCCTTCCAGTATTACCTCGTTCCGGCCCAAAGGCACAATATTTCACGCGGAGGCGCGGAGACGCTGAGGTTTTCTCCGGATGTTGGGCTCTGTGATCGTTAACGACATTCAACGATTCCCCCGACATTCCAATTCCATGTGTCATCTGCGCGAAAAGTTCCCTTGGATCCCGGATCGTGGTCACTAAACCGCTAGGATGCGAACAGGGTAGCGGGGCGAGAACGCGTCCCGGGTGGCCATGCGCCAGCCTCGTCGTGCGGCCTGGGCGATGAACAGCCGGTCGAAGGGATCGTTGTGATGCCAGGGAAGCCGGGCGCTGGCGGCGGCGTCTTCTGCCGTCACCGGCAACGCTCGAAACCCGGTTTCGACTGCCGCCTCCAGCCATCGCTCCGGGAGGACCAATTTCCCCTTGGCCGCTTTCAGTTCCAACTCCCACGCCGCGCCGGCACTGAAAAACACCAGGTTTTCCGGATTTTCCAGCGCCTGGCGCGCGGCGGGCCGCAGTTCGCCCGGATTGTGCAGAGCCCAGATCAGGGCGTGGGAATCGAGCAGGATGTTCATCTCTGACTTTCCGCAACACGGTTTTCCGGCAAGTCGTCTTCGGCTCCGTAAAACAACGCATCGATCTCCGGATCCGGCGCCCAGCAGTCGGAGGTTTCGGTGATCGCCCCCTTCAAAGCCCCCAGTTTCCGCGGCTTCCGGGACTCCTCATAAGCGGTCAGCCGCGCCAGGGGTTTGCCCGCTTTGGCGATCACCACCTCCTCGCCCGCAACGACATCCTCCAGCAACCGGGAAAGATGGGTTTTGGCGTTCTGGATATTAACAACCTTCATCAGACCAAGTCTGGTCTGGTTTGATATTTTGTCAAGGGTTCGACGGCGGGTTTCGGGCCAGCCGGAAACCGGTGGCACTCCCTTGACATAAGCAGCCAGCCAGCTAGATTAATCCTATGAAAACCCTCGGTCTATTCGATACCAAGAATCGTTTATCGGAAATTTGCGACCAGGTGGCACGAACCGGTGAGCCGTGTACGGTGACCCGGCGGGGCAAGCCGTTGGTCAGGATTGTCCCGGCGGAGGATTCCGGAGGGTCGGTCTGGGATACGGTGGAAGAATCCCGGGCACGTTACGGTCCGTTGACCGAGGAATTAGAGCTGCCGTCCAGAGATCCTTCCCGCAATCGCCCCACCCCATTCTAAATGGCTGTTATTTCCCATCTCCTGGATACCAGTGTCTATTTTCAAAGACTCCGTCCCCGCCCGCTGCCTGGAGTGATTCGCCGCTGGCGGACGTTGGGTGATGCGGCGCTGGCAATACCCGCCGTCGCGGAAGCGGAATTGCTCTTCGGATTGGAGAAGAAGGACTCCCCTCGCCTCTGGCGTGAATACCGCGACTACCTGGAGAACCGGCTCGCGGTGCTAGCGGTAGATAAGGCGGTCGCGGCGGTTTTTGGACGACTCAAAGCCGAACAGGAGGCTGAGGGGACGACCCGGGCGGATTTCGATCTGCTGATTGCCGCCACCGCCATCCGCCACCGGCTTATTCTCGTAACCCTGAACATCCGTCACTTCGACGCTCTCCCCAACCTTATCGTGGAGGACTGGTCTTGAGGTTGTTTCGATAACAAGAAACCTCCGCGCCACAGCGTCTCCGCGCGAGTTTTTCTTCGCCTCAGTGTCTTCCCTACCGGATGGACCCCAATAGGTGTCCGGCATCGGGTTTTCTGCCGTCCCAACGGGCTTCCGGACGTTCAGCGGTGCGGTTTCTCCCGCCAAACGCCTCGCTCCGCAAGGACAAAGCGGCGTCCCGGAATCACTCCGGCGGCTGCAGCGATTTTTCGAGCAAATCCCGAAACGTCTCCGCCAACTTGCGGTAAACGGGGGTCGCGTTGGAGTCGGGGCGGACGGTCGAGCCCGGGTCCGGCTGGCAGAAGGTTTGCGCTAGCTCCGCGCCGTCGAGTCCGAGAGCCGCCTGTCCCGCGCGCAGCGCGCCGCCGAGCGCCACCGATCCGGACACGGCCAGACGATTGACGTCGGCCCCGAAGATGTCGGCCACGATCCGGGCGATGCCGTTGTTTTGGGAAGCGCCGCCGGTGAGCGAAATCGACGAGGTCTCCTGCGCCAGCCAACGGGTGTGCAGCCACATGTTGAGAAACTGTCCTTCCAGGCAGGCGCGCACAACGGCCGGTTTGTCGTCGTAACGGACGAAGGCGTCCGCCCCTGATAGGACTGGCTCGGGCAGGGAGCCTCGAGGGGTGACTTCCGCGCCGAAAAAAGGGATCATGAGGTTGCCATTGTTTCCCGGCGGGGTCGCGCTCAGCCCGTCGACGTCGAAATCGTCCCAGCTCGCTCCCAGCCGGTCGCGCACTTTCTCGCGCGCCAAAGAACCGTTGCGAAAGCAGAGTAGGCTCATGTACCCGCCGGTTGGATTGCCGAAGACATGACCGAATCCCTGCGGATCGGTGTGGCAGTCTTCCATGGCGGCGAAGAGCGTGTCGCTGGTGCCGAGACTGATGACCACCCGCCCCGGCGCCCCGGCGCCCATGCCTATGAGACTGCTGGGATTGTCCCCGGTGAAGGCCACAACCCGCGCGTCCGGCGAAAATCCGTATTTCTTTTGAAAATACTCCGCAACCGTCCCGACCACCGTCGCCGACGGCTTGAGGGGCGGGAGCTTTTCGATGAGGTCCGGCGCGGTCGCCTTCGCCAGGTCGTCGTCCCAGCGCCATTGGTGGATATTCGCCAGGTTCATGCCCGCTCCGTCGCCGTGATCGATGGGGGCCTCCCGGCCCGCCAGCAGGCTTGCGATAAACGAGCTCACCAGGTGAATGCGGGCGGTATTACCGTAGGCATCGGGATCGCGCTTCCAGAACGCCCGGATCTGCGGTCCCGTAAACCGTTCGATTGCCACCGACCCGCTCCGCGCGCAGACCTCCGCGTCGCCGCCGAGACTTTCGGCGATCTCCGCACACTCCTTGCCGGTCGAACTGTCCATCCAGATCGGAGACGTCGTGCGGGAAAACGCGGGCGCGATCTGGTCCGCAAGCGATTTATCCGGCTTGAGCGCCGCCAACCGGTCGAACCAGCTCGCGTCGAGATAAACACTGCCGTGCTGCTGTCCCGCCCCGGAAACCGCGGCCACCCGGCCCAGATCGATCCCTTTCGCCCGGATCCGCTCCAATAGGAGATCGAACGCTTCCAGCCACATGCGCGGGTCGGAATGGACCTGCCCGTCCTCAGTCTCCGGCAGAAAACCGTTTGGCGACTTATATTGGGGAAGATCTTTCCCGAAACTCACCGATTCCGAATCGATCACACGATTCTCGTCGGGATCGATAAGCACCGAAGAGAAACTCTGAGTGGAAAGGTCTAGGCCGAGGATATAACGCATTGCCCCGCAATAGCACAGCCGCCCGCCGGAATCCAGAGGAAAGCTGTCGGCGGATTGAAGAAGGAAGATCCGGGCGAATCGTTCAGGTTGGGGGGGATAAAAGGGTTCACTCTGCTTCGAGACGGTCCAGCGCGCGGGCGGCAAGGGTGCGGAATTCTTCGTTCGGGTCGGAAGCAGCGGCCTCGAGTGCGGGGCGGAGTGTGGGCGGAATGTCGGAGGGATACGATCCGACGTAAGTGATCGTGTGCCTGGCCGCCGGAACGCGAATGGAATCCTCGGGATGCAGTAAGAGATCGGGAAGCACGGCGAGACCCGCACGGGGAATGTATCCTGTAGTCGAGAGCACATCGAGCGCCGCAACCTGGACGTGAGGCCTTCTGTCCGACAGGAGAGAGAGCAGGTGGGTTCCCGGCCGGTTCATTGGCTCGGTTTCGATCAAGCCATGGACCGCTTCGGCGGCAAGCGCTTTGTCATCGAGGAGATTCAACAATTCCGGTACGATTCGTTCCGAGTCGAAATGGTTGCGGGCGAAGATTTCGATGATTCGTTGGCGCGCCGGATCGAGTTCGCCGGACCTTGCAGGGGCGATTGTCGGTTCCAAATAGTGCGCGAGCGACCCGTACTCCGGATCGAGATTAACCAGGATTTGCGCGGCGAATCGGCGGGACGGGAAATAATCGCCTTCGTCGACGATTTCACGAAGGATTGGCGCGAGGTGCCGGGGGACCGGATCCATCAGGCTCAGACGGTAGAGCATACCACTGCCCACTGTCGGAGGGTCCGACCAGCGCAGATAAGTGACAAGTTCGTCCGTGAGCTCGGGATCGTCCGGGGTGGTTCTCCAGAGCAGGAGGGTGGCCCAACCGCGCTCGGATGGACTTTCGGCGTGAGTCGCCAATTCCTGGATGGTTGATTCGAGGTCGCCGGGAAAGGACCCGATTCCCGCCAATGCCCCCAGTACGGATCGCCGGACAGACGGATCCGGGTCAGCCAAAGCTTCGGCGATCTCGGGTACGGCTGGCTCTGCGTTGGCTCCGTATCGGCCGAGCGATTGTATGGCCTGGAAGCGCAGCTCGGAATCGTCGGATTGTGCGGCTTCGAGCAAAGCGGGAATCGCTACATCGGGATGCGCACCGATCGCTCCGAGAGTTTGAGCCGAGAAGATGCGTACCCGACGTTCCTCGTCCTCCATCAAGGCTGCAAGCACCGGGCCCGCGTCCCTAGCCGCTGGTCCGATCCGGTGAAGTGTTGCCGCGACACTGCTTCGCATCCGGTGATCGGGATCGTTTAGAAGGGAGATCAGCTTGGGAACGGCGGGCGCGGCGCTACTGCGGAATTCCCCCAAAGCGCGTACCGCCTCTCGACTGGCCGTATCAGCTTCGTCCAACGGCCGCATCAGGATTGGAAGGGCGAGGTCGGGATCGGAGGTTACTTCCGGAATCAGTTCGGCGGTGGCGGCGCGGACTTGGAAGAAATTTCGGCTTCTGGGTTCCGGGACTATCCCGGCCAGGAGCCCGGGCAGCACTTCGTGTGTTGAGCGGTATTTCTGTGAAAACCAGGACTCCCGGGCGACGATTGCTTTTTCGAGGTAGGGCAATACCTCGTCGCCCGCGGTCGTCAGCACGTCGTGCGCGGCCTGATGGTAGCTCGTGCCCAGCATGCCGATCCAGGTGCTGACCGGTTTTCCATAATAAACGGGCTCGCGCTGAAGCGCCGTGTAAAGGGCGATGGAGGTCAATACGACGGTGACTCCGAGCAGGGCGATGAAACCGGCGAGCGGCGGACGAAACCCGCGGGTTCCATCGGGCAGACCGAGGATGCGGCGCACGCGGGAAAGCAGATCCGAGCCCCCGGCACCCAGGGCAAGTTGGGGCGTAAAACGGCGCAGCTCTTCGAGGCTTGCCAGGGCCTCGGCATAGACAACGGGTTCGTTCGAAACGGCTACGGCAAGGTCGTCGCAGCAGTTTTCACGCTCTTCACGCACCCGACGGGACACCCACCACACGGCCGGGTGGTAGAAGAGCAGGGTCTCGATGACGTTCTGGAGGAGATTGACCAGGTAGTCGTGACGCCGAACGTGCGCAAGCTCGTGGGCCAGCACGGATTCGAGCTGGGCGGAGGTGAGGCCGGTTAGCGCACTGCCCGGCACCAGAACGATCGGCCGCAGACAGCCGATGACGGCGGGCACTTCCACGAGGCTCGATCTCAGCAGCCGGACCGGTCGCGAAACCGCCATGCGGCGGCAGAGTTGTTCAAAGCGTCGCTGCCAGGTTTCACTCAGGCGCTCGTTGCCGCGAGTCCTGAGACGCCGGACATGGATCCAACCGAGGAGAAGTCGTACCGATAGAACGAACACGCCCAGGAACCACGCCGCCACGAGCCACGGCAGCCAGGGTTCGATTCGGACGGGAAGCGGTGAGACCGTTTTTGCTGAAGGTGGAGGTTCGAACGTCGCCGGTGCCGAAGCGGCGGTCGAGGTATCGGGAGACGCCGTTGGGGCAGGCGGATTTGCGGCCAAGGACGTGGGGGGTGGCTCGGCGTGAGCGATAGCGGTATGGGGCGCTGCCGGACCCGGGTTCAGTACGGAGAAGGTGACGACGGGCGCGGCGAGGAGTGCCAATAGGGTGACGCACCCCGCGAGGTAGCGGGAGTTGGCCGAACGGCCTCTGAGGATGAAGCGGACGAGCGCAAAAACCGCCGCGATCAGGGCCCCCTGCCAAACGAAATGAAGAAGGGTCCAGCCGAGGGTTTGGATGGAGGGTTGGGCGAGGAGCGTGGAGGCGGCGTTCATCGTTTGGCCTTTTTTGTTTCGATCTCGTCGAGTAGGCGGCGGATTTCCGCCAGGTCCTCGGCCGAGGCTTTCGTGCCGGAGAGGGCCTGGAGGACGAGGCTCTTCGCGGAGCCATTGAAGGCGCGCTTGATCAGGTCGCCGGTCAGCTTTCGCTGGGTCTCCTCCCGGCTGGCCGCCGGGCGATAAACGTGGGTGCGGCGGGATTCATCGCGCCGGACGAGCCCCTTCTCCGCCATGATCTGGAGGAATTTGAGAACCGTGGTGTACCCGGTGCCGGGAGCCATCTCTTCCAGCACCTCCCGGACGGTGCTCGGCCCCCGACGCCAGAGGACGCGGAGAATGGACAATTCGGAGTCGGTCGGACGGGGAAGATCTGATTTTGACATAACGCAAGGATTCGCAGACGGAAAAGAGGGATAGCAAATGGAACAAGAACAGTAACTACGAAGAAATTCGTAATGTCAACGACGAAACCCATAGTTGTGTAGCCCGCCGGAAATAATGAAACCTAACGGAAATTCCTGATTCCGTCGTTCCCCTTTGTGGCGTGCTTGCTTGCAAGCGCTCGGCCCGCGCTTCCGGAAAGCGTCTGCGAGTAGACACGCCACAGGAATCCCCCCTCCTTCCCTGAGAAAACTCCTCGTCCCGTTGTGACATAGGTTACAATCCGCTTGGCGGCTACACTCGTTTTGAGTCTTTTCGATTCAGGTCGCATTGACACAACCATCCAGCCAGCTAGCTTATAATTATGAAAACGCTCGGTCTGTTTGATACAAAAAACCGGTTATCCGAGATATGCGATCAGGTGGCGCAAACCGGAGAACCGTGCACGGTGACCCGGCGGGGTAAGCCGTTGGTTAAAATCGTCCCGGTGAATGATTTAGCGGGCTCCGTTTGGGATACGGTGGAAGAGTCCCAGGCCCGTTACGGCCCTCTCACGGAGGATTTGGAGTTGCCGCGCCGAGATCCCTCCCTGAATCGCCCTTCCCCGCTTTAAACAACATGCCCAGTATCACACACCTCTTGGACACCAGCGTCTATTCCCAGAGGCTGCGCCCCCGTCCGCTTCCGGGGGTTATCCGCCGGTGGCGGGACTTGGGCGATGGGGCGCTGGCCATCCCCGCCGTGGCGGAAGCCGAATTACTTTACGGACTGGAGAAGAAACGGTCCGACCGGCTTTGGCGGGAATACCGCGAATACTTGGAAAACCGGCTGGCCGTGCTCCCGCTGGACAAGGCGGGGGCGGCCGTTTTCGGCCGGTTGAAAGCCGAGCAGGAAATGAAGGGAACCCCGCGGGCCGACTTCGACTTACTGATCGCCGCGACCGCGATTCAGCATAACCTCATCCTTGCCACGCTGAACGCCAAACACTTCCAAAACCTTCCCGGTGTTCAAGTCGAAGACTGGTCTTGAAGAAAACCGGAAGGGTAACCCGCAAGAGAGAGGATCACACGGAGGCACGGAGACACGGAGAAAAAGGCGTAACGGGAACCGGAGTCGGACAGGATCAACTCTGATAGAATGTCACGTCCTGATTTCCGACCTTTGTGTTCCGACTTCCCTCCGTGATCTCCGTGGCTCCGTGTGAGACCTTTTCAATTCAGGGCCAAATCCTGTCACTCCCGGCGCCGCTTCCCGGCCAGGTGGACCATGAGGATGTTAATATCGGCCGGATTGACGCCGCTGATCCGGCCCGCTTGACCCAGCGTGCGGGGGCGTACGGCATCGAGCTTTTGGGCGCTTTCCTTACGCAACCCGTTTATAGACAAATAGTTAATTGACTCTGGGACGCGCAGATTCTCCACCTGGGAAAGTTTTTCAATCTGTTTCAACTCGCGCTCCAGGTAACCTCGGTAGACCACGCGATAAAGCACCTCTTCGCGCACGGCGTCCGGGAGGGCCTTGAACTCGACCGGAAACGGAATCCCGTCTTCCCGCCGGCGGGCGCGCTCCGCGAAGGTTCCCCCCTCCCCTGCCCGTTCGGTTTCCAGTCGCTGGGTCCAGGTATTGATCGCCGCCGCTTTGGCGTCGATTCGGTCCAAACGCGCCTCCGAAAGAAGCCCGTGTTGCCGCGCATGGTGACGCAACCGCAGCTCGGCGCTGCCGTGATTGAACAGCAAGCGGTACTCGGCGCGGCTGGTGAACATGCGGTAGGGTTCCGAAGTGCCCTTGGTCACCAGGTCGTCAATCAGCACCCCGATGTACCCCTCGTGACGCCCGAGAATCATCGGCTCCTCTCCCCTGCCCTTGCGGACCGCGTTCACGCCGGCCACCAACCCCTGGGCGGCGGCCTCTTCGTATCCCGAAGTGCCGTTGATTTGTCCGGCAAAAAAGAGATTCTCCACCTTTTTGGACTCCAGGGACGGCTTCAACTGGGTTGGCGGAGCAAAATCGTACTCTACGGCGTAGGCCGGACGAAGAATCACCGCCCTCTCCAGGCCAGGCACACTGTGAATCATGGCGATTTGCACATCCAATGGCAAACTGGTGGAACAGCCGTTAATGTAGTATTCGTTCGTATTGCGCCCTTCCGGTTCCAAGAAGAAGCGATGTGACGGCTTGTCGGGAAAACGAACGAACTTGTCCTCGATGCTCGGACAGTACCGCGGGCCGGTGCTTTCGATCTGTCCGCTGTACATCGGGGACAAGTGCAGATTCTCCCGAACGATACGTTCGGTTTCTTCTGTCGTGTAGGTGATAAAACACGAAACCTGGCTCTCCCCCGGCCTCCACCCCAGTCGCCGTTCCGCGGATTGTTCCACGTGGAACAATTCCTCCCCGTCCCGGGTGTCGTAGAACCCGAACAGACTCGGTTCCTCGTCGCCCTTCTGCTCCTCCATAACGGAAAAGTCGATGCTTCGGCCCAACAAACGTGGCGGAGTGCCGGTTTTCAGGCGTTCCAGCTCGATTCCGGCTTCCAGGAAGCTGGCGGAGAGCGTTTTGGCGCTGTAGTCCCCCATCCTACCGCCTTCGTTCTTGTTCTTCCCGACGTGCATCAACCCTCGCAGGAAGGTTCCGGTGGTCACAACCAGGGTTTTTCCGTAAAAATCCACGTCGAGATTCGTCCGACAGCCAACCACACGATCTCCTTCGAAGATCAGGCTATTTACCGTGGCCTGGAAGAGGGTCAGATTCTCCTGGAGCTCAATCGTGTGTTTCAGGCGGAATTGGTACGCTTTTTTATCGCACTGCGTGCGTGGGGCCTGCACGGCCGGCCCCTTGGACGCGTTCAATTTTCGGTATTGAATCCCGGTAACATCCGCGTTGACCGCCATTTCTCCACCCAGGGCGTCGATTTCCCGCACCATGTGTCCTTTTGCCTGGCCTCCGATGGCCGGGTTGCAGCTCATCTGGCCGATGGTGTCGATATTGCCGCTCAATAAAAGCGTTGCCGCGCCCATGCGGGCGGACGCCAACGCGGCCTCCGTGCCGGCGTGGCCGGCGCCGCACACAATGACATCGTAAATTGTGCTGGTGAAATCGTGCATAGTGAAAAAGCCCCTTAACCGCTAATGGACGCTAATATACGCTAATTCAAGAGAATATCGGCCTCAACCCGGATTTGCAGAGACAAATGGCTCACATAGGAGTTTTTCACCACGAAGAGCACGAAGGACACGAAGAGGAAGACCAGCGGCGGGAACGTTAAACGCCCAACACGGAACTCTGAAGGGACGGGACTGAGATTTCGGATTCTGATTTACCTGGCGGATTGCAGGATCCCGTTGACGGACCTAGTGTGGTTTTTTTCCGGCTTTGCCTACAGGCCGTTCCGACAAGATCAAAGTCCAGAGTCTATCCCCAAAATCCTTCGTGTCCTTCGTGCTCTTTGTGGTTAACATACAGTCCCTTACGACATATCGCGCTATTTCCCGATACAAAATGTGGCGAAGAGTTTGTCCAGCATGGCTTCGTTGTCGATACGCCCGACGATTTCACCGAGAGCGTCCAGGCCGGCGCGCAGTTCGCTGGCGGCGAGTTCCGGGGGTTGGCCTTGGCGGAGGTGTTCGAGCGCGGTTTCCAAAGCGGATCGGGCCTGATCCAGCGCGCGGGCGTGGCGGGCGCTGACCGCGATGCGGTCGGCGCCGGGAGATTCGGCTTCTTTTTGCAGGAGAGCTTCCAGAGCGCCCTCCAGGGTATCGATGCCTTCGCCGTTCAGGGCGGAGAACAGGACCTGGCGGCATTCCGGGAGGAAAGATTCGGGCTGCCGGCTATCGAGGAGGTCGGCCTTGTTGTGGATGACCAGCGTGTTGGCGGGCGTGAGACGATTCCGAAGCGTGTCGGGAAGGGGAGGGTGGGGGAGGGTGGCGTCGAGTACCACCAGGAAGAGATCCGCTTCGTCCGCTTGTTGGAGGGTCTTTTGCATACCCATCCGTTCGATGGTGTCGCCGCGCTCGCGCAAGCCTGCCGTATCCAGAAGACGGATACAGTGTCCAGCGAGGTGCAGCCGTTCCTCAAGAAAATCCCGGGTGGTACCGGGTTGGTCGCTGACAATGGCCCGCTCGCGTTTGGCCAGGCGGTTGAGCAGGCTGCTCTTCCCGGCGTTGGGGGCGCCCAGGATGATTGTGCCGACCCCTTCGCGTAACATGGTGCCGTAGTGGGCGGTAGCGGCGAGGTGCTCGATTTCGGTAAGAAGGTTGCGGATACGCGCTCCGGGGCCGTCGGCGTTTTCGCCCGGAAGATCCTCTTCCGGGAAGTCGATATAGGCCTCGATCTCCGCCAGGACTTGCAGCAGGGTGTCCGTCAGCGTATGAATCCGGGCGCCGAGTTCCCCCCGCAGTTGCCGTCCGGCCGCTTCCAAGGCGCGGTCGGATCGAGCCCTGATGAGGTCGATCACGGCTTCGGCCTGGCTGAGATCCATACGTCCGTTGAGAAAAGCCCGCCGCGTGAAGTCGCCCGGGCTGGCCGAACGGCAGCCGCGCGCCAGAAGATCGTCGGTGATCTTCCTCACGATGAGCGGGTTGCCGTGGGGGTAAAGTTCGAGAACATCCTCGCCGGTGTAGGAGGCCGGTTTCTGGAAATAGCAGTACACCAGGTCGTCGACCCGGTGACCGTTCAGGTCGCGATACAGCCCCCGGGTGGCGCGGCGGGGCGGGGGAGTGCGACCGAAAAGCTCCCGCAGGAGCTCGGGCACTCGCGGTCCGCTGGCGCGTATTACGGCGATGGCGGACTCCCCGTAGGGTGTCGACGGCGCGACGATGGTATCGGTGTCACTGATCATGATGCTGTCTTCTTCAACATCAGAAACGCGACGGTATCAACCCCAAGGAATCGGATTCAGCGAAAGAGGTGATATCCGTTTCGTTGAAACCAAAAACCGTGGTTGATTTCACCACGAAGAGCACAAAAGACACGAAGGGAGGGACTTGAGGAAAATAAACTAAATTCGGCAGTTTGGTTAACCGCTAATCTTGACTGATCTCCTCTAACGAATGATTTGAAGTACGGCCTCTCGCGGTTTTCGTTCACCAATCGGATGAAGGTGCTCGCAGGATGTCTCTTGGTTAATTTCTTGATCAGCTCGTATAAGCGTAATTTAGCGCGAATAAGCGGTTATCCCTACCGCCGAAACAGAATTCTCACTTCATAATTCCTAACTCGTCCCTCCTACTTCTCCCTTACTCGCCGTTGGTCTCGGCTTTTTCGGCGGTGGATTTGGCGCTGCTGCGGGCGGGGGTGGCGGCTTCCTGGATCTTTTCAGATACTGCGGAGTGGATTTCTTTGCCGACGTCCGGATTGTCCATGAGGTGCTGCTTGGCCGCTTCGCGGCCTTGGCCGATGAGGTTGCCGTTGTAGGAAATCCAGGCGCCCTTCTTTTCCAGGACCTTGTGCTCGATGCCGAGGTCGATTAGCGATCCCGTGGTGGAGATGCCCTCGTTGTACATGATATCGAACTCGCATTCGGTGAAGGGTGGGGCGACCTTGTTTTTCACGACTTTCAGGCGCGTGCGGTTGCCGATGACCTTGCCGCCCGGATCCTTGATCTGGCCGATGCGGCGGATGTCCATACGGACTGAGGAAAAGAATTTGAGGGCGCGTCCACCGGGGGTGGTTTCGGGGCTGCCGAACATGACGCCGATTTTTTCCCGGATTTGGTTGGTGAAGAGGCAGACGCACTGGGTCCTGCTGATGACCGCGGTCAGGCGGCGCATGGCCTGGCTCATCAGGCGGGCCTGCGAGCCGACGGTGGCGTCGCCCATCTGGCCGTCGAGTTCGGCCTTCGACACCAGGGCGGCGACGGAGTCGATGACCACAACGTCGATGGCGTTGGAGCGAATAAGGCTTTCGGTGATGTTGAGCGCGTCCTCGCCGCTGTCGGGCTGGGACACCAGCAGGTCTTCGAGGTTCACCCCGACCACGCGGGCGTATTTTGGATCGAGGGCGTGTTCGACATCGACAAACGCCGCCAGGCCGCCCTGGCGCTGAGCCTCGGCGATGAGGCTGAGGCAAAGGGTGGTCTTACCCGAAGATTCCGGGCCGTAGATTTCCGAGACACGACCGCGGGGCAGGCCTCCGATGCCCAAAGCCAGATCGATGGCGAGCGATCCGGTGGAAATCGCGGAAACATCCATCCTTCGGTTGCTCCCCAGGCGCATGATGGAGCCTTCACCGTATTGCTTGGTGATGGCGGAAAGCGCCAGATTGAGGTTCTGTTCCCGTTCCGACGCGGCCGCGTTCGTGCTTTTTCTGCTGTTGGTGGTTTCTTTGGCCATGGCTGCTTCTTTGAGTGACATCGGGGATTGACCGCACCGACGGTCCCCAAGGATCAGGGCTAGGGACATGTGATCATAATTTCAATACTTTTTCTTTGAATTTTTCGGCTTACGGCTGTTGTCGGGGTCCGGGGTCGGCTAGTAGTCTGTCGGGCTTCGCCGACAGACTACTAAAAGAGGAAATATCATGACAAAAGGCGGGGAAATTTTTCGAGAAAGGCGAAGAACTTGGGTGAGAATGAACGCGACTCGAGCCTGAAGCAGCCTTTACATACCATTCATGAGTTTTTTCACACCTATTCCAGTCTTCTGTCATGAAATTTCCTCCATTAGCAGCCTGTCGGACTTAGGCGGTAGCCTAAGTCCGACAGGCTGCTAGGATGCCGGGCTTATGGATCCGGTCACTCATATTGTCGCCGGCGGGTTGGCAGGCCAGGCGGTGCGCCGCCGCTTTCCGGGCAAAGCGATCGTGCCCTTCGGCATGCTCGCGGCCTGGCTGCCCGACATCGATAACTTTCTCAGCAGTGATCCCGAATTCTACCTGCTCTACCACCGGGCGTTTACCCATTCGGTTTTCGGTGGAATGTTGCTCGCCGCGGCAGTGGCCGGGTTTTTCTGGATTTTCAAGCGCGGTTCGTGGCGGTTTCCCCAACTCTTTCTTTTTGCCTACGCCTGTGTCCTGCTGCACGTTTTTCTCGATTGGATCAATAACTACGGAACGCTGGTGTTCGCCCCGTTCTCCAGCACGCGTTACGCGCTGGGGAGCGTCTTTATTATTGATCCTTTGCTCACCATTACGATCCTGGTGCTTTTTCTGGGGTCGCTTTTGGTCGGATCCAACCGCAAGCCGCGGTATGGCCTGGTGGCGCTGGGGTTTATCATCGTTTACCCGTTCACGAATTTCGGCGTAAAAACCCTGCTTGAGGCGCGCATCGCGTCAGCGCTCGATGACCAAGGCGCGGTTTTTGAGCGAATTCATCTCGATCCTGATTTTCTGACCCCGTTTCGCTGGAAACTCATCGTCGAAACCGAACACGAATACCTGGTCGAACCCTTCCACCTTTTCCGAACCGCCCCGGAGGGCCGGTTCGAAGTTTTCCGGCGGGCCGACCGGGACGAATTGCGTCAGTGGGGGGCGGAGGAATCGTTTTTCGCGACCTGGGAGTGGTTCGCGGTTTATGCGGTATCGGAGGAAATCGGGCGGTCGAATGATGGACGGGCCGTCTTGTACTCGGATTTACGCTTTCGCACCCTGCATCCCTGGGCGGAGAGGCTGCGGCCCGGCGATCAGCCGCCGCCCTTTTCGATGGAGGTTGAGCTGGACGAAACCGGCGGCCCGGTATCCTGGCGTTATTTCGAACCGACCTTCGGCCTGGAGGGCGATTAGTTTCCTCCGAACAGCACGGACAATCCCATGGTGGCCCGGGTCAGCGAGTAATCGCTGCCGAACGAGTAGGAGATTTGTGTGTTAAGGGCCAGGCGTTGGGACAGGTAATGCTTGATGCCGCCCCGGAGCTCCATCAAAAACTCCGTGTCGCTGTCCGAGTTATCCGCGCTGACAAATCCTACGCTGGGCGCGCCGCCGAAATAAAAGGCGATGTTCTCATGCGGAATGTGAAAATCGACCCCCAACCCCAGCACGTGGGCGGTGAGCGAAGTGCCGTTGTCGTAGCGGATGACTTGGTACTGTGGCCGGAGCGCCCAATTATCGAGGATGAAATATGAAAAATCCAGATGTCCGCTGAGAATGTCCACGCTGTCCTGACCATCAGGATCGAGAATGGAATAACTCGCGTGAAAGCCCAGTTCGGCCCGTCCCTTGGCGGTGAATACAGGACCATTGTCATCGGGACCGTTTATGTCCTGGTCGGGGATGTCGGCCGAAAGGACGCTGCCCCCAGAGAACAGGGAAACCGCGATCAGGGTGCGAAGGAGGAAACAAGGCTTGGTTTTCATGGCAAAGTCGAATGAGTGGTTTTTGTTGCGTGGAGAAGCCGACCGGTGAAGCCCCCGCCGACCCTCCTTGACGGCTGGAGTTTAGGTGAAGGTGGTTTTTCCGGTAAAGCAGAAAAGCGGAACGGTGGCGGCCGGGTTGGCGCGGGCGAAAAACCCTTCCGGATTACCCGATTGCGTGGTCCCGCTGAAACGTCGCTGTTTTTGCCGTCGACGAGACCGGCCGCCGAAGGGACAATGCCATCCCATGAGCAATCCGGGAGCCCGTGAGAAGGCGGACTATTTTACCGCGAGCGAGACCGAGTTTCACTTGGGCGCCCTGCCCACGGAGCAGCCACACCCGCTTACCGCGAACCTGGACCGGGTGTTGGCGGCGGATACCGCCGAGGGAATCGATCTCCTGCTTTCCGTCGACCGGGATCTCGTGCCGATGCTGCGCCGGGTGACGGGCAGCGCGCCGTTCCAAGCCATGGTGAATGCGTTTTCCCGGGCGATATCCGAAAATAAGCGGATTATTTTTACCGGATGCGGCGCCACCGGGAGGCTCAGTATCCTGCTCGATGCCGCCTGGAGGAAATCCTGGCGGCGTTTGCGACCCGCTCTGCCCGCATCGGTGGCCGATCGGGAGGATCTGACCCGCAGCATTATGGCCGGCGGGGACTACGCGTTGATCCGATCGGTGGAAGGGTTTGAAGACTTTGCCGGTTTCGGTCGGCACCAGCTGCGTGAGAGCGGGGCGGGGGAGGGCGACGTGGTCGTGGCAATCACCGAAGGGGGCGAGACCTCCTTTGTGATCGGAACCGCCCGGGAAGGGGTGGCTCTCGGCGCCGAGGTGTTTTTTGTTTTCAACAACCCGGCGCCGCTGCTGGCGGCCACAGTCGAACGTTCGCGGGAGGTCCTGGAGGACCCCCGCATCACGCCGCTCGACCTCGCCGCCGGGCCGATGGCCATCGCCGGATCCACCCGGATGCAGGCGACGACGGCGGAGCTTCTGGTGATTGGAACCGCGCTGGAACTTGGACTGCTTCGATTTCTGGACGCTTCGCTGCCGGCCGACGTCCGCGCCAGACTGGACCTTGCGGTCCCGGAACCGGAAGCTCTCCCCGATCGATTCCAGGGATTGCTCGATCGCCTGCGGACGCCCGAAAACCTGGCCGCCTTGGCTGGCTGGACCGAGTTCGAGCGCGAAGTATACTCGGGTGGCGGCCGGGTGACCTACGCCGCATCCGACTATCTGCTGGATATTCTTACGGACACCACCGAAAGGTCGCCCACTTTCAGTTTGCCGCCTTTTCGGAAGTACGACGATCCCGGCGCCCCGGATTCCTGGGCCTTTCTCAAGCATCCGGTCCTTTCCACGGAGGAAGCCTGGCGGGACCTATTGGGGCGCGAACCGCGTTGCCTGGAGTGGAGTGCCTCCGTTTATGCCGAATTGGGCGCCCCGGAAGCCTTGGTCCGTCAGCCTCCGCAGTTGGGCCGGGACCAATTGTTCCGGTTTCGCATCGGCGCGGAGGACGATCCTTCGCGGTACGGTACGGGAAAGGACGCCTTGATTGCGCTGCAAACCGGTTCTTCGACCTCGTCGCTGGCGAACGATGCTTTTCTGCGCGTGAAGAATTCTTACGTGCGGGCGGCGGCAGTCGAATTCGGCGGGGCCGCGTTACTTTTCCCCGCGGATCCGCGCCTGGTTATCGATTGTCCGGTGTCCTCCTCCTTTTTGGATCTCTGGGAGCGGCTGGTGCTCAAACTCTGCCTTAATGCCGTTTCGACCGCCACCATGGCCTTAATGGGACGCGTGACCGGTAATTGGATGACCTGTGTGGCGCCAGGGAACAAGAAGCTGATCGACCGCGGGACCCGCTTGATCGCGGATCTGACCGGAGTGTCGTACCCGGTGGCCTGTCGGCGGCTGTTTGAGGCGATCGAGGCCGTGGAGGCGATGCGAGCCAAAGGCGAGCACTCCGTTTCACCGGTGGAATGGGTGATCCGGCGTCAGGGGAGGTCGCCGGTCAGGACGACGGCGACACCCCGCGCGCCTCCCGGTACTCGGAAGGCGTCTGACCCACAAGGTTGCGAAACGAGCGATTGAACTGGGACAATGAGCGGAAGCCCACCTGGTAGGCGATTTCGCTCACGCGGAGGTGCGGATTGAGCAGAAAATTCTTCGCCTTTTCCACCCTCACCCGGGTCAGGTATTCGGTAAAGGTCAGACCGGTGGCCTTTTTGAACAGTTTGCAGAAGTAAAAGGTGCTGGTATTCAACATCCTGGCTACGTCACGCGAGGGGATGTCGTCCGCCTGCTTTTCCTCGATAATGACCCGCGCGCGCCGCATGACCGGACTTTCCCGGCTTTCGGCGGCGATCTCGAGCTGGTGTCCCACCAGGGCCAGGTGCTCGGCGAAAATGTGCAACATGCTCACGAATGACTGGTACTGGTCCGGTTCGAGCACGCGAGTGGCAAAATAGGCTTCTCGCAGATCCTTCAAGTCGGCCTCGATGCCCCATTTGATGAGGGTGCGGGTGATGCGGCTGAAACCGGCTTCGTCGGGAGCTTCGACCAATACCTGCCCCGTTTGCAGCAGTCCGATCAGATCCTCACCCATGCGGATGGGCACCGCCGAGTCACAGAGCCCGGCAAAGCAGGTCAGGGTCACCGGGCCGTGCTCCGACTCGTCCGAAAGGCGTTTTTGCACTTCCAGACAGGCGGCGCAGGTCTTGCTGGACTTTGCCATGAGGGAGCAGAACGGGTTTTCCTTCTCCCCGAACCGGTGGGGCAGACCCCAGGACTGCGACGACGTGACCGCCAGCGGCAATCCCGTGCCCGACTCGAACGCCTGTTTATAGTCCTGAAAAATACGGGAAGCCGTAAGCTTCTCCAAAAAGAGTTTCTGCCGTCGCTCCATCGCGTCGATGAACGCTAGACGCGTTTGCAACCGAGAGCAATAGTAAGCCATAAGAATTCGCGTCGGCATTCCGCAGCGCATCGCCTGCGGAATGCGACAAGTGGAACTGCCTGAAAATCACAGGGAAATGTTGAAAAATTGCGTGTGCTGAGAACGGGCGGATCCGTTGAGCGTGCCGTTATTGTTTAGGCCCCATTATCCGCCGAATCCGCGTAAATCGCTACGCAGCACCTGCCCAGTTTTCCGCACGCGTTGGCCGTAGGCGGCTTTCCGATCTTTGGCTCTTGATAAACGCTTGCGCGCCAGCCGGAAAACGATCAGAGGTTGTAATCCGTTTTCTCTATGCCTTCGTCCGAGCCAAGCCGTTACACCTTTGCCAGCGACAATTGCGCGGGAATTTGTCCCGAGGCGTGGGAGGCGATGGAGAAGGCCAATCGAGGGTTTGCTCCGGGGTACGGCGATGACGAGTGGACGCAAAAAGCCTCCGATCTGATCCGGGAGGTTTTTGAAACGGACTGCGACGTCTTTTTCACCTTCAACGGAACCGCGGCCAATTCGCTTTCGCTCGCCTCCATGTGCCGCTCGTATCACAGCGTGCTCTGTCACGAGGCGGCGCATATTGAAACCGATGAATGCGGGGCGCCGGAGTTTTTCACCAACGGCACCAAGATACTGCTCCTGCCCGGCGAAAATGGACGTGTGTTCCCGCCGGCCATAGAACGCATGGTCCGGCGTCGATCTGACATTCATTACCCGAAGCCGCGCGTGGTCAGCGTCACCCAGCCCACCGAACTGGGCACGATCTATTCGCCGGAAGAACTTCAGGCCATTGCCGCCCTCTGCCGGGATTTCGATCTGCGCCTGCACATGGACGGCGCCCGGTTCGCCAATGCCGTGGCCGCGCTGGGGGTGACTCCCAAGGAAATCACCTGGCAGGCGGGGGTGGATGTTCTCTGCCTGGGTGGCGCCAAGAACGGACTCGCGGTGGGGGAGGCGGTGGTGTTTTTCCACAAGGATTTGGCCCGGGAATTCGATTTTCGCTGCAAGCAGGCCGGACAACTCGCATCCAAAATGCGCTATCTGGCCGCTCCCTGGGCGGGAATTTTGGAAAACGGCGCCTGGCTGCGACACGCCGCCCACGCCAACGCCATGGCAGCGGAACTGGCCCGGCGGATTTCCGAAATACCTAAGATTGAACCGGCCTACCCGGTTCAGGCGAACGCCGTATTCTTGCACCTTCCCCCGGAAACCGCCGCCGACCTGCGCGCACGCGGCTGGGGATTTTACGATTTCATCGGCCGCGGCGGAGAGAGCGGCCCGGGCCTCTGCCGTTTCATGTGCTCCTGGGATACCTCGCCCGAGGATGTCGCCGACCTGGCCGGCGATATGGCGGAGTGCGTCGCTTCCTGCCGGGGTTGATCACAAGGATCGGCCGGCCCGTTGCCACCCTTTTGTGGCGTGTCCGCTTGCGGACGCTCCTCCGAGCTTATCGCCTTTCCCCCAAGCCGGCGGAGCCTGTACCAAAAAGGTGTTACGTGGTGGGCAACCCCGGCAAGCCGGGATTGCCGATTTGCCGTTCCGGCGGCAACGGCGGAGAGTTGCCCTCCAGGAAATCTTGCGCGATTTGCGCAAGATTTCAGAAATAAGAGACTAATGAGAATGCCGCTCGGTTAAGAGCCCATGTCGTAGTAACGCCTGCAAAGGCGTCGACTCCGTCGTAGGCAAAAAAACAAAGATTCCTTCTCTCACGGAGGCGCAAAGCACACAAAGAAAACCTCCGTGCCTTGGTGCCTTTGTGAGAAAATCAGACCGTATGAATCGCCTTAACCGTGCCATTCGGACTAATGAGTTCGCAAACCCGGAAGGCAGGCGCTCGCAAGCGAGCACGCCACAGCGTTTGGTGCGCCGAAACAAGAATCAATCGATCTCCCGGATGATATAAAACCCTCGCGAACCGGACAGTTCGACGGTGGTGGAGGTCGTGTCGTCGCCTTCGGAGGGTACGGTCTTCACCAGGGTGTCGAACGGTTCGTTCAGGTCGGGACTGTAGTAGACGCCGTAGGTTTTGCCGCTTTTGCTGTTCCAGCTCAGCGTGCCGGTGCCGGTTTCGGTGGAGACGCCGAAATCGACCCGGTGCCGAAAACCGTCCGGCGGGTCGGGCGGGGGCCCGCCGTTTGCGGGAATGACCGAAATGCCGCCCTGGTTTTGCAGGAGATCCCAGTAGGCGAGGTGCTCCGCGACCTCTTTCCCTTCAAGATCGAATTCCACGTAGGACCATTCCAGGTACCCGTAGGTCAGTGCGACGGTTTCCAGGGGCTGCTCATGGAAGACGTTTCCCATGACCTCGGTTTGGGTGATGACGGCATCCTGGAGCCGTATCCGGTAAAATCGGGCGGCGGAGCCATCCGCTCGCACGAGATCGAGCGTCGCTTCCGGAAAATGTCTTCCCTCGGCGCCTGCCAGCATCAGAAGGGGAGTGGCTTTATCCACCGGTTTGACCATCAGCAGATCATAAAACTCCGGTTTGGAGGCGCCACCCCCGCCACTGTCGCCCATCGGCCGGCTCATCCCCTGCGCGACCGAGAGCAGGTCGATCCACCCTCCACGCGCTTTGCCTTCCGAACCGCCATCGACGCCATCGATTTTCAGATACGCATCGTATGCCGCTGTTGCCGCCGGACCGGCAACCGTCAGCGCCAAAGCAATAAAAATCAAAGATTTCAAGCGCACGGCGCTCCTTGTCACGACTCGGTGTCAACCCGCCGGTTTTCGGCGATGTTCCACCCGGCGGAAACCGGATCCCCGGCTCCGCCATCGGCGCGTTGCGGGGTGTAGGTCACTTTGATTTCCTCGTAATTCAGCGAAAGGGTTTCCGTGGGTACCGGTTCCCCGGCCTGGCCTTCGATGCCGAGACTGGTCACAAATACGTTCTTGAGCTCGATCTCGAAGAAGCTGTGACGGGTTTCCCCTTGCGTGCGAAGCACCAGGTGTACCGCGGGAAGGTGCCGACCCTCCGCGCCGGTCAGCATCAACCGCGGTGAAGCTTTGTCGAGAAACTTGTCGATGGAAAGCTCGAGGAAGTTGGCCTTCCCGGCTCCGCCTCCCGTCCCAATGGAGGAGACGCTGACGCTCATGCCCCAGGAGAACGACTCCACCTCGATCCATCCCTGATGGTCTTTGTCCGTCGACTCCCCGTCGATCCCGTCGATCTTGAGAAACATATCGTAAGCCCCCATTGCGGGCGCGACCGAACCAAGAACCAGCCCGGCCATTGCGGTGAAAAGTATGAAAACGCGATATCGCATAGTAAAAACCTCCGGTTGCGTTATGGCCCGTTTCTAGAGTGCGGATCACGTCACGGCAAGCCTGCGTTGATCAGGATTTGGCATAGGGCTTATTCGGAAAGATTATGAAGCGGCGCCGGTTTCAGTGGTTGTCTCCCGCCAAACCGGAGTTGCAGAGCAGCTAGGCCCGACAGGCATCCACCGGCCGCCGGTTTCCCTGGTTTTTAGTTTCCCTGATCCATTCATTGGGATTAGACTGGGGTCACCATGAAAGCCGCTTTTTACGAACGAAACCAGGCAATCCGGATCGGTGAAGCGGAGCGCGGCGCTCCCGGTGCCGGAGAAATCGAAATCGAAGTCGCGTACTGCGGCATCTGCGGCACGGACGTCGGGATCTACCACGGGAAAATGGATTGGCGGGTGACGGCGTCGCAGATCATGGGGCACGAGATGTCGGGGGTGGTGGGTTCGGTCGGGGAGGGAGTGACCGGGTTCGCGGCCGGCGACCGGGTCACGGTGATGCCCCTCGACCCGTGCGGCGAATGCCCCACTTGCCGGGCGGGCTACGATCATATTTGCGAGAACCTCAAGTTTCTCGGCATAGACACCCCGGGCGCCTTTCAGGAACGCTGGATCGTGCCGGCTCATACGGTGCGGCGGCTGCCGGAGGACCTGCCGCTCTCTCGCGCGGCCTTGATCGAACCGTTGGCGGTGGCGTGTCACGACGTTCGGCTGGCCGAATTGGCGCCCAACGATCTCGCCGTGGTTCTCGGCGGCGGCCCGATCGGCACCTTGATCGCCCTGGTGGCGCGGCAGGCCGGAGCGCGGGTTATCGTGTCGGAAATCAATCCCTACCGGGAGCAGCACCTGGAAGCCCTGGGGCTGGAGGCGGTCGATCCCCGGGCGGTGGATTTGCCTGCTCTCGTGGAGGAGTCCTCCGAGGGCGCCGGAGCCGACGTGGTCTTCGAGGCGACCGGGCATCCTTCGGCGGCGGAAATGATGACCCGCCTGCCCAAAGCCCGCGGTCTGATTGTCGCAGTGGGCATTTTTGCGAAACCGCCGGAAATCGATCTTTTCCAGTTCTTCTGGCGCGAACTGCGTCTCTGCGGCGCGCGCGTCTATGAAAATCGGGATTTCGACCAAGCCATCGAACTCGCCGCCTCCGGCGACTTGCCATTGGACCGGCTGATCAGCGACATTTATTCCCTGGACGAATTGAAGAAGGGGCTCGACCTCATGTCAACCGGCGGCGATGTCATGAAAATCCTGGTACAATGCGGCGATCGTGCGTAAATGGCGCGGCGACCGCGGGACGTAGATGGGGTGGACAGACTTTTACCTTCTACCTTTTCACTTTTTACTTCAACGGGATTTTATGAGCGTTCTCGATCAATTCAGACTGGATGGAAAAACGGCGCTGGTCACCGGGTGCCGGCGGGGCATCGGTCGCGCCATGGCGGTGGGGTTGGCCGAGGCGGGCGCCGATATTGTCGGGGTGAGCGCCACGTTGGAACCCGAGGGCAGCGAGGTGGAGAACGAGGTTGTCGCCCTGGGACGGTCATTCAGCGGCTACGCCTGCGACTTCTCCGACCGGAGCGCCTTGTACGCTTTCATCAAAACGGTGAAGGAACGGCACCCCGGCATCGACATCCTCATCAACAACGCGGGCGCCATCCTGCGAGCCCCCGCCGCCGAGCATCCGGATGAGTCATGGGACAAGATCATCGAGGTCAATCTCAACGCCCAGTTCATTCTTACCCGGGAAATCGGCAAAGAGATGGTGACTCGCGGCGAGGGGAAAATCATCTTTACGGCCTCACTGCTCACCTTCCAGGGCGGCATCACCGTTCCAGGCTACGCCGCCAGCAAGGGCGGGGTGGGGCAGTTGACCAAGGCCTTCGCCAACGAGTGGGCGGGGCACGGCGTCAATGTGAACGCCATCGCCCCGGGATACATCGCCACCGACAACACCGAAGCTCTCCGCAACGACCCGGTGCGCAGCCGCCAGATCCTGGACCGCGTCCCGGCGGGCCGCTGGGGCGAACCGGATGACTTCAAGGGCGCGGTGGTGTACCTCGCCTCACCCGCCGCATCCTACGTGCACGGCGCCACCCTCCTGGTGGACGGCGGCTGGATGGGACGTTAACCCCCGGGAGCGCGGGCATCCTGCCCGCAAAAGAGCGCGTGCTAGCGCTGTCGCCGACGCCGGCGGCAGGCCTTGCCCGCCCACTCAGAACTGCAACAACTCTTCGAACTGTCCGAAGTATCCGGCGTAGAATGACAATACGGTGTAGGCGACCCAAACTGCGACCAGCAGAAACAGAATTTTGGGATAGAATGCCGACGCGGCCCGCAGACTGTCCGAGGCTTGTTCGCCGTACAGGTGAGCCAGGTGCCCCAGGTTTTCGTCGAGTTGACCGGTCTTTTCCCCGGTAAGATAGAGCGAGACGAAGTCATCCGGAAACGCATTTTCATCCGACAGGGTCGCGCCGGGTTCGTTGCCCTCCCGCGCGGCGGCGGCGATGCGGTCGGCCGCGCGTTGCAGGCGGCCGTCACCGGAGGCCGCTCCCGCGCTTTCCCAGGCGCGAACGATCGACTGACCCGCGATCACGCCGCCCTCCAGGGTGAAGGCGAGATCCGCCAGGGCGCGCCGCCGGCTGTAGGCGCGAAAGAAAGGAACCATCCGCATCAGCATTTGCAGCCAGGCGTGACGGCCGCCGGCTCCCCATGCGAGGACGCCGATGACGAGCCAAAGCGGAATCAGCACCGTGCCCGCCTGGGCGAGGTAGGTTTCCGTTTCGCCCATCACCAGGAACCGGAGCGGCACCGCCAGAGCCCCGAAATGCAGTACCGCCACCGGGTAAACGCAGGCCCCGACCGCACGGCGATTCTGTTCCGCCAGCAACGCCCGCTTTCTGGCCAGCGGCATCAGGACCTCGACCAAACGTCCGCTTTCGGCCGCCGCGACCAGCAACGCCCGGTCCTCCGGCGGCAGCCACCGCGCCGAATTCAAGACGTCGCTCCAGGAACGCCCGGCGGTAAGTTCCTGTTCCATTCGTTTCCGCTCTTTCCGCGCCGGCCCTCCCGCGTTAACCACAGCTCGTGTCAACGGCAATCCCGCCGCCAGGTGCTGTGCCACCTCCCGATACCAACGCGCGAGATTTTTTTGCCCGGTTGCCATAAGTTCCTGAGAAACCATCACCGAATCTTCCGGAAATGAAAAACCCCAAATCCATAATTTCATCGGATCCCGGCAACGTTGAATCCAACCCGGCTTCGCCGATACCAAAGATCCCGACAGCAAAGGTTGATTCCCATTCGGTATGTTCCACATCGGCCTGCCTGCGTTTTCGAGGGCCGGACCGTCTCCCCGTCCGGGTCTGTGGGAGGACGGTCGGGGAACCAGTCGCTCTACTCGGACAGAACTATCGCAGGTAGGCAGTTACGACAGGTGGCTGCGGGAGAAAATGGTGGCGTAACACTGCACTCCAAGGCTTATTGGATCCGACGTTCATCAAGGCGCTTGCGCAAGATGTCGATCACCGAAGACTTGAGACGGAACTGCGTCCGGGCCAATCGCTGAAACGTTGCTTCGAAATCAACCAACCCTTCGGAGGCGGCATCGGTCAGGACGCCCGCGGCGCCGGTAATGCGAAGTCCGAGGTCCAGTGACACGCGCCTCCCCTGTTTTTCATCAATGATCAGCAAGCTGGAACCTCGATTTTGCCATGCAAGAGTGATCGCTGAAGCTTCACCTGGATCGAGGGACCTGGTTTCCGCAAGCACCGGCTTCGGGTCCGCAACGAGAGTCAACCATACTGGAGGAGCGGAAAGAAAGTGCCGCAGGCCCTCCGGGGCCGAACGGTGACAACATTCACGGAGTACCGTGGAAGTGATCGTCACGGAGCCATAAAGCCGGTGAAGCAAATCCAGCTCCCCGAGCTCGGCGAAGCACGACAGCGCCGATGTATCGCTAACGACGATCACGGAAGATCAGCTCGGAATTCCTCCGACGAATCGGCGTCCCGGATGATTTCATCGGCCGTTTGTCCCGGCCAGACTTCGTGGTCGCTAAGAATCTTCTGTGCCTCCCAGCGGGACTCAAGCTCCAGCAATTTCCGCACCTGTTCCAGCGACAGTACGCTCTTCGCGTACGCGTCCGCCGCCAGAGCCTCCAGGGCGGCCCGACTCAGATCCTCGAATCCGGCACCCAACTCCCGAGCCAAATCGTCCGGAATCTTTACGGTTAGGTCCATACAGGCAGATTACCCGAAACCAGGTGAGGCGCAAGACCGGACTCACGAGCGCCACGGCTTTCCCGACAGCTTTATTCGCCGATTTTGCGCCGCTCACCAATATCCTCATCGGCCATTGGCAAACACATCAGGCCCCCGCAAGATTGTCCGGCTTACCACCGTTCGGCCTCCACCCTGATTTGTGCGAGTTCGCTTCGATTTGATTTCCCTACCGTCAAGACCCGACATATTCTGGCCTGCCCTTCTGGCGTCTCACCGCCCTTGTTCGCGATACTGAAACCGGCCAGCCTGCTCGGCATTTCGAGTTGCGGCGAAATCCTGTCGCCTTAGATTTCGGTCGGGTGGATCCGATGAAAACAATCCGGTGGGGTATTGTGGGATGCGGCGATGTGACCGAACGAAAATCCGGGCCGGCGCTTCAGAAGGTCGAAGGATCGGCGTTGGTTGCCGTTATGCGCCGCGACAGGAGGAAGGCGGAAGATTATGCGCGGAGGCACGGCGTTCCGCGTTTCTACGACGACGCGTCTGAATTGATCGACGATCCCGAAGTCAACGCCGTCTATATAGCGACGCCACCTTCCAGCCATGCGATGTATGCGATCCAGGCCGCACGTGCCGGAAAGCCGGTGTATATTGAAAAGCCGATGGCTCCGACATTCTCCGAGTGCGAGGAAGTAATCGCGGCCTGTCGCGCGGCCGGTGTCCCGGTTTTTGTCGCGTATTACCGGCGAGCCTTGCCCCGGTTTCTCAAGGTCCGCGAACTTCTTGAAGCAAAGGCGATCGGCGAGTTGCTGACGGTGAACGTGCGGCATTTCATGGTTCCGGCGATTTCCGGCGATTCGGACATGCCGTGGCGCCTGAATCCAAAGATTGCCGGAGGCGGGCTGTTTGTCGACCTGGCTTCGCACACCCTGGATCTTCTGGATTTTCTCCTCGGCCCGATAACGTCCTGTGACGGTTTTGCTGCGAACCGGATGGGCGCGTATCCGGCCGAGGATACGGTTGTCGGATCATTTGAATTCGCTTCGGGGGTCCTTGGGACCGGAACGTGGTGCTTCGCTTCGCCCGTTCCTTTGGAATCGAATGAGTTTGTCGGGACTCGCGGGCGCATCCTTTTTTCGACGTTCGCACCTGTTCCCGTGGTGCTCGAGGCCGATGGGGATCGCAAAGAATGGGATTTTTCCGACCCGCCGCACATTCAGCAGCCGCTGATCGAGACCCTCGTCAACGATCTTCGCCAAAGGACGAAAAGCTGTCCCAGTACCGGCGTGACCGCTGCGAGAACCAGCCGCGTGATGGACACTTTCCTCCGGAGCTTCCGCGATCGGACGAATTAATCCCTTTCCTGTGAGATCAAAGGCGAAATGGGAAAAATTCCATTCGAGTATCCTTGTGCCTATTAAGCCGAAGAATAAGACCTTGTCACGGCTCCGGGATCTCGCGAATTTGCCGGGACCATTCGCGGGGAGTGACGATCGGTTCGCTGCGCTCGTTGATGCGAAAGCGTTCCCGTGCTTCTTCACGCGTGCCGGTGAAGTCGAGGAGTTCGCGCTCGTGAAGCAGGTTGTCGGCGAGTCCGGGGAAGAGGATTCGGAGGTCGTATCGTAGCGGAAGCTCGGTCAGTTCGTTGACGTGGAGGAGAATGTTGGTCACGCAGTTATTGGTGACGGAATTGTAGTACTCGGGTTGACTCGAAAGTCGGTCGGCGCGTTCGATCACGGAGCGAAAGAGAGCCCGGGCGTTTTCCGGGGAGGTTCGAATCGGGTAAAGGTACACCGGGTTACCGCGCACGTTCGCACGCTCGCCGATCAGGTCGGTTTCCCGTCCGATCACGTAGATCAGTTCGTAGTTTCGGAACAGGCCGGGAAGGGGATGGTAGGATTGACCGGCCGCTCGCCTGGCCTCGACCGAGATCGCAAGGTGCCGGCCATCGGAGAAGGCGAAGGTCAGAAAGCCGTGCGCCACCAGGCCGCGGGGCGAGAGGATTTCGTGAACGAAATAGACTCGTTCGACACCGTCGACCGGGAACGTATCCGATTCCCAGTTGAGCGAGGTCACCCGTCCGTCTTCGCCAAACGTCCGGTCTCGGATGTTTTCGATGATGACGCTTCCGTCAACGAACGAGACCCGTACCGCGTTCTCCTGATCGGGGATCCAGGCGCGGGCGGCGCTCAGTGGGCGCGTGAAGTGAATCGCACCGATTACGACGATTCCGGCAACCGTTGCGCCGATCCAGATGCGATCGAAGCGCCTTCTGGCTCCCCCGGCCGCGACCGCGACCGCCCAGCCCAATGCCAGGAGGATACCGGCCGTCAGGGGCAAGGCCGGAGAAAAGACAATGGCGAAACACGACCAAAGGAAGAATGGTGCGAGAGTCGTGGCAACGATCCGTTTGGTTCGACGAGTCATCCGCTATAAATTGTGAATGGTGTTTCGGAGAGTCCAGGCGTTTTGCGTAGACGATGTATTCGCGAATGGTTTCGGAGTCGGTTTTGCCGAGGCCCGGAACGGGTCCACGTATTCTTAATTTCAATCTCGACCTAATCGGAGCGGGAGGTTTTCCGGCACGGAGGATCAGGATTGTACCGAGCACAGCGATATCTGCCCTATGCGGGGGCGTTTTACCCTGTGCTTAACTGCGGAAATCAAGCCACCACCCGCTTCACTCAAGGACACGAAGAGCACGAAGCCTGGCGCAGGAAACCGGGCAAAGCTTGCCCGGACAGCGGGGTTCCGGATATTCTATCGCCATGAGCACAATCGCAGCCCTCGCACACGTTTGCCTGAAAACCGCCGACCTCGGCGCCACCGAATCGTTTTATTGCGACCTCATGGGGTTTAAAAAGCAGTTTGATTTCACCCGCGACGGCAAACATGTCGGATTCTATCTCAAGATCGCGGACAACCTATTTCTCGAGGCGTTTCAAGCCGACGCCCCCGAACCCGCCTCAACGGATAATCAATTGAGCCATTTTTGCCTGGAAACGAACGATATCGAGTCTCTCCGGTCACGGCTCGAATCCGCCGGGTTTCAACCCGGCCCCATCAAGGAGGGTGCCGACGCCACACTCCAGTTCTGGGTGAAGGATCCCAACGGGATCGCGATCGAAGTCCAGCAATACACCGAAAACAGCGCGCAGTTC
>PXBO01000032.1 GCA_003566885.1 Opitutia bacterium | reverse complement strand
TTCAACAAGGTGGCCTCGGCGGGCATGGCGATGTTTGCTGCCGTGGCCGCGAAGGACGTTGGTGTCAGCGTCACCGAGGCCTGTGTGCTCTCCTCCGGGAGAAACCCGAACGGTCCGCCGATGAGAAATCCCTGGGTGGCGTTGTCCGTCCGGATGAGATCGAGAGTGAAGGGGATGGTCGCCGCACCGGAGAGAAAACTCCCTTCCCATCGCGCGTCGGCGTCTTTTACGAGGATCTCGAATTGGGAGACGAGCCCCGGCGACGCTCCCCCTCCGGCTTGGAGCGTGAGAATCAAGTTTCGCACGGGATCGATGGAATTGTTTTCCTTCACCGTCACGGGGATGAGCGCCTGGGTGCTGTTGGAGACAAAAACCTCGCCGCTCAGCTCCTCGAAATCGTCGGAGGTCGCCGTTCCGCTGAGGGTGTAGCGGAGTGTGCCCGTGAACGGCGCGCTGAACGTGATGATGGCGAAAGCGGTCTCGCCCTCCGTCACCTCCAAAGCGGTGGTGGAGAAACTGGCGACGACCGTCTCCCCGTCCGGTCCGGGACGGACGACCCGGTAGAACGCGCGCGGCCCGGCGGGCGCTTCGATGACAACACGAAAGACCCCGTCGCCGAGATCGGTGATCAGCGCCTCCGGCACCGGCAGCCAATTGTCGTGCTCAAGATCCGTTGAGGACTGGATGAAGTGGCCCGCCGCCTCCGGACCCGCATCGCGGAAGGTGAACTCGAACGTGCCCTCTGCCGTTCGATGAATAGTCTCAATTCGGAACTCGGGAGTCGCTTGCGCCAAGACCGGTGCAGACAACAGAGCAAAGCCCGCAATCAATATCAAAGGAAGCGATTTCAGGTGGTGTTTCATAAGGCAACGATCGCTCCTTGATAATGTTATTTGGTTGGCTGGATTGTTAGGGCAACAGTTGCCCTACTGCCGCCGATAAGTATCGCTACAGCATCCTCGAAGCGATGGAAAGCTATTTCGTGGGCCTGGCAGGCCGGTTGCGTGGCAGTCGGCGCCGACGGAGGTTCCCGGGCGAAAGGTGACGGAAGAAGCGGCACGCGTCCGCTGTTCCAAGAATTCGAAACGCTCAATAACTGTAAGTCAGTCCCCCGCGCGCTACGCCGGTTGTCCTGTCGCCGCGCAGGTTGAGCTCGCGGTCCGGGACGGCGATTACGTCGAAACCGCCGGATAGCGTCAGGACGCCGGCGGACTCGGGCAGGACATTCAACGGCGCCGTCACTCTCACACCGGTCTGGAAAAAGCCGAAATGATGCTCCTTGTCGGGTGCCAGGTACTGGCCGTCCGCGCCGAATCCGAATATCAGCGGCACATGAAGGCTCATATTGCCCGGTAGTCCCGCGAGCTGTCCGCCGGGGCGGAGGCCGGCTTCCAGGTACCAGGGGTTCGGTCCACCGCGGTTCCGGGTGGCCTTGGTGATGCGGACAGAAGGGTTCAGGGCGAAGCCCTCCGCTTCCGGCCACCAGTGGGCGTCGTTGTAGTTGACGCGGGCATCCAGTTCGTGGATGTCCGCGAAGGCGTCGGACGGCGATGTGTAGTAGTTGAATCGAACGGACGCCGATACGTTTTCGGACACTCCGAACCGAAAACCGGAATAAAAATCGGCCTCGAACCAATCACGCAAGCGCTCTTCGCGGCCCGTTCGGGTTTCGCCCCTGGCGACACTTCCCGGCTGGATGGAATTCCAGTTGCCGGCGAACAAGGTCACGTCCTTCACGATTCCCGGTCCGGATTGCGTTACCGGAACGTCCAACTCGATCCAGGGTTGCAGCGAGACGCGGTCGGAGTAGATCAAGCCCCGCGATACGTACATCGACACCACATCGATTCCGGTGTACAGCGACAATTGTCTATTGCCCGGAGCTTCGGGCGGGAGTTCGATGTCGCGCGGGGGCGCCGCCGGTGCGGCGGGCGTTCCTGTGTGACGGTGGATCGGATACGAGTCATCTTCGGCGTGTAGAGTCGAAGGTGATACGAGCCAACTGGTTGACACCGTCAGGGCAATCCCCCAATAGCATCGTGGAAAGAGACAAAGGCGGTTACGGGAACGAACGAGTTCTGTCCATACCTTCATGAAGTGCGACCCTAGCGAGCGTTCCCTGGTTGCGTCAACCCGGGCGCCGATCTTTAACCACAGATCGCCCCCTGGGAGCGCGGGCATCCTGCCCGCCATTCCTGCGAGGACCGGAAGATTTTCCTTCGTCGGCACAGGCTTCTTCGCTCGTGGTGGCTCCCGTTGCGGGCAGCCGAATTCGGACGGTCGAATTCGGTTCTGTGATCGGCACGGGAACCTATCTCGGCCCCGGGCTTTCGGAGGCCGACTGGGCGGACCGTTCGACGCGTACGATAACCTCGTTTTACACCCCGGGAGGCGAGACGTGGAGTGGTATGATCGGCGAGCGGGGTTACGGATTCGTCGGGTTCAGTTTTGAGGCCGAAAGCGGCACCCACTACGGGTGGGTGCGTTTGGAGCTTGATGAAACGGCCTTTGGGTTCGGATCGAGCCCCTCCTGGCCTCGTATCGACTCCTGGGCCTATCATGCCCAGCCGGACGCGGCCATTGCCGCCGGTCAAATCCCGGAACCCTCGCGCCTTGCCGCCGGCGCCGGACTCGCGGCGCTGGGTCTCGTCGCCTTGCTGCGCCGGAAGCGTTGCCGCCAGCGAAAGCGTTACTGAATCAACGTGTGAGGTTGAAGGAATAGGGCCGGGGAGATGGATTCCGGCTTTCCGCTTTGGGGCGGAAAGCCGGAGGTTGTCTCATGGTGGCGTGTCAGGAGCGCGTACGTCCGGGCCGAGTCGGTCAACTCTCTTTTTCCCAACCTGGCGTAGCCGGTCCCAAAAAGTTGTCTGGAGGGCGGCGCTCCCGCGCCGCCGCGGGGTCCGGTGTTCCTGACGTTTGGTGCGTACGAACTGCAACACGCCGCCGTTTCCGTCCGGCACGTTTTGCGGCCATGCGGGAGCATGGCCCTCCAGAAAGCCTTGCGCGTTTCGCGCAAGATCTCAGAAATAAGGGACTAATGTTGCAAACGCGTTCTGGCAAAAGGTTTGTAACAGTTCGATTTGCATGATGTTTTTTGGACTCTTGGCACTAAAATAGTTTCAACCCCCACGGCACGAAGAGTTCGAAATCCGTTCGATTGTCGGTCGCCAGGACGGCGCCGACGACGATGGCGCTCGCGGCGATGGTCGCATCAACCCGAAGAGAACGTTTGCGGCCGACGGCATTGAACAATCGCGCGGCTTCTTCGGCCTGTCGTTCCTGAAAGGATACGATCTCCGACAAGAACGCCCGCATCGTGGCGATCTGAAAAGGCGTGACCGGACCGCAAACAAACTCGTGCCAGACCACGGCCGACGCAATCAACGGTACCCCGTCCCGAGCCCATGCTAGCAATGCGGCCTCTTCCGCAGACTCATTGACCAGACCGCGGATAAGGTAATTGGTGTCGAGGCAGATCATTTGCCGCGCCATCGGTTTCGGTCCTCGCGGAGTTCGGTTAGATAGGCGGCCGCGTCCTCGGAAGCAAGACCGGCGTTTTTCTCATGCAATTCGCGCAAGAGACGGGCGGGATTCGGTTGATCGCTTGCCAGGATTCGTTCCATTTCCTCCACCGACCGGCGAACGACCTCGGCCTGGGACACGCCCAGCCGCGACGCCAGGCGTTTCAACCTTGTAGCGGTTGCCTCGTCGAGGGCGAAGGTCGTGCGATGAGTCATCAGCGGCATACCATCAGCCGTACCATAAGAAAGCGGTCGGATCAAGCGGCCATTTCATTTCTTCGGCAAATGAGCCCAATGAACCGGACCGCAGCCTCGTCCAGTTCCGACGCGAGGATCACCGATAGGATGGATCTGGTCCACCGGGAAAATGCTCGGTAAAAGCTTCCGTCAGCGGATTTCCGCAAAATTTTCTTCCGAAAAACGCTTAGCCGTCCCCATTTCGGTCTCCCAACGGATGCGAAATCCGTGCACGGTGGGGGAAATGGCATCGATCGGAAAATTCAACACCCTCGCGGTGACCCGCGAAACGGCGAGCGGCTACTATCTGGACGCCGGAGACCTCGGCGAGGTCCTCCTGCCCGGCAGCCTCGCGCCCCGGGATCTGGAACCGGGCGGAACGCTCGAGGTTTTTCTCTACTCCGACTCCGAGGACCGCCTGGTAGCGACGACCGAAAAGCCGCGCGCCACGGTCGATCAATTCGCCGCGTTGAAGGTCCTCGCGATTCACCCGCAGGTCGGCGCGTTTCTCGACTGGGGACTGGGCAAGGACCTGCTGCTGCCCTTTCGGGAACAGGGCGAACGGCACGTGCGCGCCGGCGAGCGCGTCGTCGTCTTTATCAAGCTCGACGAACGCAGCCACCGCATCGTCGCCACGACGAAGCTTAACCGCTACCTGAGCAAAGTGACGGACCGCTACGCTCCCGGACATCGCGTGCGGTTCCTCGTCGCGCGCCGGACGCCGCTCGGCTATCACGCTGTTGTGGATGGACGGTACAGCGGTCTCGTGTACCACAGCGACCTCGGCACCGCTCTGGTGCCGGGACAGGAGATCGACGGCTACGTCCGGGCCGTCCGGCCGGGCGGCGGGATCGACCTCTGCCTCGACCCCCCGGGACCGGGGCGCTTCAAGGACGTTGAGGAGAAAGTGATGGTCGCGCTCAAAAAACACGGCGGACGCCTTCCGTTCGACGACACCAGCTCGCCGGAATCGATCCGCGAGACCTTCCACACAAGCAAGAAAACGTTCAAGAAAGCCCTGAGCACCCTCTACAAGCAGCGGCGCATCCGCTTCCCGGACGGCGGCGGAATCGAGCGGGTATAGGATGTCCGGCTCGAAAGTATTCGTTGTCGATGATGGGATTGCCCTGGCTGTCGAGGAACGAGCCGTTACCGGGAATATCCACGATGCGAACATAGCGACTGTCGCCGATTCTCACGGCGTTCCCCGCACCGGCAAGGAAAGACTGCCGGGTCCCGTGCGCATGAGCGACCGGACCCTTTTAAAGAAGAAGCTGAGAGATTTTCGATCCGTGCCGTATCGGGCAAACCTCTTTTTCCCGATGTGGCTCGATTCGCAAGTGTCGTCATTCCCACTTACCCCGGAATCCGGGTTCTGTGGCCTCGGGCGATATTTATTGCGATTGCCTATCTTCAAATCAGCGGTTCAGATTTATTTCGAACCGCTGATTTCAGAATGATTACCGTAGCCCGATATTCCGCCCGTGAGGAGGCTTTTGTCGCCAAGGCCCTTTTGGAGGCGGCCGACATCCAGGTTTTCCTGGATGACGCCCGGTACGCCGACACGAAAACGATCGAGATTCGCGTGCCGGAGAACCAGGCGGCGCGAGCCCGCGAGCTGTTGGCGGACCGGGAGGACACCATTCGCGCGGTGAACGGCGACGAAACGGAGGATCCCGGCGTCCGCAAGGAGTCGGCCGACATGCTGCTGTTCCTGAAGGCGGGCGGCTTATGGGTGTTCGGTTACGTGCTCATCGGACTGATGTTGCGGGTGCTGGGCGTGGTCCTGCCGTTTCACCCGATCATCCTGGGGACGATCTTCTTTCTCGGAGGGCTCATCGGACTGATTTTCGGGACATCGAGGAAAAAGCGTTCTTCCCGTTGAGATGGAGGGACCGCTCACAGCCGACCGCTGGCGCGATTACGCGCTGCTCGACTGCGGTGATGGGATGAAACAGGAGCGCTGGGGGGACGTCGTGCTGGTGCGTCCGGATCCCCAGATCATCTGGCCGCGACGTTCCGGCGAGCCGTGGACCGACTACGACGCCATGTACCACCGCAGTTCCGGCGGAGGGGGGCATTGGGAGTTTCGCGCCAAACTGCCGGAGGAGTGGACCATCGGGTACGGTGACCTGAATTTCCGGATACGGCCTACCAATTTCAAACACACCGGGCTTTTTCCGGAACAGGCGGTGAACTGGGACTGGTTTTCGGCTCTGATTCGCGACTGCGGCCGCCCGGTGCAGGTGCTCAACCTCTTCGGCTACACCGGGGCCGCGACCGTTGCGGCGGCGAAAGCCGGCGCGGCGGTCTGCCATGTCGATGCCGCCAAAGGCATGGTCGACTGGTGCCGGCGCAACGCCGACCTTTCCGGGCTGTCCGAGGCCCCGATTCGCTACATTGTCGACGACTGCCTGAAATTCGTCCGTCGCGAAGTCCGCCGGGGGCGGCACTACGACGCCATCATCATGGATCCCCCCTCCTACGGCCGCGGCAAGAGCGGGGAAATGTGGAAACTGGAAAGCGACCTGTGGCCGTTCCTGCAGGAATGCCGCCAACTCCTTTCCCCGAATCCCCTCTTTTTCCTCATCAACGCCTACACCGCCTATCTCTCGCCGACCGTCCTGACGAACCTGTTACGCGAAACCCTGCACGACCTCGATCTCCCGGGCCGCATCTACGCCGGCGAAGTCGGCCTCCCGGTCCAGTCCGACGGCAAGATCCTCCCCTGCGGCCTCTTCGCCCGCTGGGAAGGGTAGGGCTGCGGAAGGCGGAGGGCGGAAGACTGAGGACTGAGGGCGGAGGGCGGAGGGCGGAAGGGCGGAAGGGCGGAAGGCGGAGGACTGAGGGCGGAGGGCGGGAATTTTTGTGGCGACCGGGTTCACCCCGGGAGATCCCCCAAGAACCAAGAATCCCGGCGGGCCGGGACTTCGCCGATGGCTCAGCAGTGGAGAGTTAATCTCCGCGTGCCGCGACTTGACCCGCCAGAGCCCTTTCAGCGTTTCACGCCAGGGCCCTTCAATCGTCCTTAAGCGGTAAAAAAACAAAGCCAAAGCAGAGCCGGCTTCGTATATTGACAGAATATATAAGTCCGGTCACATTTTTGCCATGGTTGACGCAGACTCAATCACCAGGAAATTGAACGAACACAGGTCCGAATTGCAGGGCTTTCATGTGTCCGAATTATTTATTTTCGGTTCTGTCGCCCGAGGAGAAAAGGAGGCGCGGGATATCGATTTGATGGCCGAATTTTCGGCAGCGCCGAGCCTCGTTGAATTTATCGAGCTCAAGGAATTCCTGGAAAGCCTATTGGGTATGCCTGTGGATTTGGTGAGTCGACGAGCCTGTAAAGGACGCTTCCTTCGGGAAATATCGGCCGACCTTCGTCATGTCGCGTAGTCCCGGATTCTACCTGGAGGATATACTTGAAGCCGGCGAGGCAATCATTGCCTACACCAGTGGATATGATTTTTCGAGTTGACGAAGAGATTGTCTGGGAAGCAATCGAAAGAGACCTTAAGCCGCTCATTGCCGCATGTAAGCGCTTGTACGAGCAACAGTAAACAGCGCGGTACTAAATGATTCCGCCATCAATGATTCTGCTGTTCCGGTGTTTGATTGGAAGATGCCCCCCCGCTGAGCTCCAGGCGAAGTCCCGCCCCGCCGGGACCCTCCGCCTTCCGCCTTCCGCCGGATCTCCCGGGGTAAACCCGGTCGCCACAGGGACTGGTGACTTGGGATTGCTTCAGCGATTTCAGCTTTTCAGCATTTTACCTCAGGGCCTTCCGTCCTCCGTCCTCCGTCTTCCGCTTCTCTTCTGCGCTCATCCCGTCTCTGCGGGCACCACCCGCTTCGCTCGAGGACACGAAGGACACGAAGGATTCAGATCCTATTTCTCGTCTTCGTGTTCTTCGAGCTCTTCGTGGTGAGCCATTCTCTTTTTCCTTTTCTGGATATCGAGAGATAGGAATTGGGGTTCACGCAAAGCAAGACCCTAAGACCCGAAGGATTGGGCACAGAAACAAGAATTAGGCATTAATAATATGCATTGCGGAAACCGGGCTCACACGGAGGCGCGCCTTCGACGAGCTCAGGCCGGTGAGAGACACTGAGATTTAGACCATTTCTTCCTCCGTGAGCTCTGTGACTCCGTGTGACAACCTTCATGGTTTCCTGGCGGGGTGATTCCCACGGGCCGCCCTTGCTCCTTTCCCTATGCGCTAACTGAAGCGGCGCGCAGGAAAGGTTTCGCCACGAAGTTTACCTCGGGAGAAGTTGTGTTGATTTGGACTCCCTGTGGCGACCGAGTTTGTGCAGCACTCCCTGTGGCGACCGAGTTTGTGCAGCACTCCCTGTGGCGACCGAGTTTACCTCGGGAGATTCTCCGGACGTAAAGTCCGTCGCCACGGGGGAAACTTGCGGGAGTTCTCCGGACGTAAAGTCCGTCGCCACGG
>PXBO01000043.1 GCA_003566885.1 Opitutia bacterium | reverse complement strand
TCCATGATTTCCGGCGCGGTGCCGGGGTAGTTCGCGGTGACGCGGATCTGGGGCTGGTCGATCTCGGGAAGCAGGTCGATGGGCAGGCGTTCGATGAAAAACAGGCCGACCACGAACACCACCGACGCGATCGCCAGCGTCCCGATCGGGTGGGCGATGCTGTAGCTGGCCGGGCCGCGGCGGTTCATGTTGCGGGAAGGATCCATAGTGCTCCTCAGCCGCGCCAGCCGACGATGCGGACGCGATCGCCGTCGTTCATGTCGATGGGATTGGTGGCCAAAACGATTTCACCGGTCTCCAAACCGGAGAGCACTTCCGTCCATTGTCCGCGCGTCACCCCGCGCTCGATGGTCCGATGGTGCAGGCGATCGTCGTTGATCACGTAAACGTAATGACTGTCGCCGTCTTCGCCGATGGCCGACGAGGGCACGGCGATCACATCGGGCCGCTCGTCGATGACCAGGCGCATGCGGGCGAGGTACCCCGGACGGACGCCCCGGTCGGCCGCATCGGCGGGCAGGGCGATTTCCACCGTGACCAGCCGGCTGCCGGTGTCGGCCCGAGGAAAGATGCGGCGCACCGTGCCTTCGATTTCCTCGCCGGGCAGGGCGTCGAGGGTGACCGGCACCGATTGGCCGGTTTCGATGTGGACCACGTCCCGTTCGGAAATCCCGGGCTGGACGACCAGTTCGTCCAGGGTGATCAATTCGAAGAGCACCTGCCGCGCGTCCACCGCTTCGCCGGGTTCGATGTGCCGGGCGGCGACCACGGCGAAGCGGGGGGCGCGAACGCTCCCAAAGGCCACGCGGGTTTCCTGGAGTTTGCGTTCGCTTTCGGCCACCAGGAGTTCCGTCTGGCTGCGCTGGTATTCCGAGGGACTGATCAAGTGGGTCTGACGAAGGTCCGCCGCGCGCCGGTATTCCTGCAGGGCTTCTTCCTCGCGCGCCCGGGCGCGCTCCAGCTCGGCTTCGCTTTCCGCGGTGTCCAGTTGGACCAGGACGTCTCCCGCTTCCACGGTTTCGCCCTCTTCGAATGATACCGATTCCACCGTGCCGGCGGTGCGGGCCGCCAGCCGGATGGTCGAGCGGGGTTGGACCGTGGCGGAGGTGACCAACTCGCGCGATAGGTCGCGACGCACGATCTCCACTGCCGCCACGGGAGTGCCCGGCGATTCCGCGGCGGTTTCGTTGTTTTCGTTCGTTTCCCCGCAGCCCGAAAGCAGCCAGGAAAACGGTGCCAACAGACAAACGGCCGCTGGAAGAAGGCGCCTGGGGCGCCCGGTAGGATCGTTAGGTTTTGTCATGATTTCCTCCATAAGCAGGCTGTCGGACTTAGGCGGTAGCCTAAGTCCGACAGCCTGCTAGACGCAAACCCGGGAGGCCGTTTCCTTGCGGCGAAACCGCGTTCAGCGGCTCCAGTCCAGCATTCGCTTGATTGGCGTGTAGGCCGCCTGGCGAATTTCCTCCGGGAGGGTGATCTCCGGGCTCAGGTTTTTCAACGCGTCGCGAACCTTTTCGATGGTGTTCATTTTCATGAACCGGCACTCGTTGCAGGCGCAGTTTTCGGTAGGTCCGGCGATGAAGGTTTTTTCGGGCACCTCGCGGTGCAGGCGGTGCAGCATGCCGGCTTCCGTGATCACGATGAACCGGTCGGCCGGGTGGTTCTTGGCGAAGCCCACCATCTTTTCCGTGCTGCACACTTCGTCCGCCATGTCGCGCACCGCTTCCGTGCACTCGGGGTGGGCGACGATGGGGGCGTCGGGGTAGCGGGACTTGAGCTTTTCCAGGGCGCGCACGGTGAAGAGAATGTGAACGTAACAGCTCCCCGGCCAGAGCCGCATCTTGCGTCCGGTGCGGGCCGCGACCCACTGGCCGAGATTTTGGTCCGGGACAAAGAGTACCGGCCGGTCCTGGGGAATGTTCTCCACGATGCGCACCGCGTTTCCGCTGGTGCAAATGACATCGCTCAGGGCTTTCACTCCGGCGGAACAGTTAATGTACGCGACTACGTAGACGTCCGGGTTTTGCTCCTTGTAGGCCGCCAGGCGTTCCGGGGGACAGGAATCGGAAAGGGAGCAGCCGGCTTCGAGGTCGGGCAGCAGGACCTTCTTGTCCGGATTCACGATCTTGGCGGTTTCCGCCATGAAGTGGACGCCGCAAAACAGGATGACTTCCGCGTCGGTCTCGGCCGCCTTGTAGGCCAGTCCCAGGGAGTCGCCCACATAATCGGCGATCCGCTGGATCGAGCCGACCTGGTAGTTGTGCGCCAGGATGATGGCGTTGCGCTCCTTTTTCAGTTGGAGAATCTCCTCCTGCACCGGGCTCAACGGCTCTTCTTCGCCCCGTGCCGGCTCGAAAATCACCGGTTCGTAATCCAATAGTTCAGGCATGATTGTTCCCCATTTAGGTAAACAGGCTTGGTAAGGTAAACCGAAAAACCCGCCGGCCGCAACCGGCTCTCGGTTACTTCCGCACAATAGCCCCTGTCTTTGTCATCTTATTACCACCTTAAGAATCCTGCCGGGCTTAGGCTACCGCCTAAGCCCGGCAGGATTCTAGCCGGAGGCTTTCATCGAAGCCACCAGTTTCCGGAAGGCCGGAAAGCGTTTTAAGTCTTTGAGATCGGGGTCTCTAAGCATCCATTCGCGATCGTTGTAGCCGAGTTCGATGGCCTTTTCCAAGGAGGCGATGGCGTCCCGGTTTCGGCGCTTCAGTGCCAGGCTGCACGCCAGATTGTAGTGGGCGTTGGGGTTGTCCGGCTCCAATCGGACCAGTTTACGGTCCATCTTCAGGCCGTCGTCGATCCGGCCCTGGCGGGTGTACAATCCGCCGAGAATCTCAACCACGTCGGCATAGTCCGGGCAGCGCTTCAGGATCTTTTCGAAGAAATCGGTTTCGAAGCTGGCCTTGTCTTGGTCCATGAAATCTCAGGAGCGGTTCTTGCAGACCCCGGTATTCCGGTATTCGGCGCATTGTGCGCTGATTTGCAGGCGTTGAGAAACCGGCCTCAGGCCGAATTTGGATGAGACGCTGCTGCCGTACCACTCCAGGAACGGGGCGTCGATTTCGAAAATTTTGTCGCAATCGATACAAACGATTTGCGCTTGTTCGTTCCCCTTTTCCGGGTTGGCCAGGTAGAACTTGAAGTCCTTGCCGACGTCGATTTCCCGAACCAGGCTGCTCTCGGTGAGAATGGGCAGGGTGCGGTAAACGGTGGCGCGGGAGACCGAGCTGTCGATGGCCCGCGCGCGGTCCAGCAGCTCCTCCGCGGTGAAATGTTCTTTGATTTGAAAAGCGGCCTCGAAAATCGCGAGCCTCTGATTGGTCACGCGAAGCCCGTGCTCTCCCAGGAAAGCGCGGAATTTTTCTCTGCACGCATCGATGTTCACCAAATAAGGCTCAAAGACTTCCCTCTAACTGTCAACCTTCCATCCGGCGCCGGGGCTGGTTCGCGCCGCCTTGAGAGGTCGCCCGAACCAGCATTTGAAATTTCAAATCTCAATTCCCGCCGCCTTCCGGCGGCCGAATGAAACGTTCAGCCGCGCCCGTCAAAAAATAGGGTTCATTTCCAAGGCGAATTCGGAAATAAGGGAGCTCATTCATGCCCGCCCAACGCGACAACGTTATCAGTGTGATCCCTTTTGCCGGATTTGAAAAGGAACTCGACTACCGCATCCCTGATCGTTTCACCGGCGACGTCCGTATCGGCTCCCTGGTGCGTATTCCCATCCGCAATCGCCAGAGTCTGGGCGTGGTGGCGGCCCTGGAGGGTGACAGCGGGCTGCCGCCTTCCCGGTTGAAACAAATCACACAGCTCATTCACGACGAACCCGTGCTGACCGAAGAACTGGTGGCGCTGGCCCGCTGGATGCGCGATTACTACGCCGCTCCGGTGGAGTCGATCATGGAGACCATGATTCCCGGCCCGGTGCGGCGAGGAATGAAGCCGAAGGTGGAAAACTACCTTTCCGTCGCCCGGAAGGTTTCCTCCGGCGACCTGGAGGACCTCCGGAAGAAAGCCCCGAAGCAGGCCGAGCTCTACACGTTCCTCGCCCAGCAGTTCAAGCCGCAGAAAAAGTCGCTCGTTCTCAGCCGAACCGGAGTCGCCGCCGCCAGTTGTCGCGCCCTGGTGACCCGGGGGTGGGTGAAGGAAGAGGCGCGGCGTCTCGACCGCGAGGCGTACCGCGACGATCTCGGCGGCGGCGAAACGGTATCCGTGCTGCCTCCCGAGCTCAACGAGGAACAGGAAGCCGCCGCGTCCGCCATGCTGGACTCCCTGCGAACGAAGGCCTTCCGGGTGCATCTGCTCCAGGGCGTCACAGGCTCCGGAAAGACGGAGGTGTACATCAAGGTGCTGCGGGAGGCGCTCAACGACGGCGGAGGCGCTATTTTTCTCGTGCCCGAGGTGGCTCTGGCGCCCCAGACGGTTGGCCGGTTGCGCGCCCGCCTGGAAAAGGAAAGCGGCGTGCGCACCGTGGTCTGGCACAGTCATTTGTCCGAGGGCGAGCGCTTCGACGCCTGGAACGCGGTGGTGACCGGCGAGGCGCGTTTGGTGGTGGGGGCGCGTTCGGCGGTCTTTGCCCCGGTGCCGGATTTGCGGATGATCGTCGTCGATGAGGAACACGAGCCGGCCTACAAGCAGGAGGAGGTCCCGCGCTACCACGGCCGTGATGTCGCCGTCTACCGCGCATGGCTCAATCGGGCGCTTTGTGTGCTGGGGTCGGCCACGCCCTCTCTGGAATCCCTGCGCAATGTTTCCGAGGGAAAGTACGTGGCCAACCGGCTCTTAAAACGCGTCGACGATCGTCGTCTGCCCATGATCCACGTGGTGGACATGTGCCGCGAAATCCTGAGCAAGCGCGGTGCCTTCGGGTTGTCGCGTCCCCTGGTCGACAAGATGATCGACCGTTTCGAGAAAAAGGAACAGACCATCCTCTTCATCAACCGGCGCGGCTATTCGAGCAGCGTGCTTTGTCCGGATTGCGGGCATGTGCTGGAATGCGAGCATTGCAGCGTTTCCCTTACCTATCATCGCAGCGACGAAACCGTAAAATGCCACCTATGCGGCCACCAGCGTCCCGCGCCGAAAAAATGCCCGTCCTGCCGGTCGGTGAAGATTCGATGGAAGGGATTCGGGACGCAGCGGGTGGAGGATGCCGTGCGCAAGGTGTTGCCCAAGGCGAGTATCGAGAGAATGGATACCGACGCCATGTCCAAGCGGAACCGGTTCCGGGAGATTCTTCGGGATTTCCGCCTGGGGAAGATCGACGTGCTGGTCGGCACCCAGATGATCGCCAAGGGCCTCGATTTTCCCAATGTGACCCTGGTCGGGTTGGTCGACGCCGACCTTTCCCTCCACGTGCCCGATTTCCGCGCCCACGAACGGACCTTTCAATTGCTGGTGCAGGTGAGCGGCCGCTCCGGCCGGGGCGACCGGGCGGGCGAGGTGGTCGTGCAGACCTTCACCCCGCACGCCGGCACCATCCAGTATGCCCGGCGGGAGGATTTCGACGGGTTCATCGAAGAGGAAATGGAGTCGCGGCGGTCCTTTCAGTACCCGCCGTTCCGGCACTTGATTCATCACCTGTTCCACGGACCCAATCCCGAGAAACTCGAATTCTACACCGAGCGATGGGTGAGGCACCTCGAGGAAAAACTGCCCGAGGCCATGGAAATCCGCGGTCCCTGTCCGGCCCCCCTGGAAAAGGTCAAGGACCGCTACCGTTACCAGGTGTGGTACTTCACCCACAACGTGACCCGGCTGGTGCCGAAACTTCAGGCCCTTCGACGCGAATTCCCCTGGCCGGACGATGTCGTTCAGGTGTTGGACGTGGATGCCGTCAATTTGACGTAGTGAGACAGTCGGGCTCGGCGGAAAAATCGCAATCGAAGGGTTTTACGCGTGGCGACGCGTATTAATTCTCTCAGAACAGAAGAGGTTTCGATTCGCTTGTGGCGTGTCCGCTTGCGGACGCCTTCCAGGCCAGTAGGGCCCAGCAGGGAAGGCGCTCGCAATCCCGGCTCGCCGGGGCACAGGTGTCCCTATAATTACGAATGCCAAAAGAATCCCCGGAGTTCATTGTGCGCATGCGTTGATAAAGGCATGTCCCGCATTCTCCCAAAACAAACGAACGCCGCAGACCCCTGTTTTCCTGGAGGGCAAGGCTCCGTCCTTGCCGTTTGTGCCGGACGTGTTCTGGAGCCCCTTCCCCGGTTCAACCGCGCGGTTTCCGGTTGGGCCCTACAGGTTTCGGTTTCGGGGCGAGTTTGCGCTTACTGGATTCGCAATTTTTCATTGACACATAAGAAATGCTTCAATTATCCACATCACACGACTTTCCGAGGACGTTATTCCTCCGCCTTTTTGTAAAGGCCTTACTTCTGCTCATCGTACCCTCAATTCATTAGTAGACCAATCCGTTTTGCCATGACCGCCCAGTCTATGGTTTTCGTGCCCGGGCTCTCGCTCGTCGACGCGCCTCATCCCCGCCGTCTCGAAATCCGTGTTGTAAAGAAAGGCAAGGGCGCGGGCGTTCTCCCGGCACCTCATTCGGGGCCGGAATTCCATCGTAGTGCTGGATTCTGCGACTTATTTTTCAGCCTCGAAACCAAACGCGGGAAACGCTTTCGCCTCTCTCTCTCTCTCTCTCTAACCCAACGTCGGCTAGGCGGTCTTTCGGCGTTCCGTCGCCGGTTCGAAATGCTTTGATAACTCAGGCACCCTCCGGTGAACGCGTGCCGATGGACCGGGAATCCCGGAACATACTTCCCCGAACATGAACGCTCCCGCCCCGAATTCCAGCGATGAAGAACTCGTGCTCCACCTGCGGAGGTGGCCGCAGGACGAGATCCGGGTGATCGATTTGCTGTATCGCCGTCATCGAAAACCGGCGATGAATGTTGCCACGCGCTGCCTGGCTTCATTCCGGATCGATCCCGATCACTCAAGGGATATCGTTCAGAATGTGTTCGTCCGATTACCAAGGACGTTGCCATCCCTGAGAGAGCCCAACCGTTTTTCGGGATACCTTTCATCGATTGTATACCGGACGACACTGATCCATTGCCGAACCCATTGTCGCTGCGATTCGGTGGATCCGTCCGAACTGGATCGCGTGCTTGCGCCCCGACCCTCGATCTGTGGTTTCACGCGAGAGGAGGCGGTTGAAGTGTTGGCGTCGCGGCTGAAGGCAAAAGAATTCCGTATCGTAATGATGTATGCGATCGAAGGGTACTCCTGTTCGGAAATCGCGGATCGAGAATCGATTGGCGAATCGACCGTACGCTGGTATATCGGACGCGCGAGAAAGGCGTTACGGGGTGTTGTGGTGTCGATTAAATAACGGTGGCATAAAAAAGGAGAAAATATTTCCAACGATTTCCCGGTTTCGTGCATCTACTCCATTAGAACCGGATTTCTCCCGGAGACTCATCAAAAGACCGTTATATCGATTCTGAGCCCCTTTTACCGAACCCCAATAGACATCATGAGAACACCAACCCTGTTTCACTTCGTTTCGAGACCTCTTTTGGTTCTGCTGACGGTCTCCCAATTCATCGTGCTCTGTTCCATCTCTGCGAGCACTGTGGCTCACTGGCGGTTCGACGAAGGGCCGGCTGAGGCCATCGTCGAACATCCGCAGGTCGATGTGGTCCTCGATTCGTCCGGCAACGGAAACCACTTGCGCACGTGGGCGGACTATTCGGCGCCCGCATATACCTCTGAATTGCCGTTTGATCGGGCGCCCCAAACGGAGTCGCCGAACGATTACGCCTTGCGATTCGGCGGCGGGCAGGACGTGTACACCGAAGACAAGCCGATCAACACCCATGCGTTCGATGCAATCACGCTCGAGGCCTCCTTCATGACCGGCAATGCGGGCACCGCTCAGGCGATCCTGGGAAAAGACGGACACCCGAACCCGGAAGAACACGGAGCGCAACCGATCGCCCTCAAGATAATCGAGGGCAAAATCGAGTTGTTGATGACCGACGGGGCCGGAAACATGGTGTTCATCCAAAGCGAGGAACGCCTGGAGTCGGATATGTGGTACCATGTTGCGGCGACCGCGACATCCACGGAAATGTCGCTTTGGCTGAAGCGTCCCGGCGATTCGGAGTACCGCCTCGAAGCCACCGCAGAGATCGAGGGACTTTTCGTGATCGAAGACGGCATTTGGACCGTGGGCCGTGGGATGTGGGGCGGAGCCAACGCCAATTTTTTCCATGGCGTCATCGACGAGGTCCGAATCTCCGATACCGCCCTGGAGCCGGACCGATTCCTCGGCGTTCCGCCCGACCCCGAAATCGGCCG
>PXBO01000110.1 GCA_003566885.1 Opitutia bacterium | reverse complement strand
TGGGCGAAATACAGCCCGTTTTTCACGAGCCTTCCGGGATCGGCGTGGTTGCCGATATCCGGCTGGACAACCGGGATGAACTCTTCGGGGCCCTAAGAGGAGAAGTCGCTGAAATCCTCCGCTCGGACCGGCCGCCCACGGACGCCGAACTGGTGCTGGCCGCCCGTCTGAAATGGTCCGGGGCCTTCGCGGACCGGCTTATCGGCGATTTCGCCATCGCCGTCTACGATGCGCGAAACCGGGTATTACAGCTTGTGCGCGATCCGATGGGGCTCCGTTCGCTGAGTTACCGGATCGACAAAAACCGGGTATTCTTCGGCTCCGAAATTAAACAGATCCTGGCCCTTCCCGGTGTGCCGAAACGGATCAATGAAGCCGCTGTCGGCATTCACCTCGCGGGCGTCTTCCCGCCCCCGGAGGTTTCTTATTATCAAGGCGTCGAAAACGTCGTTCCGGGAGAAATCCTGACGATTCGAAAAGGGACTCTCAAACGTAAACGGTTTTGGGAGTACGCCGCCGACACCCCCACACGCCGTGAAAAGGAATCGGATCTAGCCGAAGCCTTCCGGGAAATTTTCCTCGAAGCCGTTCGTTGCCGGCTCCGTTGCGCCAAGCCGGCGGGAATTTCTCTAAGCGGAGGGATCGACTCAGGAACCGTCGCCTCGGCCTTCGGGTGGATGCGAGCCAATAAAAAGATCGCCGATCCGCCCGAATTCAGAGCCTACAGCTGGGCATTCTCCGAGCCCGAACTCGCCGGATGCGATGAGAGAAGCATCAGCGGCGAGGTCGCCGCCCGCTACGGCATTCCGGTCACCGAAGTCTTCGGCGACACGGCCTGGCCGCTGGCCGACCTGGACCGGAATCGCCCGGATTTCGACGAACCTTACATCGATTACTACCACGATTTGACGCGCGGCGTCATCGAACAGGCAAAGTCCCGGAATGCCGCTCTCCTGATCGTAGCGGAACGGGGCGACATGATGAACGATCACTGGGTCTACGACTACCCCGGGCTGTTGCGCTCGGGTAATCTTCGCGCCCTGTTCGCCGAGCTATCGGGACACGGCAAGGCGACGGGTACTTCCATAAGCCGAATGGTGCGACGCTTTCTCGTAAAGCCGATGCTGGAATCAGCGGGCCTGAGCAAGTCCGTTCAAACGACAATACCGATCCGGATTCCGGACTATATACCACCCGATTTCGCCCAACGCGCGGGCATCGCCGCCCTGGCGGAAAGGCGATTCCCGCATTCTGCCTTTCCCGATCCCGCTCGCCGGCTCAGGTACCAATTGATATTCTCCTCCGGAACCGGACGCAGGATCTCCATGTACGAACGGAGCATGGCCTCTTTGGGCATTGGATTCGCCGACCCTTGGAGCGACCGGCGGGTGGCTGAATTCGTCATTTCCCTTCCCCAGCACCAAGTTCATCGCTTCCTCGATTTCAAACGATTGGCCCGGAACAGCCTAAGCACTATGCTTCCCGATTCCCTGCGCCATTTCAGTCACAGTACGGCCAAAGCCAACCCAACCGCTCTCTTCAACCGCGGGGTGTACGATCGCGCAAGTGGCGCCGTACGCGAACTTATCGCTGAATCCCGGGCGGCCGCTCACGGGTTCGTCGACAAACGGGTTCTCTCGGAAAACTTCGAACGTGTGCTGCAGGGGGATCCCGAACCCTACGACCCCTGGTGGTTTATCACGCTGGAATTGTGGCTGCGAACGCATTGGGAATGACTTGGAGGCGGACCCATCATCAATTTCATGAAAATCAAGAGGAAACCAGCTAGGAGTCTGTCGGCGAAGCCCGACAGACTCCCAACCCGGCGGAGCCGGTACCAAAAAGTTGTCTGGAGGGCGGTGCTCCCGCGCCGCCGCGGGGTCCGTGTTCCAGACGTTTGGTGCGTACGAACCGGAACCCGCCGCCGCTTCCGTCCGGCACGTTTTGCGGCAACGGTCCCGCCAATGCGGGATTGCCCTCCAGGAAATCCTGCGCGTTTTGCGCAAAATTTCAGAAATAAGGGACTAAAAGAGCGATGCTAATGGAAACCCCTATGCTTCAAACAGGGCGTTGCCGCCCACTAAGTCATTGACGAAAAAGATATTTGGGTGGAATATGAGCAAAGATAAACGCCGATCATGGCGTAGATCAACAGAAGGCATCCAGATGAATACAAGCGAATCCAAAGCCATGCAAAAAACTTACTCAACTCCTGCTCTCAAGAAATGGGGATCAGTTACCGACTTGACCCTCACCGGAGGAACCAGCCCCGGCAACGATGGCAAAGACGGCAGCGTCGGCCATTCGAAGGGCGGCTAAGCTCTGAGTCACCGACCGTATCGCGCCGGTGCCGACCGAATTGACCAGTTGCGTTGTCTCCCGCCTCGGGACGCAGTGCAAAGGGTTGAAGGTGGTCACCGGCGACGGTGCGCCGGATGAGATCGTAGAGGCTATCGCGCCTTTGATCGTTTCCCAGGCGCTTCAACGACTGGAAGCGAAGTCGATATTTGTCATTCGAAAGGGTGGTCGTGAGACCACTCTTTCTGTTTTCGGAGACTTCGACCGGGCCGATTTGATTCGCCTGGAAGCCCTTTCCGCACGTTTGAATCGAGCCGATCTGGCCGCGCGCTATGTCGATTACCGGCAAGCGGAAGCCGATTGTGAAAACCTCGCCCGCAAGCTGATCGCGTCATACGGCCGCGACAAGCTGCGGAGCTTCGCCTGGCACGCCGTTCCGCGGGGCGGTCTCGTCGTTTTCGGAATGCTTTCCTACTTGCTGGATCTTCCGGGCGACGCCCAGGATTTGTCGCGGGCCGAGGGAAAGCCCGTGGTGCTGGTGGACGATTGCTCCCTTTCGGGCTTACGCTTCGGGGAACTTCGACAGCGCTTTCCGGAACGGGACCTTATTTTTGCGCACCTGTACTCCCACCCCGACTTGCGACGGGCGATGGTCGAGCGGGAGGCCCGGGTCAAGGATTGCGTCAGCGCCAACGACCTGAACGATCTCGCGCCGGAACTGTATGGCGATAAATACCTCGATTGGAAATCCGAATGGGCCCGGCGATCGGGCGACGATCTCTATTGGATCGGCCAACCTGAATTTCTCTGTTTCGCCTGGAGCGAACCGGAGAACTCCTTCTGGAATGATGCCGCCGGCCGGCTGGAGCAAGGCTGGCGCATCGTGCCGGGAAGCCGGTGCCTGAGACAACGTTCCTACACTGATTCGGCGGAACTACAAAAAGACGAGACCCATCCCCGCCTTCAGGTCATGCCGGAACCGGCCGGTCCTCTCAGGGCGGCGGATCAAGTGGTTTACGCCCGGATGGAAGACGGCTCCGTCGCCGTGGCCGACCATTCCGGATCGGAATGCTTTCGACTCGAAGACACCGCGGCGGAAATGTGGCTGGCCCTGATGGATCACGGTGAGATGCCGAAGGCCGCGATAAGACTCCGACAACGCTATGACACGACCGCCGATCGGCTCGAAGACGATCTGAACGGCTTTGTCCGTCAACTCAAGGACAGCGGGCTGCTCGTCGAGGACAGCTAGCAGCCGGTCCGGCTATGGGGGCAACATTAGGGCGCACAAAAATAAGTTCACACACCTCCCTTCATCCGGCGAAGGCCGGATGCCACGTGGCATCGAATCTTTACTCAATGACGTTCCATCTGAGAATATTAAATTTTGCAGAATCCGGTACTCAAGAGGGACGCCACTGGAGGGCAACGCTCCGTCGTTGCCGCCCGAACGTCCATCGGCAACGGTCCCGGCTTGCCGGGATTGCCCTCCAGAAAATCTTGCGCGTTTCGCGCACGATTTCAGAAATAAGGAACCAACCCCGGGTGACTTCCTGACAAAATCATTCCCAACCCATGCGCTTCACGCCCGTTCCCCGATCGCTTTTTATCTACGGCCTGCTTACCGTATTCGTCCTATCCGGCTTTGCCGGGTTGATCTACCAGTCGATCTGGTCTCACTACCTCGGACTATGGCTGGGCCACGCCGCGTATGCCCAAGCCCTTGTACTGGCCACCTTCATGGGCGGGATGGGACTGGGCGCGGCCCTGGTGGCCCGCTACACCAGCGGCTGGCGCAACCTGATCCGGGGGTACGCGATCGTCGAACTCACGCTCGGCGTCGCCGGACTCTTCTTTCACCTGATTTTCGTCAATCTGCACCACCTGTTGCTCGAATCGGTCATTCCCGCCCTGCCGTCGGCGTCCCTGGTCAATGGCGTCAAATGGGGCGTCGCCATAAGCCTGATCCTGCCTCAGTCGATTCTGCTGGGGATGAGCTTCCCCTTGATGAGCGCGGGCATCATGCGCCGGATTCAAGGCATTGAAGGGCGGGTTCTGGGAAACCTCTATTTCACCAACAGCATCGGGGCGGCGGCGGGGGCTCTGGCGGCGACGTTCATCCTGGTCCCCGCCGTGGGCCTCCCGGGAGCGATTCAAATTGCGGCCTGCCTCAATCTGCTGGTCGGCGCCGCGGCGTGGGTTTTGAGTCCGAATGAAGGCGCCGCGAACGCCACTCCCCCACAACAGGTCTCCGGCCTGGAAACGGCCTCCCGGCTGCCGGCCAAACGGTCTCTGCTCTACGTCCTGCTGGCGGGTACGGCTCTCTCCAGCGCCGCTTCGTTCATGTATGAAATCGGCTGGGTGCGGATGCTCGGTCTCGCGGTAGGAACCACCCTGCACGCCTTCGAACTGATGCTCGCCGCTTTCATCGGCGGTCTGGCCCTGGGCGGCCTGTGGATCCGCGGCCATGCGGACAAATTCAAGCGTCCGTTGATCGCGCTGAGCATCGTGCAATTGTTGATGGGCCTTTGCGCCCTGGCTTCGCTGGCGCTGTATGCCGACGCCTTCCGATGGGTCGGATACCTGATGTCCGCTCTCGCCCCGACCAATGGCGGATACCACTTTTACAACGCCGGCACCGCCGCGGCGGCCATCGCCATCATGCTCCCGGCGGCCTTCTTTGCCGGCGCGACCCTGCCCCTGTTCACGACGATCCTCCTGCGGGCCGGATTCGGCGAATCGGTGATCGGCAAGGTCTATGCGTGCAATACCTTTGGCGCCATTCTCGGCGTTTTTGCCGCCGTTCATTTTCTGATTCCGCAACTGGGATTGCGCGACGCGATGATTTTCGCAGCCGGACTGGATATCGCGATCGGATTGATCCTTATGGCTCTGTACGCGGAGGGACGGCATCGCGTGTTTCTCACCCCCGTCGCCGTGGGATTCAGTCTGGTTTGCCTCGTCGCGACAACCTTATGGGTTCAATTCGATCCTCATCGTCTCGCGTCGGGAGTATTTCGCAGCGGCCGGGCGACTTTGGGCTCGTCGATCGACATGCTCTATTATCGCGACGGAAAAACCGCCAGTGTCTCTCTTTTCGAGGGAGCCGGAGACGTTCGGTCGATCACAAACAACGGCAAGGTCGACGCTTCGATATCGTTCAGTGAGCAGTCGGGCCCGATGCTCGACGAGTCCACCATGGTCGCGGCGGGGGCCTTGCCGATGGGCCTTCACCCCGATCCCAAGCGCGTCGCGGTGATCGGTTTCGGCTCGGGTTTGACCACCCACACCGTGTTGGCCGACACGCGTGTTCAACGTGTGGATACGATCGAGATCGAGGCCGCGATGGTCGAAGCCGCCCGCGGTTTCGGCTATCGGGTGGAACGCGCCTACGACGATCCCCGCTCGCATATCATTATAGACGACGCGAAAACCGTTCTGTCCGGAAATCACGAACGTTACGACATCATCATTTCCGAACCCTCGAACCCCTGGATGGCCGGCGTGGGAAACCTCTTCGCCGCGGAGTTTTATGATTTCATCGGACGGCGCCTGAACGACGGCGGCATGTTCGTTCAGTGGCTTCAATTGTACGAGATCGACGAGGCTCTGGTCGGGTCCATCCTGGCGGCTTTTCTGCCTCATTTCGACGACCACCGAGCCTGGCTGGCCAATTCGGCGGATCTGTTGATCGTCGGAACCAAAAACACCACGCTTCCGCCCCTGGACCTGGAACGTCTATTCACCGGCGACCTGGGTACGGAAATGCGTCGCGCCGGGTTGCATGATCCCTCGCAAATCGTCCTGCGCGAATTTGCCGACAGCGCCTTGTTGCGGGGCATTTCCTCGACCTTAAACCAGAGCCCCAATTCTTATTACCGTCCGGTGCTCACGCTGAACGCCCCCAAGACCCGATTTCGCCGGCTGAGCGCCGAGCGAATCAACACGCGTTCCGGCGAGCAGGTTTATATATCCGAACTCCTGGGAGTCGGAGCACCGCTGCCGGGCCATGTCGATCCATCCGGCCACACGTTTTTCCGGGGAGAAGCGAATATCGTCACCGCCCGCGCCATTCGCGACATCCTCCTGAACGGTACGAACACGACGACACCCGAAATCCGGGAACTGGCACACCGCGCGGACCTGCTGCGCCTGCGCTCACGGAGCCCGGAGTTCAGCGGGAACCCCGGTCAAGTGCGCGGTTGGATGGAGTTGTATGGAGAAATGGTCGCGCATACGCTTCCGTTCCTCGACATTGAGGGAGCGAGCGCCCTCTTCATCGAACCGGAATGGCTCCGGGAGCAAACCTCCATGCCTGATCCGATCCGGTCGGCTCTTGATCTTGCGAAAGCTCTCGCGGCCAGGGACATCGTTCGTATTCCCGATTCCGCCTCAAGGTACCTGAGGGACGCGGCCGCCTATGATATTCGGGACAATCCGCTTAACGAGTTGGGGTATTTGGCGGCCCAGGCGGCCTTGATTTCATCGGGTAACCCGGCCGGGGCGGATGCGTTCAGAAAGGAGCACAAGGATTCGACCAGGCTGGGAGAACATGGAACTTTTCTCCAGAAAGTCCTGGTCAAGCTTTCTTCTCAACAAGCAACCAAACCTTAGCCCGAATGGCACTCGGTGAAGCGCGATTTGGCGGAGCCGACACAAAAAAGTCTATTCTGGAGGGCGCGGTTCCACCCGCGCCGCAGGAAGGGTTTGGGATCGGAAATAGAGGGAAGCCTTAACCGGAATGCGGCAAGGGCGGAGCCTTGCCCTCCACGAAACCTTGTGTCATTTTCACACGCCGAGCCAAACAAATATGGCAGAGCCGTTTCACGACCACCCGCCTTAACCGAATGCCATTCGCGCATGCCCAATTATTTGACTCAATCAGAACAATTCATCCTGTTGCAGGACGCCAGTGCTCCACCTCGCGGGGCCTGAAACCAACGAAAATATGAGTTACAGCCTCTATGGATTCAACATCGAAACCGATTTCCGGTTTACATTCGATTTGCCTGCGGCGGCCGGTCCTCACGACCTGTCGTTTTCCCGTATCCGCAGAACAATTCCTCGCGACCTGGATCCATCCGGATTGCTCTACGCGAGTCAGTCGATCAATCATTCCGGAGAGCCCGCGTGCATGCTGTTCGATGCCGGCGACGCCCGGATTATGAGATTTCCGCGCGTTGCCGATTTTTTGATTCGTCCCGATTCGATCCTCTGCGAATTGCTCGATCCCGAATGCGCCTACCTGGTACAGATCTGTTTGCTGGGACATGTGTTCGGTTACTACCTGGAGAGTTGCGATTTTTCTTCGATTCACGGCGCTTCCCTGGCCATCAACGATTCGGCCGTTTTGCTGGCTGGAAACCGAGGCGCGGGCAAGAGCACGATGGCCGGGGCGTTTCTTACAGCAGGCGTTCCGCTCCTTGCCGACGACATTTCGGCCTTGGATATCCGAAGTGACGCTGTTTATTGCCGGCCGGCCTACCCACAGATCAAGCTGACCCCCGAACAAGCTCGTCGTTTCGGTTTGGATGCCTCCGCCTACGAAAAGGTTCATCCGGCCTTTGAGAAGCTGAACGTCCCGATGCCGGACCTGGGATCATTTCATTCCGCCCCACTTCCAGCCCGCGCCGTGTACTTGCTCGAACGCTTGCCGGACCCTTCCGCACCTATTCGGATCGAAAACATACCTCCCGGGGAAGCACTGATCGAGCTGCTGAGACATACTTTTATCAGCGAAATCATCGAAGCGACTGAACTTCAGGTGCCCAGGATGAAACGTCTCGCACAAATCGCAAAAATGGTCCCCGTCAAACGCCTGCGATATCCGTCTGGTTACGACCAACTTCCGCTTGTTCTGGAGGCGATCCGCGCGGACGCTGTGCGTTAATGGTTTGGTACTTCACTGTTTCAAATCCCCTCTAAAAAGAGGGCGGAATCACACCCTCGCCGAAGTGCCCAGGCGCTTCTCCGGGACCTGAAAAACGACGGAGAAGAATAAGTAAGCCTTACTAGTC
>PXBO01000115.1 GCA_003566885.1 Opitutia bacterium | reverse complement strand
GCCGGAACCGGGTCCTGCCAGATCAGGTCTTCATCGGGAACCTCAGGTCCGAGATAGCGGGCTTTGGGTCCCATATCCCGATGCGTCAGTTTGTACCAGGCACGGGCAAACGCGTCCGCGAATTCATCAGGATTTTCGTAGAACCGGCGGGCAATCTTTTCGTACGCGGGATCCACCTTCAGCGCCACGTCGGTGGTCAGCATGAATGGAGCGTGCTTCTTGTTTGGATCGTGAGCGTCGGGGATAGTCGCCTCACCGGCTCCGTCTTTGGGTCGCCACTGCCATTTGCCTCCCGGCCCCTTGTATTTCTCCCATTCGTACTTGAACAGGTTTTCCAGATACTTGTTGCTCCATTTCGTCGGTGTCGCCGTCCAGGTCCCTTCCAGGCCGCTGGTAATCGTGTCCGCTCCCTTGCCGGTGCCATAACTGTTGGCCCACCCGAGACCCTGTTGTTCGATGGGAGCCGCCTCCGGCTCGCGACCGAGATGCTCTTCGGATGCGGCGCCGTGCACCTTTCCGAAAGTGTGTCCCCCCGCGATAAGCGCGACGGTTTCCTCGTCGTCCATGGCCATCAAGCCGAACGACTGACGAATGAAATGCGCCGATTTGGCCGGATCGGGATCGCCGTTAGGGCCCTCCGGATTCACGTAAATCAGGCCCATGTGGTCGGCGGCCAGCGAACCTTTCAGCTCCCCTTCGACATCGTGACGCTTGTCGCCGAGCCATTCGCTTTCAGGCCCCCAATTGACATCCTCGTTCGGCTCCCAGACATCTTCACGTCCGCCGCCAAAACCAAAGGTCTTGAAGCCCATGGACTCCAGCGCGCAATTGCCGGCCAGGATCATCAGATCGGCCCAGGAGAGCTTTTTCCCGTACTTCTGTTTCACCGGCCACAGCAGCAGCCGAGCCTTGTCGAGGCTTACATTATCCGGCCAGCTGTTAAGGGGCGCAAACCGCTGATCGCCGGTGCCTCCCCCGCCGCGGCCGTCCTGAACACGATAGGTGCCGGCGCTGTGCCAGGCCATGCGGATAAAGAGCGGGCCATAGTGACCGTAATCCGCCGGCCACCAGTCCTGCGAATCGGTCATCAGGTCGAAGATATCCTGTTTCACCGCACTCAGATCAAGGGTCTTAAACTCCTCGGAATACTTAAAATCCTCGCCCATCGGGTTGGACAGCGAGGAGTGCTGACGAAGGATGTTCAGGTTCAGCCGGTTGGGCCACCAGTCACGGATGCCGGTCCCGGCACTCGGTTTTACCATTGCGCCGCTGAACGGGCACTTGCTTTCGTTGCTCATAGTCTTGTTTTCCGGATTTTTTTTGGTGAGGTCACCGTCTTCGGTTATCCAGAGAACAATCCTTCGGCCATTATTTGCCTGCGTCAAGACCGGCAAAGAAATCACCGGAGCATTGAAGGAGCAGTTATACCATGAGCAGAAACGCTCACGTGCCAACAATCAGCGCCCATCACCCGTCGAGCTCGACGACCCAAATATTCCGGTAACGCATCGGGTTGTCGCCGTGCCGCTGGAGGAAGATGGGACCGATTTCATCAGCCTCCTCGACAATCGGGGCCGCTGTCGTGGTATGGGGCACGGGGACATCGTCGTGTACCCTGATGCCGTTGTGGTACACCGTCATGCGGGCGTCTTCAACCTTGTCTCCTTCATCGTTGAAACGGGCGGCCCGAAAATGGATGTCATAGGTCTGCCAACGAAGCGGCGGGTAGCTCATGTTCGGCTCGGCGGCCGCAACCGAATAGATCCCGCCATTATGGCTGTGATGCGGCTCGTAGCCGAACGAGTCGAGCATCTGCACCTCATAACGCGACTGCACGTAGATGCCGCTGTTACCCCGCCCCTGTCCACGCGCGTGGGGGCGGTAAGGAACCAAATATTCGAGGTGAATCCTGTGATCACGGAACCTGTCCCGGCTGGTTACGCCCTCCTGGAGGAGTCCGTGCTCATCCACCCGCCCGTTCCGCCATTTGTTCACATCGTCAGGGTCCGAAAAAAGGATGATGGCCCCGCCCGGGGGTTCCAGGCCAAGAGTGGAGCTGACGCGCTCGACCCGCGGCAGTCTCGCCATCATGAAGCCGTCCCGATCGTAAAGCGTAAGCGTTTCGTCGGCGATTTCGAACCGAATGTCCTGCCCGGAGAATCGAGCGCGGTCTCCCTCTCGCGCGCCTTCGAGGCGTTGACGGGATTCGCCGTCCCATCCGGCTCCGGGAAGGCCGCCCTTCAGCACGAACGCTTCGAATGCGCCGTCGCCTCGGGCAATGACCTGGACGCCCCATCCATCGGCGGCGTACTCTCCCTGAAGAAGAAAGTCGGGGTCGGCGGCAGCCGCACCCGCATTCGTGTAAATCGGGTCACCCAGCGCAACAAACGGGAGCAGTGTTACAATGATCCCCGTAACCAGCCAAAACCTAAATGCGTCCATCTTCACCATCAAACAGATCCCTCTTCGTTTTCCAAGCAAAAAGCATTTACCCAACCCGGCGGAGCCGGTACCAAGAGCTCGGTTTGAATTCGATTGCTCCCGTTGTCTTCCGAACAAGCCGAACTCGCGATTTGGATTGTCCCTTTTGGATACAAACGTTAAACGATTTCACTCAGAATGAAACTCACTCCCATGATTTGTTTTGGACTGGTGCTGCTGGCTGCAACGACGGGGCCGGCGATCGGCACGGAATTGCCGGCCGAGGAAGAAGATCCCGGCCGAACCTACACCAACCCGATCATCGATCGATTCGGTCCGGCCGACCCTCATGTTTTCGAGCACGCGGGAAGATACTACATGTCGTTCACCGACACCGCGCGTGACTACCTGATCCATACCTCGTCCGACCTGATCAATTGGGAAGCCGGGCCGGTCGTCTACGATCCGGGCATCGAAGAGCCGCAGGTCTGGGCGCCGTTTTTCTACTATCACCCGGAGGACGAGACTTTTTACCTCTACTACAGCGTCCGCCACACGGTCGGGGTCGCCAAATCGAGCGCTCCCGACCAGCCTTTCGAGAAGGTTCACGACCTGTTCGAGGGGTCGATCGACGCCCACCTGTTCCGCGACGACGACGGCGAACTCTACCTGTATTTCACGACTCTCGGAGAGCCGTTCGTGATCTACGTCCAGCCGATGGAGAACCCGGTCACTCCCAGGGACACTCCGCAAATCGAGCTCCTCCGTCCCGAACCCGACCGCTTTCCCTGGGAACGCCACAACGTCGCGGAAGCCCCCTGGATCCACAAGCGCGACGGTGTTTATTACCTGATGTATTCGGCGGCGGGGGCCAACACTCCGTATTACTGCATCAACTACGCGACCTCCGACAGTCCGACCGGGCCGTTCGTCCGGCACGAGGGCAATCCGATCGTGCAACGCGACGACGACCGGGGGATCTTCGGGCCCGGCCACCATTCACTGGTCCGCGACGGCGCGGGAGAGCTCTGGATGATGTATCACCAGCAAAACTCCACCAAATTGGGCTGGAATCGTTTCGTCTGCATCGATCCGGTAAGCTTCGACGACCGGGGCAACATGCAGGTCACCCCGACCCGCGGCGAACCCCGTCCGGCGCCCGTTCCGCTTCCGGGCGACGAAGGCCCCGATCCGGATCCGGTCGCGGTGGCGGATCCCTTCGTACTGGAACACGCCGGCCGGTACTACCTTTACGGGACATTGGACCGGGGACCGAACCGCGGAATCCCCGTTCGGGTATCGGACGACCTCATCCATTGGAGTATCCCGGAGGAAAGCAACGACGGTTACGCGCTGGTGGCGGACGACGTTTTCGGAGACCGCGGCTTCTGGGCTCCCAGCGTCGTGTATCATGACGGGCGCTTCCACATGTTCTACACGGCGAACGAAAGAATTTCCGTTGCACAAAGCGACTCTCCGGCCGGGCCGTTCGTGCAGGACGAGCATCAGCCGTTCGATGCCGACATGCCCGCGATCGATCCGCATGTTTTCATCGACGACGACGGCCAACCGTACCTCTTCTTCGTGCGCCTCCTTCAGGGCAACCGAATCTTTGTCGCCGAACTGAGCAACGATCTGCAGACGCTCCGAATTGATACCATGCGGGAGATCATCAGCGCCGAACCCGGTTGGGAGAATTCGGCCGAAGCCAATTGGCCGGTCACCGAATCGCCATCCGTCATTAAACACAATGGCGTCTACTACCTTTTTTACACGGCCAACGATTTCCGGAACCCCGACTACAGCGTGGGCTACGCGACGGCTTCCTCACCGATGGGGCCGTGGACCAAATTCGAAGGAAATCCGGTCCTCAGACGCGCCGGCGGGCTTGAGGGAACCGGGGCCGCCGGAGTTTTACGGACGAAATCCGGCGAACGGGTGCTGGTGTTCCACTCGCACGCCAGCCGGCAAAACCTTCGTCCGCGGCGAACCGTTTACAGTCGCTTCGAGTTCATCCCCGGAGACAGCGGCGAACCCGATACAGTCCGCGTTGACGACCGGGTTTATACTCCCCGTCTTCAAGTTTTCGGAATCCCCATGTAGCGTGTTCGCTTGCGAATGCCCTCTCTGACGCAAGCCCGCGCCACATGGGGTCCGCCAAGGCAGACAATGGTTTTCCGAAACTTGATGACGCAAAGTATCAATAGGTTCCGAACGACGGGTCAGCACCGGTTCTTGCCATAGCAAATAGTTGCAGTCGAACTTGGCTTTCGCCTTGCGAGATTCTTTAGATTGTTTATGTTGGATCCGCCGCAATGAGTCCCAACAACCAAACCTTCACCGGACAGGGCGCCACCATCCTTTTCGCTGAAGACGATGAACTGATCCGCAGGATGTTTCTGGAGGCCCTCGAAGCTGCGGGTTACACGGTTCTCGCTGCGGCGGACGGCCGCGAAGCTTACGAACGTTTCCGGGAGCATCCCGACGACATCGACCTTGTCGTGGCCGATGTCATCATGCCCAATATGGACGGCAAAGAGTTGGCCCGACGATGCCGCGACCAAAGGCCGGAGATTCGCGTGCTCTTCACCTCCGCAAACGCTTACGGTCGCATCGACCCGAAAGAGGATATCAATTTCCATGCCGACTTTATCCCCAAGCCCTTTTCCCCCCGACAATTGCTGCAGAAGGTGACCGATCTGCTCGAACGGAACGAAAAGGCATGAGCGCTCGCGACCGGCTATGAAACGTCAGGCCCTTCGCGCCCTTTTCTTCGACCGCCTCAGCGATACGTTTCCTGTCCCCAGATTCCCCAGGATTATCCTTGGTCGACTTGGAAAATCGTTCAACGTGAAATGATGCGCACCCAGATTCAGATCCCCACTCTGGTTCGGATAAAACCGGGCGCCGTCGACCGCGTGGGCATCTACGCCCGCCGCAATGAATTTGATCGTGTCGTCGTCCTGCACAGTGCCGGCCTCAGGCCGGAGCTTCTCCAGCGCCTTTACCAGGGGCTCACCGACGAAAAGGTATCCATCCTGCAGAATTGGCCCGTGCAGGAAGCTTCTTTCGAACAGGCCCGGAAACTGTTTCCAGAAATTCCTGCTGCAACCGAGGCCATTGTGGGATTCGGAGGCGGCAAGGCGCTGGATGTTGCCAAATATATCGCCTTCCTGACCGGCCTGCCCTACCTATCGGTGCCAACCTCACTTTCAAACGACGGTATTTGCAGCCCGCAATCGAGCCTTACCATCGAAGGACGTCGAAAATCGCTGCCGTCTTCCATGCCCTTCGGCATCGTGATCGATACCGAAGTATGCCTCGCCGCCCCCAAAGAACTGTGGCTCTCGGGCGTTGGCGATCTCGTCGCCAAGCTCACGGCCATTGCTGACTGGAAGCTCGCATTTCACCAATCAGGCACACCAATCGACGATTTTGCCGCGCTCCTGTCCGACGCCACCGTATTCCAATTCATAGCCCGCCCGGATCACGATCTGTCAGGCATGAAAATGCTTGGGACTGCCCTGATGCTCAACGGTGTGGCCATGGGCGTTTGCGGTTCTTCGCGTCCCGCCAGCGGCAGCGAACACCTGATATCGCATGCCCTGGACGCTTTGGGCGGGCCACCCCGCCTCCACGGACTGCAGGTCGGTGTCGCGACTTATTTGGTCAGTCTGCTGCAGAAACAATCCTCGGAAGCCATTGCCACGCTTTTCCAATCGACCGGCTTCTGGCGGACCATCGAATCAAACCGGTTCCGGCGGGCCGACTGGATGAAAGCTCTCCGCCGCGCGCCGGGCATCAAGGAGAACTTTTACACTGTCCTTTCGTCGCGCGATTGTATTCCGGAGGCAGAGAGTCATCTCCGCAACGATCCTTTCCTCCGTAAATGTTTTACGGACTAGTTCCCGGCTCCGGAATCCCGCATCGAGGAGGCGCGCTCACCGGTTGTCCCTGGTGACAACATTCGTGGTTCCGGATTCCTCATCGAAATGCAATTCGGCTTTCCCGGACTCGAGCTGTCTGAGAACCCGGGAAACACGAGCCTCCATCTCACTCCAGTCGGTACCATCCCGACTGACAAACTCTTCGATGACCCTACGGAGAATTTCATCTGGAAGTTTATCGGCAGGTATGCGCATCACGGAATCGAAGGTTTCATTTAAGCGTAGAGCAATCCCGCCCTTCGATCAACGCGTTTAACCCGGTTCCAGTGGAAATGTCCCACCGGCCGGGGCGACACGACCGCGACCTCCCGGATGCGAGGGGGAATTGACTTAACTCCAGCCCAGGATAAAGAATCCCCGGCCATCCTGATTAACCTATGCCGGAAACATGATTATAGCGATCACCTTCGTTCTGTACCTCGTGGTGCTCCTGGTAATCGGGATCGCCGCTTACCGCCGTACAGGCAATCTGGTGGATTACGTGCTCGGCGGCCGGCGGTTGGGCCGCTGGGTCGGCGCCCTCAGTGCACAGGCATCGGACATGAGCGGTTGGTTATTGCTGGGCCTGCCGGGACTGGCCTACGTCGCCGGCCTGGAAAGCGGTTGGATGGTGGCGGGCCTGGCGCTGGGAACCTACTTGAATTGGAAATTGGTCGCCCGACGCCTCAGAGAACAGACGGAAAACTGTGGCAATGCCATTACCCTGCCGGAATACTTTGAAGCGCGCTTTGCGGATACCACCAACCTGCTCCGGGTGGTGACGGCGGTCTTCATCCTGATCTTCTTCACTGTTTACGTGAGCTCCGGTCTGGTTGCGGGCGGGCGGTTGTTCGAAACGGTGTTCGGTTTTCCCTATGAAGGTGCGGTCTTGTTAGGTTTGGCCGCCATTCTCCTGTACACCTTCATGGGAGGCTTCCTGGCGGTGAGCTGGACCGATTTTTTTCAAGCCATCCTGATGTTCCTGGCGCTGCTCGCCACCGCCTTGATCGGGCTCGCGGCGTTGGGCGGCCTCGCCGCGGGAACGGATACGGCTCGCGAAGTGAACCCCGAGTTGTTGAATCCCTTTACCGATCGAGAAGGTCACGTCCTCGGAATTGTCGCAATTCTTTCCCTCCTGGGGTGGGGTCTCGGTTATTTCGGTCAACCTCACATCCTGGCCCGCTTCATGGCAATGGAAAAACCTGCGGAAATTCCCTTCGCCCGACGGGTGGCCATGATCTGGGTGACGGTTTGCCTGATCGCCGCGGCCTCGGTCGGACTGCTGGCCTCCGGAATCCTGGAAACCCCTCTGGAGGGCGCGGTGGATCCGGAACGGGTGTTTATTCTGATGGTGGACGCGCTCTTTCACCCGGCCATCGCCGGAGTATGTCTGGCCGCGATTCTCGCCGCCATCATGAGCACTGTGGACTCCCAGCTCCTGGTCGCTTCCAGCACCGTCTCGGAGGATTTCTACCGCCGCTTCACCGGTCAACACAGCGAACGCCAGCTCCTCTGGACCGGACGGGGAGCGGTGGTGCTGGTGGCCCTGGCGGCGTTTTTCTTTTCCCGCGATCCGCAAAGCCGGATCCTCGACATGGTCGGTTACGCCTGGGCGGGCTTCGGAGCCGCCTTCGGACCCGCGATCCTGCTTTCCCTTTTCTGGCCCCGGATGAACTTCGCCGGCGCCCTGGCGGGAATCCTCTCAGGCGGCCTCACTGTAATCGTCTGGGCCCGATTGGAGGGCGGACTCTTTGATCTGTACGAACTTATTCCCGGCTTCGCCCTCTCTCTGATCGCAATCGTCGCCGGAACATTACTCTCCGACCGGCGAAAGACGACTTATTAATGAAACCGAAACAGAAGGGACATCTATTTTGAATTTGCGATTTTGGATCTTCAAATAACTCGCTCCGCGAGCAATCGTTTTTCCGGTCCATGGAAAATGCGCTTTCCTGATCTCACGCGAAGCGCAGGACTTAAATCCAAAATCCGCAATCCAAAATCCAAAATTGTGGCTGCCGCCGGGTCACTCCAGCTTTTCGATAGCCGTCACCCGGCCGCCGGAAAAGACCACCCGCATCGTCTCCTCGGCCCCGCCGGATCGGGTGCCGACCCCGGCGCCAACGCCGGTAGCCGAACCGCGCGAACCGGTGGCGAATCCCGTTCCCAGCGATAACCCCACCGAAGAACGCTTGCGGGTGTAAATCCAGACCCGCTCGGTTCCCTCGGCGCGCTCCCGGGTGGTCACCCGGTTGGGTTTTCCGAGAGCCATCTCCACCATCTCTTCGGTGTACCCGAGTTCGATCTCTCCCGCGCGGACGTTTTCCTGCACGTCCTGGGGAAAAGAGGCGAAGGCCTCCGGATCCTGCTTGATCCGAGCCGAAGGTCCCGAGGCGCACCCGCCCAGGACCGCGGCCAGCAGGAGAAGGCACCCCAGAATCCTCAACCGGCGGACGCGTCCGACTGTTGGCACAAAAGAGCTGAAACTCCCGTTCGATAGGTTTTTTGAAAATCGCATCGCAGTACATCCTCCCTCTTCGAGGTCAACCGACCCTTCCAATCCATAAAACCCCGCAGCAGGATTTTCACCCCGCCAACATGACCTGGTGTTCCGATATGGCTCGGACGTTTTTTTTCTTTTCAAACGCTTAAATACAAATCAGGGAAACTGCGGCAGGCCGGTGCTGGGGTGATCGGCGGTGGGAAAGTTTGCGGGAACCTCCAGGGAAACCTCGCCTCGGGCGACCCACTCGATGCCTCGGGCCAGAAGGGTAGCCAGGCCAACGGACGAGGCGCCCGGTTGGTGATGACCCGGGGTCAAACAGAAAACCCTTCCATCCCCCACCTTGCGGACCCAGGCCTGCGGGTGAAAAACGCCTTCGGGCCACTCGGCCACCGCAAGCACCTCGATCGCCGGATCCGGTCCGCGCAAGTCGTGATAGAGTTCGTCCGCCGGCTGCATCCAGGTTGGCGGTAGATCCTTCATGATGGGGTGCCCGGAAACCCGGGTATGAATCGGAAAGGGCCGTATGGGAGCGTGCCCGGAGCCCGGCCCCTCGCCCGGTTCCCTGATTTGCGCTTCGCCGGAGGCGTCAAAAATCAAGCTGTATCCGTAATCCGCATCGCCCTCCCGGTAGGCGAGCCCGGTCCAGGTGTCGAAGAGTTCCTGCTGCCAGAAACCCGCCAGGGCGGAATGGTAGACCACCAATCCACCCCCCGAGCGAAGATAGCGATCCAGCTCCTCCAGCCTTTCATTCGGCGCCTGTGACCAATAGTACATGATCACCACCACATCGTAATCGTGGAAATCCTTGTCCCAGGTTCGCCAGTCTCTGCTTCGGCTCGGCCGGCGCCAGTCCTCCAAACCTCGCGCGGTGTGGTAGTCGATGTCGGCGAAATCAAATGCCTCCAGGCGCGCGTCGATCAAGGCGACATTTTCCTCCCAGGGATGGAAACCGTAAGGATCCCCTCCCGCGATCACCAACACCTGCAGTCGATCACCGCGAACGGAAAGGGCCAAAAGGAAGAGGCAGGTCAAAAGGCTCAAGGTGCGTATCGTTTTCATATTTAAAGTTATGTGCAGATATAAAGCCAGGATTCAGAGCTCCTGAATCGTCATTCGCGGCAATTGGCGATGTCACCTCATGCTGCTTGAAGCACCCCTGCGGGTCAACCCCGCTTGTGGCGAGCGCGGATGACAATACCCGCGCAATTCTTGCCAAAGAGTGAAGGGATTGGCGGAGTGGATTCGGATAGGATTTCCCGGTGACGAATACTGATCCCAGGGCGGAAACCGCCGACCGGACCGCCACGGACGAGCGGCCTCTGAAATACCAGGAAGCACGGACTCTGTACGAATGTCCCGGATACTTGGCCGTGGTGCAGGTGGCGGCCGAGGATGGAAAACGTCTGGCCGCGGCCCTCCGTCGGGACGCCATCGAGCTGCACACGGAAGACGAGGTAAAGTATCTCTTCGATCTGGAAGGCCGGGTGTTGCGAGAGGAAACCCGATCCGAATACCGGTTTCGAGGCTGTTCGCACCAGGGATCGATCAGCCGCAAAGGATCGCGAGGCCTCATTCGCTCCCGCCTCAGCCCCACGGAACTGGATCAGTTCTGCCGCCGGGCCTGGACCGCCGCATGCGCCTATTCAGACGCTTTACGGGAGAAAACGGCAATCAAACGCCGCCATCCCGACAGCGATGCCTCCGTGGAAACGGTCCGCGCGCTCCTCCAAAAAGTCGTGGACTGGACCCCGGAACGCCTGGCTGAAGAGGTCAACCACTTCTCCCGCATCTACCAGCCGATCCCAATTCTGCCTCCCGATCACTACGCCTCTCTGGTGGTCCAAGCCACCGAAGGTTGCAGTTTCAACACCTGCACCTTCTGCAACCTTTACCGCAACCTGCCCTTCCGCGTGCGCGACACCGAGGCATTCGATCGCCACGTCCGGGCTGTACTCGCCTTTCACGGAGCCGGCCTGTACCGGATGGACAATATTTTCCTCGGACAAGCGAACGCGCTGGTCACACCACAGTCGAGACTGGAAGCGCTGCTGCGTACGCTAAACCGCTACGTCGAACTTCCCGATCCCGACAGCTCTCCCCGAGCCTCCTGGACCAGCGGACATCCCTTGAGATTTCTGGGAATCGGTTCTTTCCTCGATGGCTTTACGGGATTGAAAAAATCGGCCGAAGACTACGATCGGTTGCGGCGCCTGGGTCTGCGGCGGACCTACCTGGGAGTGGAAAGCGGTTCCGACGCGCTGCTGGCGTGGTTGAAAAAACCGGCGACCACCGACGACATGCTGGCAACGCTAAAACTCCTGCACGAAGCGGGAATTCACAACGATGTGATTCTCTTGGTGGGAGCCGGAGGGGACAAATGGGCCGATGAACACGTGGAGCAATCCCTGGAATTTCTCGCCCGGGCGCCCCTTGAGCGGGGAGACCGCATTTACCTCTCGGACCTGGTGGCCTACCAGGAAACGCCCTACCCCGAAGCCATGGCCTCCATCGGCGCACGGGCCCTGACAACGGATCAAATGGCCGAGCAACGCAATCGCCTCCGGGATGGCGCGCGCGAGCTCGGTCTGCAGGCCGTCCCCTACCGGGTGGAGCCGTTCATTTATTGAAGCGAGTTCCCGCGGTACCGATTGCTCATTTACTCAGCGGGCGAAAAGCCGGTACATCTTCGTCGCCATCGAGCGCAGCGTCGAATTCTTCATACGGGTAATCATCCAGGTCTCCGCCAGGCGTTTGCTGAGAAATCCCATCGTGGGAAAGCTGTGTTGCAGCAGCAGTATCGAATGCAAACGTATCCTTTTCTGCACCACAAGCGCCCATTCGTTGATCATGTTGCCCGACCCCTCTCCGACGATGGTGACCGCAAAGACCCGGCCGCGCGCGTTGGTGTAGACCGTGGCATAACCCTCGGCCACCTCCTCGGCGATGGCGGCGCCGTAGTCTTCGTAACGTACGGTGACCTTTTCGAACCGCACCCCCCGGTCGATCAATTCCTGCTCGGTCGGACCCACATGCGAAACCTGGGGCTCGGTAAACACCGTCCAGGGCACGACGAACCGGCGATAGTCGCGACGCATCGGTCCCGGCATCATGGCGTTCATCAGCGCAATCATCCCCTGGTGCATGGCGGCGTGGGAAAACTGGGCGAAACCGTTGACATCACCGACGGCGTATACCGCTTTGTTGGTGGTCCTCAGATACTTGTCAACCGTCACCCCGCGTTCGTTCCAGGCGATTCCAGCCGTTTCAAGACCCAGGTCGGCAAGGGCGAACTTGCGGCCGAGGGCCGCCAGGATACGGGAAGCGGACAACGTTTCCCCGTTATCCAGATCCAGCTCGGCGCCTTGCGGGGTTTTGCGCACCTGCCGAATCCAGGTGCCGCGCATCAAACGAATTCCCTCCTTTTCGAGACGGCTCTCCAGGACGTCGGTGGCCTCGGAGGCGATCACGCGACGCATGATTCGCTCGCCGCGAAAGACCATGGTCACCCGGCTGCCCAGGCGGGCAAACGCCTGCGCCATCTCCACCGCAATGGCCCCGCCGCCGATCACCACCAACGATTCCGGAACCTCGTTCAGTTCGAACATGGTTTCATTGGTCAAAGGCTCCGCCTCCTCCAGACCCGGAACCTCCGGAACCGCGGGGCGGGTTCCCGCGCACAAGAAGATTCGCCGGGCAGTTATAGTCCGGTCGCCCACCTGCACGGTTCGCGGACCGGTGAAACGCGCCGCCCCCTGGCCCACCACGAGTTCCACCTTGTCCAACATTCCCAGCGTTTTCTTTTCGCCGATAAAGTCGACGTATTCCCGGACCTTGGCGAACGGCGGCTCGGACGCTGCCTGCGGCGCTCCCGCTCCCCCTTCCGTTAGTCCGGCCAGGTGACGGGAAATATTCCGCTTTTTCGCCATGCGCAGCAGCGATTTACTGGGAATGCATCCCACGTTCATGCACTCCCCGCCGATCTTGTGCTTTTCGATCCCGCAGACCTTGAGGCCCATGGACGCGCCCATGGCCGACACCGCCATCCCGGCGGGACCCAATCCGATTGTAATGATGTCGTAGTCGTATTTCATTTGATTAAAATAATCTATATGATCATCCAGTAATGTTTCAAGCGCAAAATCTAAGTGTTTGCCGAAAGCGCGCATCAACGTTCAGATCAAATCCCTCAATATGATGACCGCAGTGCCTGAAACGCTATTGGCGCCTTCCCTCCTGGCGTCGGATCACGCAAACCTGGCCGAAGGAATTCGGCAAATCGAGGAACACGGCCTGGAGTGGGCGCACATCGACATCATGGACGGTCATTTTGTGCCCAACCTGACCTTTGGTCCAGGTGTCGTCGCGGCCCTGCGAAACCGGTCCGGACTCTTTTTCGACGTGCATCTGATGCTGGACAACCCAGATAGATTCGTGGAAGCCTTCGCCCGCGCGGGGGCCAACCTGATCAGCATCCACATCGAACCCGATTACGACGTATCCGCCACCCTGCGAGAGATTCGTCGCCTGGGTTGCCGCAACGGTCTGGTGCTCAACCCCGACACTCCGGTGGACGCCGTGCTGCCGCACCTCGACAACGTCGACCTGGTGCTGGCCATGACCGTCCAGCCGGGATTCGGCGGTCAGGAGTTTCGCGGCGACGTGCTTCCCAAGCTGGAATGGTTGGCGGCCGAGCGGAAGGATCGAGGCTTGGCTTTCCGCATTGAAGTCGACGGGGGGGTCAACCTGGAAACCGCCCCTCGCTGCCGGGAAAGCGGCGCGGACACCCTGGTGGCCGGCACCGCCTTTTTCAAAGCCGCCGATAAACAAACGGTCATCGACGCGTTCCTGGGAAGGAACGCCTGACCGCAACCCGACACTTCATGCGCATTGGCTTCGGACAAATCAACACCATCGTGGGCGACCTCGAGGGAAATCGCGTTAAGATTCTCGACGCCTACCGCCAACTGGTCGATGCCGGCGCGGAGCTGGTCGTTTTTCCTGAACTCGCGGTTTGCGGTTACCCTCCGCGTGACCTCCTGTTCAAGCGGCGCTTTGTTTCCGATATCGAGGAAAGCCTGATGGAAATCGCGGCCGCCACCGGTCCGGTGCCTGCGGTGGTGGGTTTCGTCGAGACCAACCCGGCCAGGAAGGAGCGCCCTTTCTTCAACAGCGCGGCCTGGTGCGACCACGGGGAGATCCGGCACTGCGCGCGCAAATCCCTGCTGCCCACCTACGACGTCTTTGACGAAGACCGTTATTTCCAACCGGCCCGGTCTCCCGGCTTCTGGCAATGGCGGGGACTCACGGTCGGCCTAACCATCTGCGAGGACATCTGGGCCGATCCTGTTCCGTCCCGGCGGCACCCCGATGCCTACGATCCGGTGGGCGCACTCGAGACCCGCGGCATCGACCTCCTCGTCAACCTTTCCGCCAGCCCGTGGCACCGGGGTAAAACCGCCTTTCGCGAATCCTATATCGCGGAGGCCGCCCGGCGTTGTTCCTGCCCGGCAATTTACTGTAACGCCGTGGGGGGAAACGACGAGTTGATTTTCGACGGCCGCAGCCTGATCGCCGGGGCGGACGGCCGGATAATCCAAACCTGCCCCGCGTTTCGCGAGTCCGTGACCATTCTGGATACCGAGGCATCAGCCGCCGCCCCCGACCCGACCTATCAACGTTTGGAAATCGAGGACATCCACGACGCCCTGGTGCTCGGCCTGCGCGACTACGTCACCAAGAGCGGTTTCACCAAGGTGCTCATCGGGCTGAGCGGAGGCATCGATTCCTCTGTCACCGCCTGTCTGGCGGTCACCGCCCTGGGCCAGGACAACGTGCTGGGGATCAGCAACCCCTCCGCCATATCCTCGCGGCATTCCCGCGACGATGCCGCCGACCTGGCTGAGAACCTGGGAATCCGCCTGGAAGTGCTGCCCATTTCACCGGTAGTGGATGCCGCTGAGCAGGTGTTGGCGCCCCTTTTCCAGGGCACCGCTGCCGGGGTGGCGGAGGAAAACATCCAGGCCCGCACCCGCGGCCTGCTCTGGATGGCGATCTCCAACAAGTTCGGGCATCTGGTGCTGACCTGCGGCAACAAAAGCGAATTGGCCGTCGGTTACTGCACCTTGTACGGGGACATGTCCGGCGGCCTGGCGGTCATTTCCGACCTCCCGAAAACGAAGGTGTATGCCCTGGCCGAATACCTGAATCGTCACGAGGAACTGATCCCGCGGTCGGTGATCGAAAAAGCGCCCTCGGCCGAACTGCGTCCGGATCAGAAGGATGAAGACACTCTCCCGCCGTACCCGATTCTGGACGACCTGTTGGAGAAATACGTCGAAGAAGGCTTCTCCAGCCGTGACCTCATTCGCCTGGGGTACGATGAAGCGCTGGTGCACGACATCATTCGCCGGGTGGACCTCAACGAATACAAACGCAAACAGGCCCCTCCCGGACTCAAGATCACGCCCCTGGCTTTCGGCGTCGGACGCCGTATTCCCATCGTCCAGAAGTACGTCAACTGATCCCCTCGGTTTTTTGTCCGGCATTCTGAGATCGAAAACACCTTTCCGCTCCCATGCATCCCGAAAATCCATTCCTGCAACTGGTTCCCGGAAGGCTGGATGCGCTGGACAGGCGTCTGCAGAGCCTGATCTGGAATCGGGGACCGCGTTTAACCTGCGAACAGGCCCGCCCGTCACCCAACTTCATCTCGATTGACGCGGCCGAGAGCCGTCCAATGCGCGAGATCGGACGGTATCCTCATTACTGGGGAAAACTCTTCGACCAGTCGTGGTTTCGTGTTTCGATCCCGGCCGACAGCACACAATACCCCTACCTCGAATGGCGCGATCAGGCCGAAGCCACGGCTTACGTGAACGGCGTGCCCTGGTTCGGTTTCGACGTGGCGCATCGCCGATGTGCACTTCCTTCCGGTGTACGGGAGATTTGGGTCGAAGCCACCTGTCTGCAATCGGCCATCTGGCACCCGGACGCCACCGGCCTGGACCCGCGGGGCAGCGAGTTCACCGGCGCCTGGCTTGTCTCCCGAGATGACACTGCCTGGGAAACGTATCACGACTTCAGGGTCCTGCTGGACTTGCTGAGCGTCGAGCGCCAACGGAATCCGCACATTCCCGAGCCGGAAAGATCCGGCGTGGGCTATCAGCCTCCCATCGAGGAGGCCACCGTCCTGCTGCGCCGTCTCCTTCGCAGCCTGGACCAGGCGGCCGACGCCTTTGACACCGGCGGGCTCCACGCCCTGCACCGTCACCTCAAAGGGATCTACCGCGAGCTTTCCTGGTCGCCCGCCATAAGCGCAGCCATGACGGGCCACGCCCACATCGACCTCGTCTGGCTTTGGCCGGAACGGGTCGGAACCGCCAAGGCGGTTCACACCTTCGCCACGGTCAACCGTCTGCTGGATCAGTATCCGGAATTTCGATTCGGTTACAGTCAGCCGGCCAGTTACCGGGCGGTTGCACAGCAAAGCGGGCAACTTATGGCGCAGGTTCGCCGCCATATCCGCGACGGTCGATGGGAAGCCACCGGTGCCATGGAAGTGGAATCGGACACGCTTCTTCCTTGCGGGGAAGCACTGTACCGGTCGCTTCGCCTCGGTCAGGAAGGTTTCCTCGACCTGCGGGGAACCCCGTCACGCTTGCTCTGGCTGCCTGATGTTTTCGGCTATTCCGCCTGCCTGCCTCAACTGATGGCCCGGACGGGAGTGGAGTATTTTTTCACCACCAAACTCACCTGGAGTTCCATTAGTAGATTCCCACACAGCAGTTTCATCTGGAGGGGCAACGACGGATCCGAAGTCCTGGCCCATGTGATGCAAACCCCCGGCGGGTACAACGGCGCCGCCACGGTGAAGGAAATCCAGGAGGGTCAGCTGGCCTACCGGCAATCGGATGTGCACGATGAGTTCCTCTTGCCGACCGGTTACGGTGACGGCGGCGGCGGTCCGACGGAGGAGATGTGTGAACGGGTTCGTCGCGTTTCCCGCCTGGGATTTCTGCCCGCCGCCGAATGGAGTACCTCCGAGGACTATTTCGATCGGCTGGCTGAAAAGCGGTCGGCGCTTCCGTCCTACCAGGGAGAACTTTTCCTGGAGTACCATCGGGGAGTCCATACAACCCACGGTCGTCTCAAAGCCGCCTACCGAGGTGCGGAGAGAGCGCTTCAAGCCTGGGAATCAGTCCGCTGCGCGGGATCGGGCCGAAAGATCGACGAATCGATTTGGAGGCGACTGGTTTTTACCCAATTCCATGACTGTCTCCCAGGAAGTTCCATCCACGAGGTTTGCCAGGCCGCCGGTCGCGAGTTGGAGGCTCTGGCCGAGAAGGCCCATGCCCAGGCTGCACGCGAGTTGTCGGCTCCGCGGGGAAAACCGGCCCTTTTCAATCCACTTCCGTACCCGAGACACCTGGTCACGGATGTTCCGCAGAACGAGAACCCCGTCGCCTATTTCCTGCCGGCACTGACGGGGGCGCCCTTGGATGAATGTGCCGCCCCTTCTCCCGACCATCCGGTTCGGGCCGGAAAAACCTTTTTGGACAACGGGATTCTGAGGGCGGATTTCGATGCACACGGCCGGTTGGCCGAACTGACCGTAAGGGGCGCCAAGGTAGCGTTCGCCCGGCCCGCCGCCGAATTGCACCTCTTCTCCGACCATCCTCGAGGCCACGAAGCATGGGACATCGACCGCTGGACGCTCAGCCTGGGAAAGGCCGCAAACGGTCTTCTCAAGCGCGAACCGGTCGAGCAACACGCCCTCCGATCAACCCTGGCCTGGAGCGGCCCGATCGGAAAAGCCAGCCAGGTCACCGTGCGCTATCGGCTCGAAGCCGGAAGCGAGGCGTTGGGCATCGAGTACGATATCGACTGGCATGAGGAGCGCACGCTGCTGAAAGCGGTTTTCCCTACTTGTTACGCCGCGCCCTTCGCCCGCTACGGGCAGCCGTACGGCAGCATCACCCGTCCTCAGTTGCCGGGATCCCCCGCAGACGAAGCCCAGTGGGAAGTTCCCGGGAGCCGGTGGGCGGCGGTGGCCGATGAAGGTGAAGGCGCAGGCTTTTGGATCGCGACCGAAGCCAAATACGGGTTTTCCTGCCGCGAGGGGACGCTCGGCGTCAGTCTTCTGCGCGCGGCCGCAATCACCGGCGAAGACCGTCACTACGCGCGGGTGATTCCCCCCGCACTGCGACGCAATCCGCCATCCGAGCGATTTTCGGACCAGGGACGCCATCTCATACGGTTGGCGGCGGGGTTTTACAACTCTCATGGTCGACGCGAGAGTCATCCCTCTGCCCAGGCGGAAATTCTGTTCGCTCCTTTCATCCGTTACCGCGGACCGGCACGAAGCTGCGGGGCGCCGGTGCTGCAAGGCGGAGAATCCCTCCAGCCCTGCTGGGCGGAACCGCTGGAGAAGGGTCGGTGGGTGCTGCGACTCCATGAAACCCTGGGACGCCGCGGAAGCGCTCAACTGCGGCTCGATGGAGATTGGACGGCCCATGCGTATGATCCGATCAAGGACCAAAGGACCAACGACCCCATTCAGGAAATCGCTTTCGAACCGTACGAAATCGTAGACCTGCTCATGGAAAACAGGCGGATGTGAGCCGTCTCCCGAATGGGAGGGTCAATTCACCGAAGACCGACGGCCGCCGAGCAACATCACGTCGCCGATCTCAACCACATTGCCCGAACGATTTTCATCCAGATGAATGAACTCAAGGGAAATACGTTCCAGCGGCTGCAAACCGTTGCGCATCAGATCGGCCTGTCGACCGGTCATTCCGTGCAGGCCCTGAAAATGGTCGGTATCGAGGGGAAAAACAAACACCCCCCACTCGCCGTCGCGCTTGATCATCCGGTTCACCGCCGAATGGACGGTGCCGTACTCGGTGCGTATGCCCAGCTCCGCCAATCCCGGACGTTCGAAACGGATACGAAGGGCAACCGCTTCAACGCCGCTCCAATTCACATTGCGGGGTATCGGTAAGTCGAGGCTGAGGGCAGACGTACCCGCCTCACTGAAGCCGGCCGATATCCGCAAATAGCCGTCACGGGTAACCAGGAGAGTGGCGCCATCCACGCCTTCCGTAGTGGAGAGTACCGCCCGGCGTTCCATATCGCGCAGGACGAGCGGTTGGGTATATTCATACCGTCCGGCGACCTCCTCCAGCGCTCCTTGTGTCAGGACATTGACCGCCAACGGACTGACCGTCGGCCCATCCGCCACTTGGACCACTTCCACCACTGCGGTTCCTTCAGTGGGACGCAAACGGGCCACGGAAAATTCAAACGACAGATCCCGGTGGCTATTGGCCGGCACCACCACCCGGTTCCGTCCCAACGAAACAGCATCGCCGGGCCGGGACGCCTCCCGTGCCTCCAGTTCGAGCTCGACCGGATTCGCTCCAAGATTATGAATACGCACCGGCAGCAAAAACCGGTTCGAACCAGCGGCTAAAAAATAACCCACCTGGCTGGCGAAAGCATTCTCGCCGAAACCCGGCGTGGGCTGCAAAACGATTTGAGAAACCGGGGGGCGTTCGGGCATCCGACCGGACGCCTGGCTAAAGAGGGCCGCCGCACGTGTGTCATTATCCAGGAAACTCTCCACATCGGCAGCCGAAGCCCACACGTAGATCAGGCCATCCGAGACGGTCACCGAGCGGCCCTCAGTCACACGGAGCTCTCGTCCGTCGATTCCCCGCGCTCGCGTCACCGGAAAAGGCATCCGGACCGACTGCGTCCAGGCAGGGTGCCCGTTGTAGAGGACGATCAACGTATCCTGACCTTCCCTCGCGAACGCGCGCACCCGTTTCAACATTCCCGGAGACAGATTCAGGTCGCCGGCGTAGGTACGGTGTGAAAGCGCCTGCACCGCCTGAAAATAGGCGATAAGCGAACGCAGAGGCACTCCGAACTCGTCGGTCATCGATGTGTGCGGTGTCGAGACTCCCGGCTGTGAGTAAATCGAGGGAAAATGCCCCTTGACGCCAGTGGCCTTGGCTTCGACGGCGTTCATAACGTACCGCATCGCCCGAACACGCTCTATCTGCCCCTCAGGGCGCCCCTCCAGGCCAGCCATTGAAGCGCCGCTCTCCGTGATCCACACCGGCATGGCATCGTATCCGAAATCCTCCAGCCAGGAACGAATGCCCGCCACCAGATCTTCCATCCAAACGGGGTCGCCTGAAAAACGAAAACTGACGTAATCGACGTGATCCAGCAAACCGTTGCGGGCGGCCAGGTCCAGGTAGGGTCGATTGAGAGCGGCGAATCCGCCTCCTCCGAGAGGAGTATTGACGCCGCCCTGTTCGAAGCCGGCCCGAGCCGCTTTCACCAAAGGCACATACTGATCGGCAGGCAGGTAACGCCCAAAGTCCAGGTCCGGCCGATTCCATGCCTCGATGCCGCCATGATAGGATGACCACTGCGAACCGATGGTCCTCATGCCCTCTGCCATCGCGCCGAGATCGGTGGGAAAGGCAAAAGGGTTTTGACTGCGACGCATCCAATCCGGAACGTGAAATATCGGATCCACCACCTTGATATCGTACTGACCATAAGTCATACGGGCACGCTCATAACCTCCGGGATAAGGATGAAACCACGTTTCTCGGGCATGCCAGTTCCAATTGCCGCGACGCGGGTTCAGGGCGCGCCAGTCAAGGCGCTCCCGAACCATTCCGATCCCACCCCGGGAGAGATTGGCGATCAACGCCTCGCGGATATCTTCCTCAGCCAGCCAGGAAAGCCCGGCATCAATACCGAAAAACAGGTCGCGGGCTCCTGATACACCGGCAGCCTCTCCGGTTCCAAAAATCTGATTGGTCAGCGGAAAATAAACCTCACGATATCCCGGCCTCGGATCCAAAGTGACGCTGATCCTGCCATCCTCAACGGCCACCGATGAACGGTACCTTTCGGAACCATCGTACTCTCGAATCCGATACTGCAGGGATTGAGGAGGCGAACTGCCCTCCAATTCGAATTCCAGTACGGATTCCGTTTCAGGAGACGCCAGAAACGCCTCGATCGAAACCGGAGTCAGACGCAACTCGGAAACTAGTGGATTCGTCAAAAAGACAAAACCCGCCACAACGGAGTGCCATTTAATGGACCACATCACGCCGTACCGGAAAAATCCGCCTGAAACTCGATCCATCAACCCAAAATTCATAAATATTAAAGCAGTCGTTCACCTAGGACTCATACCGCCGGAAATACGTTCCTGCCTCATTGTCGGTGCGTTTGGCCTCGGCGACGCACCTGACATCAGAACGAAATCCGTCCAGGGTCAAATCACTATCCGCAGGAATTTCCATAAAAATAAGGGCTCAAACCAAATCTAATACATAAGTCTTTCAAACAAAGATATATAACACATTAATCACCGATTTTCACCCATTCGGGAGCGGACTGCCCAATCCCTTTCCCGGCGGCTCAATCGTAATCTTTGACCAAATGGTCGGGAACCACATACCATACCTGAATAAAGAGAGAATCCTCGCTATGCCCACTCATACCACGAGGAGCTTGTCCGTAGGTCTGCAACACATGCTTCACATCCTGAACATGGTTGGTATCCAGCCATTTATTTATGTCGCGATCAAGGAACTCGAGCGCTGATTCCGACGTTCCGACCGTGAAGTGCTTTACCCTGATCATAATAATCTCCTTTGGTGTATTCTCCGGGACAAAGACGGCCATCCAATGGATGCACCCCGTTTCGACCCCATGATAGCGCGAGCCCGTAAGCGATGCAAATCCATACGCACGGGAAAATAAACGAAACAACGATCGATCAGTTGCTTTATCCGGTGCATCGGCCAAAAGCCGATGAGGGCCGGTCCAGCACCTGACGCACCTTTCGTGCCAGTGCGCTCGGGGTAAAAGGCTTTTCCAGGAGGTCCGCTCCTGCCTCAACCAAACCCTGATGATCTATGGCCTGCCCGGTATAAGCCGAGGCGAAGAGCACCCGGATCGACGGAGAAACGCTTCTGAGACCTTCCGCCAGTTTCAATCCGTCTATTTCCGGCATGACAATATCGGTAAACAGCAGGTCAATTCCTTCTTCGCCACCGGTGTTAGCCAATGCCAGGGCTTTGGCGCCGTTCGAGGCACTCACTACGGTGTATCCCAATCGCCGGAGCAGCGCCTCCGCCATTTCGCGCAGCCCGCGATCATCCTCAACCAGAAGGATCGTTTCCGTGCCTCGCGGCAACTCAACCATCGGATCTTCACCGTCCGTTTTCCTTTTCGTCTCCGCCCTCAAAGAGTCGGGAGCCCGGGGAAGATAGATTTTCACGGTGGTGCCGCGGTCGGGTTCGCTGTAGATCGTGATATGACCGCCGCTCTGCTTGACGATACCGTAGCAGGTGGCCAGGCCCAAACCGGAGCCCTTCCCCACCTCTTTGGTGGTAAAGAAGGGCTCAAAAGCCCGTTCACGCACTTTCGGAGTCATACCGATACCGGTGTCGGAAATTGCCAGCATCACGTATGCGCCGGCCTTTAGATCTTCATCGCGTCCGATAGCATCCTCCTCGATATTCTCGTTGGAAGTTTGCAGGGTCAGTTTGCCTCCGTTGGGCATGGCGTCGGCGGAGTTTAGCGCGAGATTCACGATCACCTCCTCGATCTGACCGGCGTCCGCTTCAACCTTCGCCAGATTGTCTCCCGGCCGGAGACGGATGTCGATCTGCGCGCCCAGAAGGTGTCCCAACATGCCCTCCATACCCAGAATCACCTGGTTCATATCGAGGCGCTCGACGCGGAGAAACTGTTTGCGCCCGTAAGCCAGCAACTGCCGGGTCAATACCGCAGCCCGTTCCGCCGCCTTGCGAATCTCGATCCCCTGGACGTGAGCCCTGGAACCTTCGGGAACCTCGGCCAGCATCATCTCGCTCCGGCCTATAATGGCAGTCAAAATACTGTTGAACTCGTGAGCCACTCCTCCGGCCAGTTTTCCGACCGTCTTGAGTTTTTCCGCCTGAAACAATTTGTCTTCCAGAGCAATTCGCTGGAAGAACTGACCAAGCTGGCCGCCCAGCACCACCAGGATTCTTTTCAGGTCCTCGTCCAGTTCACGCGCCTTACGGCCGTAAAGCGCGACCACGCCGGCCACCCGGCTCTCAATCAGGATAGGAAAAGCGAAAGCCGCGTTATAGCCCGCCTGGTGCGCGGCAACCAGATCCTTCGCCTCTCCGGCGGCAGAAAGATCCGGAACCCAGGTCGGTTCGACCGACGCCCATACCCGGCCCGGGATTCCCTCGCTTCCCGCCGCAATGAGCTCAAATTCCTTTGCTTCCAGGGCCTTACCCCCCAGACCCTCCGGCCAGACCGCCGCCCGGCGCAGAGCATCGGACCGCTGCGTCACCCGCCACAATACGCCCGCATCCCATTCGAATTCCAGACAGAGAACCTCCAACAACTTCGGTCCAACACGATTCTCTCCCACCGACTCAGCCAAAATCCGGCTGATTGCGTATTCGAGACTGAGTTGCTGTTCCGCCCTTTTTCGTTTGGTGATATCCTGCAACTGCCAAATAAAATACCGAGGCTTGTTCTCCTCCCAAACTAGAGAAACACTTAAAATGACCCAAACAGTTCGTCCGTGACGGTCGATGCATCGCTTCTGAACATGGTAGACCGGGACCTCGCCAGCCAGAAGCTTGCGACGGTGATCAAGATCGTTGTCGCGGCAGGTGGGATCCATGATCGTCTCCCACAATTCCTGATCGAAATCCTCGGCGGAATAGCCGAAAAGATCGCACAGCGCCCGATTCACCTTGATCCAGCTACCCTCCGGCGAGACCAGAGCCATTCCGGCCGCCGCGTACTCAAAAGCGCGCGAAAAACGTTCCTCGCTCTCACGTAAAGCGAGATTCGCCCGTCGAATCTCCCGGGTGCGCTCGTCCACCCGAGCTTCCAGATCCTGCATCCTGGCCTGCGCCTCACAATGAAGGCGCCATTTTTCGGTAAACGCGAACGCCAATTGCAGGGCCTCGACCGTGTCGAACGGCTTCTTCAGAATAACCAGGCCATCCCGATCCCCGATACGGGCGAACATGTCATCCCATGAATAATCGGCGTAGGCGGTGCAAATCACAATCTGTATCCGCGGATCAATTTTCAGCATTCGGCTGGTTGTTTCGACGCCATCCCAGCCGGGGGGCATCCGAACATCCACAAACGCCATGGAGTAAGGCCGACCCTGGGCCAAAGCCTTCTCCACCATCGCCACCCCCTCCTGACCCTGATAGGCGGAATCGAGCTGAAACGAGACTTTTCGAACCTGCGGCTCCGGTTCACCGAAAAGCTTGGCTTCGCTGACGTCGAGCGCCGCGGAGCTTTCCGCGTCATCCGGGGAAAGGATCTTGCGAAAATCATCGTGAATCGCACGATTATCGTCGATGATCAAAATCCGGCGATTACTCTCTTGCCCTTGATCGTTCATGTCTGCTCTTGGTTTGGGTAGCGAGGAAGCTCCAGGATAAAACGAGCGCCAAAGCCGGCTCCATCGCTTTCAATACGCAGTGTCGCCCCCATTTCCTGGGCAAAGAGCGCACTACTATGCAAGCCAAAAGCATGACCGCCCTTGCGGGGTGGAAAAGCCGGTCTCAGAATCAGTTCGATCCCCTCACGGCGGGGATAACCGATCAGTTCCACCCCGTGCCGCTCCATCGATCCTCGATCCATGCGGACGCTATTCTCAAGGTGCGTGATGTCGAAAAACACTGAGGTTTCGTCCTGATCCTGTTCCAACTCGCAGATTTCCCACTGCACGTCGTTCATCATTATGCCCGCCTTGCCGTCCGACCCCACGGTACGAAGCGCAATCCCCATGGGAACGGAGTCGAAAATCAGACGCAAGCGGGCCTGCTCGCGGTTCCCCAGTTCTCTCGCCCGGTTGAGTTCTTTGGTTCGTGATTCGGGCATGCCGCGCTCCCAGGTCGAATTCGAGCTAGGTCGAGCCAAGCCAAACGCCATCAGCCTCGACAGGATTGATCACTTTCAGGCGACCACAACTGAACTCATGCCCGGGTGTTCGCGAAATCCCGGAAAACCCCGGGCCAATATCGCCCGTCCGGCTGTACCGCGCGAACACCTCGCCAGCCTCGTCGAAAAGCGCCGCCCTGGTAAGGTCATCATGCGCCGCCAGCGTTGACAGAATGCCCGATGCCAGGTCCCGGTCACCGTTCCTCAGCGCGGTCTTGGAGTTGAGACCCATCACTTCGGCCAACACCATAGCGTCCCGCAACAGGGACCTGCGCAAACTCACTACATCTCGCGAAATGAATGCACCACCCGCCAACAGGATCGCGAAACCGCTAAAAAGCATGACAATCAGAATCTGCTTCTGTCCGATCGAGGTACCGTAGAGCATAAAATGTGCTATTTCATAGGGCGAATGCCGCTGAGATCCGAAGCAATCAAATCTAAATGCTTGAATTCGCGTTGCTCCAGGGTTCTCCAAAAAGAATCCAGTCGATCATGCTTTAAGAAGGAAACCGCACCTCAATTGAATCACCTTCCCGTCTCAACCCGGCAACGATCCAAAACATTCCGCCGGAGATTGATTTCAACGTCAAAATATTTGCCAGCGAATCCTAATTTTAACAAATTCATGATAAACGCATCTTTTTTCAGGGTGGATTCATCGATTGACGCCCTGTCTATCGCGATCGACCACTTGCCACCACGGTAAATCCCATCTAGTTGCAATTGTGCAAACATCACAAGAGGTAACCTCCCGAATCGTCTACCGCATTGACTCGCGTGACCGCCTGATCGAGGTGGACGATGGCTGGCGCCGATTCGCGGAAGCCAATCGAGCCTGGGACTTGGCCGGAGATTCCATACTGGGGTGTTCTTTATGGGATTTCATTCAGGATGCGGAAACCCGGGAAATTTTCTTGTCACTGCTGGCCAGAGTTCGATCTGAGGGAATCTCCGTCTCGCTTCCCTTACGCTGCGACTCTCCCGACACCCGCCGCTACCTGCGTCTCACCCTCTCGCCCGTTCCGGATGACGGAGTCGAATTTGTCAGCGAAACGATTCGAACTGAAAAGCGATCCCGAATAGGTCTGCTGGAGGTCACTGGCGACAAGACCAAGGACTTCGTCCAGATTTGCAGTTGGTGCAAACGGGTTGCAGTGCCCGGGGGATGGACCGAAGTCGAATTCGCCATCGCCATCCTCGGGCTGTTTGACGAATCACCGCTCCCGCAGCTTTCACACAGCATCTGTCCGGATTGCCGCAAGGATGTCAATAACAACCACTGATCCGGAACGATCACATTCCACCGGGATTCTTGCGCCAATTCGACCGGAACCCCGGCGCCGTACGCCTCACTCCTCTGTCGGGGCCAAGCCGATGCGTGCCCCTAGGACGTTGTTCTCGGGCCGATTGTCCTCGACCCGCGGCGCAAAGGTTCGGGCGACGATTTCCACTCCTCCCGGAACCATCAACCGTTCCGAGGCAAAATCGATTTCCGCTACCCCGACTTCGTTCACGTCCAGGGCTCCGATATCGATTTGATGGGAATCGCCGTCGAAGACCACCTCCACCCGGACATCCCGGACCGGCTCGGTTCCCCGGTTTTGCACGACGACCTGCAGAGGCCCATTGCCTTCCCGAGCTCCCGGACTCAAATGAAAGCCAGCCAATGCCAGGTCGTGAATGCCCGATTCGTTGCGACTGAAAATCCGGTTAAGGTTTATCACCCCGGCCCCGGTTTCCGGATCGGGCCCCGGAGCTCCGGTATCGTCAGCATTTCCACGCAGGATTGCCGCCACCTCCGTTGAAGAAAGCGTCGGCTCGAAACCCAGCAAGGCCGCCACAGCCCCACCCGCAACAGCCACTGCGGCGGAAGTCCCACTGAATTCAATGTAGTCCTCATTCTCCCAGGCCGCCAGGATCCCCACTCCGGGAGCAGCGATATCAACCTGGGGAGCCACATTGGCGAATGGAGGTCGACGCCGTTCAGCGTCAATCGCCGTTACTGCTATAACACCTTCATAAGCAGCTGGATACGGGAGACCTTGCACCCCTTCGTTACCCGCGGCGGCCAAAAGGATGACATCGCGGTCGAGCGCGTACTCCACCGCCTCCCGCAGAACCGAACTCTCGCCATAGGTCCCCAGCGCCATCGGAATCACCCGAGCCCCTCGGTTCACCGCTTCGTAGATCCCCTGCGCCAGATGAAAGCTACTGCCGGCACCGTCTCCATCCAGAACCCGCAGCGCCAAAAGATTGGCCGCCGGCGCCACCCCGTACTGCCCACCCACCAGCGAAGCCACCGCCGTCCCGTGTCCGTGATAACTGAATCCCGCCGCTCGGTCTCCCAGCATATCAACCGTGGGAATAAACGCGCCACCGAAAGCCGGATGCCGGACGATTCCGGTATCGAGCACCGCCACGGTAACCCCCCGACCCCAGTCGTCATGATCGTCCGGAATCCCGAGCCAGCGTAAAAGATTCTCGCCGAATCCGTAAAACGGCCCGCTTTCAACCTCCTCCACCGGGGGCGGCAAGGAAGGGGAAAGGACCAACTGATTGTACTCCGCCCCGGCGCCGGGAGGAAGCAGGTTCCGCAAACGCGCCCCGGTCGCCGCGTTGCCGTATCGCACCCGGACAATATTCGTTCCCGGGATGATTTCTATCTCACGGATATCGAGGCCGGCTATTTCCGAGAGAAATCTTCGCCTATCGTCTCCACCGGGAAAACGGAGAATCATTTCATTCTCATAAGAGCCCGGAGGCGCCGCCCGTTCCCATCCGTCTTCCCGCGCCGTAGGCAACCCTGGTTCATCCGGAGACTGAAAACCGTGAAAAACCGATCCCGGAGCCGCGCGTTCCGGAACCATAGCGGACCTCACTTCCGGCGCCGTCGGATCCTCGACTCCACGATCAAAAAACAGCAACCACGCCATCGCGATGAGCGCAACCAAACCACCAATGCCGATAAGACGAAATCCCATAGTCTCTACTTTTCACCAAAAGAAGCCAAATCGCTCGATAACGCAACTCAACCCTCCGCCACCCAGAAGCGGCATTCGTCGGAGAACCTTCGCACCTCGGACGACTCGTTGGCAATTTCTTCACGCATCAGGTCGCTCTGATGCCGCCAGCCGGTGGCTTCGAGGTCTTCCAGAATCTCCGCCCGATTCGGCAGGTGCATAAATATCTCTCCTTCCGGTGTCCGAAAAAAATTATCTCCGAATTCCTCCAACTCATCCGGCTGTTCCCCGCGAGCCCAGATCGTCGTTTGGATCCGAAGAAAATCCCGGAAAACCCGGTGCTCCCGATCATGAGTAGTGAACACAAACCGTCCACCTGGTCGCACCACCCGGCGAACCTCCCTCATCGCCCGCCTGCGGCGCTCACGCCCCGGAATCTGCATGAGGCCGTTAAACCCGAATATAACGCCGTCAAGTGCGCCGTTGTCCAGCGGCAACGCGACAGCGTCAGCGAGGCGAAAGTCGATTCCATAACGGTGGAACCGCGCGATCTGACGCGCTTCGCGGATCATTTCGCTGGAGTAGTCGATGCCCTGAAGCCGGCGGTATCCAAGTTCCCACAGACCGAACGCGATCCGCCCGGCGCCACACCCAAGATCAAGCAATGGCTCATGATCCCGGAATAAGCTGGTAAAGAGGCGGACCTCCGATCGCCAAAGCCCGAGATCTCGCGCTGCCCGGGTGTAATGCGCCACCGCCTCAGGTTGCCTGAAGGTTTGCCTGACTCTTTCCGGTTCCATCGGGTCGGTCGTTTTCAGCGCGCAGCCGCACTTGATCGAGCATTGCTTTCCCAAAGAAAAGCGGCAGAAAAGCTGCCGCGTCGAGGAATTTCTCCTTGCTTTCCTCAAGCTGGCGTTTTTATTTGGTCCTTTTCCATGAAAGCGACGATTAAAACGCAGGGCAGACAATTCACTGTTTCGGAGGGGGATATCCTTTCGGTAAACCGTTATCGCAACACCGAGGCCGGCTCCCAGGTGGAGATCAAGGAAGTCCTCACGGCAGGTGAGGGCGCCGAAGCGAAAATCGGTCAGCCCTTTGTCGAAGGCGCCTCGGTTAAAGCCACCGTGCTGGAGAACAAGCGGGGCAAGAAGGTGCTGATATTTAAAAAGAAGAAACGGAAAGGCTATGAACGCACCCGCGGGCATCGCCAGGAACTTTCCGTCATTAAAATCGACAGTATTCAAGCATAAAGGAGCGTAAACCATGGCTCACAAAAAAGGACAGGGCACATCCAGAAACGGCCGGGACAGCATCAGCAAGCGCCTGGGTGTCAAGAAATTCGGCGGCGAGAAAGTTATTGCCGGCAATATTATCATTCGCCAGCGCGGCACCAGGACCCATCCCGGTCGCAACGTCGGCATCGGACGTGACTTCACCCTGTTCGCGTTGACCGATGGACAGGTCAAGTTCGACAAGGCTCACCGCAAGGTCCACGTGGAACCCGTTGCCTGAGAATCGTCTCGCATAGCGGTCGGTTCTTCCGTCCGGCTAAAAAAAGAGAACGTCGTCAGCGTTCTCTTTTTTTAGTTCTTGGCTTAATCGACCGGACACCAAAACTCAACTCATTGCATGAGGCACCGTCTGGAAGAACTCTATGCCCAGAAAAGGCTGTTGCAGAATCACCTCGACTGGCTGGATTCCGAAATCGCACGAGAAAGCAGCCACCAGAGCCAACTGCTGTCGTCGCCCCCAGATCCATCCAATCCAAAAAACAGGGACCTAAATCCTCTCCCTGAAAAATCGCCCGCCGAAGCCGGGGCGACCGAACCGATAGCCCAGGATCCTCTTGAAATCGATCATCGCGCCATACGACAAGAGGTCCGGCGTGGATGCCTCATTTACTTGGCGGTTTTCGGAGGCTTGAGTTTGATCCTATTCGCCCTGGCCTACGTCCTGTACGGATCGTGACTGATTGCACCGTCAAGGCATAACTGTACGGTCACACACGTATTCCTACCCAAACACGTCCTTCTGTAAATTCCTCAAACTGTAAAACTCCCGCAACCCCTTCCCCCGCATTCGCACCGCTCCGCTTTTGCGGTTTTCCCCGAACATCCCCGCGTTCTGCCGCAATACCTCCTCCACATACTCACGCGTCCCGATCGCCGCCCCGGCCGTGAAATAACGCACCCGGCAACGCAACACCTCCGGCAGGCTCAACTCTCCTTCCCGCCCCTTCACCCGCGACACCACACTCGCAGGCAAACCCTGCCCTTCGCCCATCAACGCCGCGTTCGCACGCCCAAACAGGTGCACCCGGTACGCCTTCTGGCACTCTCCCCACTCCCCCACCTCCAG
>PXBO01000092.1 GCA_003566885.1 Opitutia bacterium | reverse complement strand
GAGCTTGATTATGTTGGTGGAAGAGCCCAGGGAACGCCTTTTCGCCCTCACTTTGGCCGCCCAGTCGGTTCCCAACGAACCGGTGGCGCGGATTGTTTGGGCGCTGGTGTCGAGCGAGGAGGCGCTGGAAAGGGGTGCTCTGCGGGAGGCGGCCCGCCTGGCGATGCGCCGGCAGGGATTGATGACACTGATCGCGGCGGCCCGAACCCTGGATGAGCGGGTATTGGACACCTGGTATGCCGAGGAATTGATGGCGATCGCCGAACGCGTCGCGGGCGGCCCGCAGCGGCCGGTGCTGGTGGACTTGGTCGACCAGTTGCCCGCCGGGCTGCGACCGCCGGTCGAGGAGATGCTGGCGGCAACCGCGATCGCCGAAGTCGCGATTCCGGATTTGCCGGAGCACCTGGTCGCCGCACGTGATTACTATCGTATGTCCTGCCTGGAGTGCCATCAGCCCGACGGAACCGGGGTGCCGGGGTCCTTTCCGCCGCTCGTCGGCGCGGGTCGGGTTCATGGCGATCCCGACACCCTCCTGCGCGTTATTCTGGGAGGGTTGCGTGGACCGGTCGAGATTGCCGGCGAACATTTCGACAGCATCATGCCGGGCGCGTTTCACCTCGAAAACGACCAGATCGCGGCGATCGCCAGCTACGTGCGCTACGCATTCGCCGGCTTGAGCGAGGATCCTATCTCACCGGATGCCGTCGAAGCGTTGCGTGGCGAGCTCGAGGAACGCCGCTGGGTGCCCTACACCGCCGAGGAACTTGACGAGTTGGAATAGAAATTGAGCGCAGGCTTCCGGCAGGGCGAAAGCGCGGGGCGGATGATTGGGCGTTAAATAAGAGGAACTGGAATTTCTTGTCCCGTGTCCCGTGTCCCGGCGGCCCGGGGTTGCGCACGCCTTTCCGATCTAGGAAAGCCCGGAAAGGCAAGGTCTCGCAATCCCGGCTGGCCGGGACACATTTTATTCCCATTAAAGCGAATATCTTAGTATCTCAAAGCAGGCTGGACATAGCGGAACGCTCCCATTCGTGATGATCGCGTTCCAGGATCTCAAGCTCGGGCATGGGGTAGTAGGTCAATCCCGACGCATCCGCCACGTAGAAACCGCCCAGGATGGTTCGATAGAGAAAATCTTCGGGCATGGTACGGACGACCACCTTGACCTGCTTTTCCGGATGATCGCGCAATAGCACCAAGCAGTCCCTTAAATGGGCGATGCTCGCGTACGGCAAATCATCCGCCTTGCCCCTTTCCGGATCCTCCGCCAGCTCATCGAGCCTAAGCTCACAAAAGACTATACGGCTGACGGATACGGGGTGGCTGCGATCAGTCAGCTTGGCGCCAAAGCCTTGCGGACCGAGATTGCTTGCCACACGCGGTCGCAACGGACAGAGTTCCTGGTAGAGGTGAAGTCCGAGCTTCCCGTCTTGGGGGGCCTCGTCGGCCGGGTTTAATCCTAAGACCCTGCCGTCGGCGGTGACGAGGTAGATTTTCCCCAGAGAGTCGCGTCCAACATGCTCCAGTACCCGGTAGACGCCAAGATAAGTCGACTTACGGGGTCGTCCATCGGGATGCGGGATACAGCGCTTGTCAATTTCATCCAAGTGAAAGTAGTCCGAACGAATATCCCGCGAAACCTCGAAGAAGATCGCCCGGCCACGCGAATGCCGATGCGTTCCGGTTGCGTAATAAGCACCGAATTCATCCGGAGGCAGCATCGAGGCGATCAAGGACTCCGGTATCAGTGAAAGGTACAGGTGTTTTTTCATAAAAAAACCTTTCTGGATAACATTTGGGCCTAACCTTTCAGCATAAGCAACGATTGATTGAAAGCAACACCAAAATAAGTTAATCTTTAGTTCTCGAGGCGGGTCGCCCGCCTTCGGTCACGGGATCTTGGAAAGCTCTCAAGTCGTTGATTGAAAGTATCGTGAGATAAACGGAAGCTTCGTCCATAATCCACCGGAAGGAGGTGTCTTTGAACATTTCCCTGCAGACGCCCCTCCCGAGTCGTTAGCTGCTTGGGGGGCAAGTCTTTTTTCGTTCTGCCTGGTTTCCGCAATTGTGTATCTTCATCCTATGAACGAAGCCCGAGATTTCATCCATGTTTACGAGCCCGGTGATCTTGCCCGTCCTGTTCTTCTTCTCCTTCACGGCACCGGCGGCAACGAGAACGATCTGGTGCCTCTGGCGGAGGCCATCGCACCCGGAGCGGGGGTGCTCAGTCCGCGGGGAAAAGTGTTGGAGCGGGGCATGCCGCGGTTTTTCAGGCGGATCGAAGAGGGGGTCTTCGACCTGGAGGATCTGCGGTTGAGAACGGCAGAGTTGGCGGCATTTGTCGAGTCAGCCGGGACCGAGTACGGATTCCGCGATCGGCCGGTGGTGGCGCTGGGGTTCTCCAACGGAGCCAATATCGCGGCCAGTGTGTTGCTCTCCCGGCCGGGCCTTTTGGGAGGAGCGATCCTTTTCCGTGCCATGACCCCGTTCGAGCCGGACGCCCCGATCGACCTGGACGGCACTCGCGTTCTCATGGTTTCCGGCGAACACGATCCGCTGATTCCACCGGAAAACAGCGAGCAATTGGCAACTCTGTTGGAGAAGGCCGGAGCGGAGGTCAGGCACGAGCGTTTTCCCGGAGGCCACGGCCTTACGAATCGCGATCTCGAATGCGCCGCCCGATGGTACGGAGAGCGATTCTAGAGTCGCCCGTCATCTCCGTTTCGTTCCGTCGATAGCGATCCCGATACCGATAGCGATACCGAAGGGAGCCTTAAGGTTCTGCCATTCTGAGGTAAACCGCCGTCGCCACGACGTTTCGCGACTCGACGGGATTTCGTCCAAGGGCAGCTTCTGATTCGCTTCCTTTCGTCCTCATTGCCATAGGTTGCAAGAAGGCAGACTGGCTGTCTCCACGGAATTTCCAGGTTGTCAATCACCCGGGTGTCCCGATTACCTGAACGAATGTCCGCCATAGAAACCGTGGTGATCCGCCATCCGAAGGAACGGCTGTCCAAGTGCAGTCTGGTTCCTTTGCACGGGCGGCCGGACATCACGTTTCACAAGGCGACCACCGGTTTTCGCTTCGATGCCGGCGGTTATACGCTGCTGACGCCGTCCGCGCCGGTTCTGACTTCGGGCGACGCCGGACGGCCGTTGTTGCTGCTCGATGGCACCTGGCGTTATGCCGCCGATTTGGAGGCCTGTTTGACCGGCGAGCCGGTTCGTCGCAGCCTGCCCGCCGACCTCGTCACCGCCTACCCCCGCAAAAGCAAGCTGTTCCAGGATCCGGAGGGCGGTCTGGCTTCGGTGGAAGCCCTGTACGCCGCCAGGCGAATCCTTGGCGACGACGACCCCACGCTTCTGGAGGCTTATCGTTGGAAAGACGAATTCCTCAGGAATTTCGAGCGGCCTTGAGACCGTTGCCGAGGGCTTTGTTCAAGGACTGTTCTCCGCCTGGACTTACGTCTTCGGCGGTTCCCAGGAAAACCGGTTCGGGTTCGTCGCGTCGACGACCCGGTATAAGTCGGTGCGCCGGTCGTTCCAGTTGCGGGTGGTGCCGCTGAGGCGGTGGCGGTTGAGGATCTCCAGGTCCAGATCGTGAATCAGGACGGTTTCCGCGTCCGGAGTACACTCCCCGGCAATGCCGTCGCGGGCGAACACGTAGTCGGTGGGTGTGAGGATGGCGGATTGGGCGTATTGCACGTCCATGTTTTTGACGTGCGGCAGATTGCCCACCGTGCCCGCGGTGGCGACGTACACCTGGTTTTCGATGCAGCGCGCCTGGGCGCAGTAGCGCACGCGGAGGTAGTCGTGGCGTTCGTCGGTGCAAAACGGCACGAAGATCAGGCGCGCGCCTTTCTCCGTGGCGATCCGGCTGACTTCGGGAAACTCGACATCGTAGCCGGGTTGAATGGAAATCTTGCCCCGGTCCGTATCGAAAACCTGGATATCCTTTCCGGCGGTGACGCCCCACCATTCGCGTTCGTTCGGGGTGATGTGGATCTTGTATTGCTTTTCGATTTCCCCGTTGCGCTTGAAAAGGAAGGCCACGTTGTAAAGGTAGTCCTCTTCCTGGACGAAGGTGGAGCCGGCGATAATGTTGACGTCGTAGCGGATCGCCAGGTTGGAAAAGAGTTCGAGGTACTGGGGCGCGAATTCGGCCAACTTGCGGGCCGCGACTTCCGGGCGCTTGGCTTCGATGAAGGAGAGCAATTGCGAGGTGACCAACTCCGGGAACAGCGCGAAGTCGCTTTTGCGGTCCGATGCGACGTCGACGAAATATTCGCACTGTTGCGCGAAGTCCGAGAAGGATCGAATCGGCCGCATCTGGTACTGCACGCAACAAATCCGGAGGGGTTTGGTGGGGAGGTACCGTTTGGAGACGTCGGGCGCGTAGTCGACGTTCGACCATTCGAGGAAAACGGCGTAACCGGAAGAATCCGTGTCCTCGTCTATGTAGTCGCGAATGATGCGTTTAAGGACGAACCCGTTGGCCAGTTGGGTGGTGAGCACCGGATCGTAGAGCGACTTGTTGGTGACCTTTTGCACGTATTCGTGCACTGAAATCTCCCGGGAGTGTTTTTTGTAGCCCGGAATCCGGCCGCCGATGACAATGCGCATCAGATTTTTTTCGATGACCAGTTCCTTCCGTTTGTCGTAGAGCCGACGGGCGAGTTTCATGCCGCGGAAGTCGGGGTCCACCATGATCTCGATGCCGTACAGGGTGTCGCCTTCCGGGTTGTGGTTGCCGATATAGCCGAAGTCGCAAATCTGGTCCCAGCTCAATCGTTCGGTCGAGGGATCGAAGTCGATGATCAAACTGGAGGAGGAAGCGACCAGTCGTCCGTCGAATTCGATACAGATCTGGCCTTCGGGAAAGCGATTCACCTGGCTTTCAATCTGCTCCTTTTTCCATGGGGTCATCCCCGAGAAACAGCGTTTCTGAAGGCGGACGATCTCGGGAAAATCCTCCAGGGTGATCGGGCGAACTTTGATTTGCTTCTGTACGGAGTCGATGTCGAGTTCGGCCATGGCGGGAGAATTGAATGGAGATAGGTTATCCTCAAATAGCCTCAATCAGCGGTTTAAGGCAAGGGGAATGCCGTGATCCGCTCGCAGACCGCGATCAGGCGGTCGCGGAGCGGCTCGGCCCGGCCGGCGAAGGCGCGTTGCAGATCCTGGTACTCCTGACGGCCTTCCGGGGTCTCGATTTGAACGGGTTCGAACCCAAGGCGCCGGAGGTCGTAGGGGCTGGCGCGCATGTCAACTTCGCGGATGTCGCGGGCCAGCTCGAAGGTGTCCGCCACCAGTTCGGAAGGGGTCCAGGGCGCCAGCTTGTAGGCCCATTTGTACAGATCCATGTTGGTGTGCAGGCACCCGGGCTGCTCCAGGTCCAAACGGGTTTCCTTGCGCGGCTGCAAGCGGTTCAAGGGTTTGGCCGGGGCGGTGAAAAAGCGGAACGCGTCGTAATGGGAGCAGCGTATGGTGTGTGAACGGACGATCTCCCGGATTTCGTCCGGGGAGAAACGGAGCGGTTGGGAGCCGTGACGAACCTCCGGGGTTTCGTACACCATGGCCCACTCGTGCAGGCCGTGGCAGCCGAAATGCCCGGCGCGCCCGCGGCAGCGGCGCAGGAGTTCTCCTATCCAGGCGGCGGTTTGCCGGGTGCGGTGGGTCAGGCGCGTGGAATCCAGCGTGACGCCGGCTTCCGTACGGGCAAAATCCCGCCATCGCAGGAAAGCCTCGGCCTCCTCTCCCTCCAGGGCGACTCCGAGCCCCGGCACCCAGCGCAGGAGGAGTCCCGGTCGATACGAGTAGTATTCGAAAAGAAAATCATAGACCGGGTGGCGCTCCCCGCGGGAGGTGCGGCGGCGGTGTGCTTCCACCCACGGGGTCAACCGGGTCTCATGGCCGGCGAGGCGGGCCTGCCACTGCCCGAGCGAGAGAATTTCGAGGGTTGTTGCGGCCGGTGACAACATGCGGAATGCGGGTGGGTTCGAATTGGCGGTTTCGCTTTAACTTCGTTTGGAAATTGGCTACCTTTACACCGTGCAGCAGTGTTGTCAAAAGGACCCGCGAGTGGATCTCTATGAGCGCGAACGACCGGAAAGACGGTAAAGTGCGGATTGATAAATGGCTCTGGGCAGTGCGCGCTTTCAAAACGCGTTCCCTGGCCGGCCAGGCATGTGACGCGGGAACGGTGAAAATCAACGGGCGGGCTTTGAAACCCTCCCGGACGGTCGGGCCCGGAGAGGTGATTTCGGTGCGGCAACCCGGATTGACCCGGACCCTGCGCGTGCGGGAGGTGGTGGAGAAACGCGTCGGCGCGGCGCGGGTTCCGGAGTTTATGGAGGACTTGACCCCTGCGTCCGAATACGAACGGCTACGTGAACAGGGCGCGATGCGTGACCCGTTTATGCGCAGCAAAGGAATGGGCCGGCCGACCAAACGGGAAAGACGAATCCTCGACGCGCTTCGGGGAATGGGGGAGCGCTGAGCCGGGTGAAAAGGAGTCGTCATTTTCTCCGGGGCGTGACTATAACCGTCGGGCATGAAAAAGAAGAAATCGGAAAACCCGGAAGAGGCCTCCAGGAAAACCCTTTACACCATCAAGTTGGACGATGACCGAATGACTCTCTTGGAGGGCGTCTGCCAGGAAAAGATGTGGGATCCCTACGAAGTGGATTATGCGCGTTTCGCTTTTAAGGGGCCCAAAGTCAATGTGGTCGGTTACAAGAGTGGCAAGGTGGTGATTCAGGGGAAGGGAACCGAGGAGTTCATCGTCGATGTCCTGGAACCGCAGGTGACCGGGGAAGCCCGTTTCGGTTATGACGAGGTCCATCACCCGGAATGGTTCGAGTCTCATGCCGGTCTCGATGAAAGCGGGAAGGGGGATTTTTTCGGCCCGATTGTCTGTGCCACCGTAATCGCCGATCGGGCGGCGGTGGAGGCCTGGCTCAAGGCGGGGATTCGAGACAGCAAGAAGATTTCCGACGGCCCCATCGTCAAGCTGGACCAAATGATCCGGGCCACCCCCGGAGTTGTGGTGGAGGTGGTGTTCTGTGGCATGCGCAAGTACAACGAGCTGATGGCCAAACCGGGAGCCAACGTGAATCGCCTCATGGCCTGGCAACACGCCAAGGCGTTGGAGGTCGCACTCAAGAAGAAGCCCGTAAAATGGGGTTTGTTGGACCAATTCAGCAAGCAACCGCTGGTGCAGCGGTATTTCAAAGACACTGATTTCGACCTGCAAATGCGAACCCGGGCCGAATCCGATCCGGTGGTGGCGGCGGCTTCGGTGGTGGCTCGCGCCGAATACGTGCGGCAGATGGGTAAATTGTCGGACCGCTTTGGCCAGAAGCTGCAAAAGGGGGCGAGCGCCCGGGTCAAGGAACAGGCCGGTGAGATCATTCGAACGCTCGGTCCGGAGGCGCTGGGCGACTTCGCCAAATTGCATTTTCGCACCGCCCACGAAGTGGTGGATGCCGAGGGGGTGCGGGGCCGGATCGATTTGCCGCCGCTGAAACCGGTTTTCGAGCGAAAATAGACGGTCTGCCGGACGGATGAGGTTCTTGATGGCGTCGAATCGAAAGGGGGAAATCGGTGGCTCGCGACTCCATCGGTTCGGATTTGCCTAATACCGCCAACTCCTGATGACTGGAACCGTGACCAGCGCACTGCATCAATTCGACCTGACCTGCGACGGCGATTGGGAATTTCTGGCGGGGGTGGATGAAGCCGGCCGGGGCGCTTTGGCCGGACCGGTGGTCGCGGGAACGGTTTTTATCCGCCGGGAATTTTATGCCAGCGGGGTTTGCGCCGCTCTGGCGGAGGTGGTGGATGACTCCAAGCGGCTTACGGCCGAAGGACGCGAAGCGGCTTTTGCGAGAATTCAGGAATTGATGGCCGAAGGAGTCCTGTTGGCCGGCGTGGGGGAGGGGTCGGTAAACGAAATCGCCCGACTCAATATCCTGGGTGCGACCCGCCTGGCCATGCGGCGCGCCATTGAAGCGGTGCTTTCCGCGGACGGCGTTTCCGGCGGATTCGAGTTTTGTGGAGACGGCCTGGAGTTGTTCGACGGGATTCCCGGAAACGGGTCGCGCGTTCGGCTCCTGGTGGACGGCCTGCCCCTAAAACCCTTCCCTTTCCTGCACCGGGGCGTGGTGAAGGGTGACGGTAAATCCCTGGTCATCGCCGCCGCCTCCATCCTGGCCAAAGTCACCCGGGATCGAATCATGACTCGTCTCGACGGACGCTATCCGCAGTACCGGTTTGCCCGCCATAAAGGTTACGGCACCCTCACCCACCGCCGGGCCATTCTTCAGAACGGCCCGTCCCCGATCCATCGCCCCCACTTTCTCCGCAAGATTATTCCGAATCAGTGACCAACGACGAAGAATCGGCCCGCCAACGAAACCTCGACGGGAGAAGCCGGGTGGAGGGTTTTGACATTTGGTTGGGCTGGGGGTTTGTTGGGGAAAAAATATGGACCGAGTAGAAATTGCCGAGGTGCTCCGTGAAATCGGAGTGATGCTGGAGTTGCGCGGGGAAAATGCTTTCAAGGTGCGCGCGTATTCGAGCGGAGCTCGCGCTTTGGAGAATCTGGAGGAGGATCTCGGGGTTTTGATTGCGGAGGAGCGTCTGGATCAGGTTTCCGGGATCGGAAAGGCGTTGGCCGAAAAGATTGTCCGGTTGCATGAGACCGGGGAACTGCCGCTGCACCGGGAATTGAAGGCCTCGCTGCCCGCGGGGCTTTTCGAAATGCTGGAGGTTCCGGGCCTGGGGCCGAAAAAGATCAAGGCGATCTACAGCGAGTTGGGCATTACGACCCTGGAGGAGTTGACCGCCGCTTGCACCGAAGGCCGTGTTTCCGCCCTGGAGGGATTTGGGAAAAAGTCGGAAGAAAAAATTCTTTCCGGCATCCGCAACCGCGAGGCCTACGCCAAAAGACACCTCTGGTGGGACGCGTTTCAGGTCGCCGAGCCGATCCTGGCGGGGTTGCGCGGATTGCCGGAAGTGGAGCGGGCCGAGCATGCCGGGAGTTTGCGGCGCTGCCTGGAGACGGTGGGCGACCTCGACTTCATTGTTGCGTCCGGGGATCCCCGGCCGGTGATGGATTGGTTCATCGGCCAGGAGGCGGTGAGCGAGGTTACGGCATCCGGAGAAACCAAATCGAGCATTCGTCTCCAGGGCGGTTTGCAGGCGGATTTGCGCGTGGTGCCGGCGGACCAGTTCGCCTTCGCCCTGCATCACTTCACCGGATCCAAAGACCACAACGTCAAAATGCGACAACGTGCGTTGTCTCTTGGTTTCAGCCTCAGCGAGTGGGGATTGACGGCGGAGGAAGGAAAACCCGCGCGCAAGGAAGGGGGGCATTCCAGAAATCCGAAACCCGGCACGCCCGATGATCCCAAAGCGATTCGCAGCGAAGCGGAATTGTTCGGCTTCCTGGGATTGGAGGCGATTCCCCCGGAATTGCGGGAAGGATTGGATGAGATTGAAGCGGCGGAAGCGGGAGAATTACCGCGCTTGCTGGAGGAGTCCGACCTTCGCGGGGCGTTTCACAATCACACGACGGCCAGCGACGGCAAACACGCGCTGAAGGAGATGGCGCAGGCGGCCGAAGACCTTGGGTGGGATTATATCGGGATTGCCGACCACTCGAAAGCGAGCTTTCAGGCGAATGGGTTGAACGAGGACCGCCTGGCCCGCCAACTGGAGGAAATTCGCGAATTCAACGCGTCCGGAAAATCGAAGGTTCACGTGTTTGCCGGAGTGGAGTGCGATATTCTTCCCGATGGCAGGATGGATCTCGACGATTCGATTCTGACCGAGCTGGATTACGTCGTGGCTTCGGTCCACTCCTCTTTCGGCAAAACGGAGGAGGAGATGACCCGCCGGATCATCCGCGCCATCGAACATCCGAGTGTCACCATGATCGGTCATCTCACAGGACGCCTCCTGCTGGCGCGCGAAGGTTATCGAGTCGATTATGCGAAGATCATCGATGCCGCGGCCGCCAATAATGTGATCCTGGAGCTCAACGGGCATCCTCGTCGCCTCGACATGGATTGGCGATACTGGAAGCGCGCGGCCGCCAGGGGGGTGATGACCAGTATCAATCCGGACGCCCACTCGGTGGAAGGCCTGCGCTTCGTTCGCACCGGCGTTTTGGTGGCCCGGAAAGGGTGGCTGACCAAAGACTCGGTGCTGAACACCCGATCCGCGGAGGAGATTTCGCGAATTTTCGAAACGAAACGCGGGCTCAGGCGTTGACCGCGAAACGCGATTCCAGGGCCCGGTGGGTGTCACGAATCAGTTCTTCCGTGGCCTCCCAGCCGAGGCAGCCGTCGGTGATCGATACCCCGTAGGCGAGTTCCTCACGCGGACGGGGAAACGCTTGTTTGCCGGGATTGAGGTTGCTCTCCACCATAAATCCAATGATGGAAGTGTCCCCCTCCTGAATCTGCCCCAGGGCATTGGCGGCGACCAGGGATTGATTTTCCGGATCCTTCCTGCTGTTGCCGTGATTGCAGTCGATCATGATCGCCGGAATCAATCCGGCCGCCTTTAGCGCGGCCTGGGCTTCGTCGACAAAGGGCTTTTCGTAGTTCGGTCCCCTCGAGCCGCCCCGCAGAATGAGGTGGCAGTTGGGGTTGCCGCGGGTGGTGACGGCCGAGGACCGACCGTCCTGATTGATTCCGAGAAAAGTCTGGGGCTCCGAAGCCGCCCGGATGGCATTGATCGCGGTGGTGATGTTTCCGTCGGTGCCGTTTTTGAATCCGAGCGGCATGGAAAGGCCCGACGCCATTTGTCGATGGGTCTGCGATTCGGTGGTGCGCGCTCCGATCGCCGACCAGCTGATCAGGTCCGCGATGTACTGCGGCGTGATCGGATCCAGGAGTTCGGTCGCGGTGGGCAGACCTTCATCCAGCACCTTTCCGAGAAAGGTCCGGGCACCGGCCAGACCGCGGGGAATGTCGCAGGAATTGTCGAGGTTCGGGTCCATGATCAACCCCTTCCAGCCGACCGTGGTACGCGGCTTTTCAAAATAGACCCGCATCACCAGCAGCAGGCGGTCGGAGACCTCCCGAGCCAGGCGGGCAAGGCGTCGCGCGTACTCCAGGCCCGCCGCGGGGTCGTGGATCGAGCAGGGGCCCACCACGAACAAAAGGCGTTTGTCGTCCCCGAAAATAATTTCGTGGATCTCCTCCCGGCTGCGAACGATCAGTTCCTCCTGCGTTTGGCTGCGCGGGATATCCTGAAGCAGCTCGATGGGCGACGGCAGCGGCCGGGTTTCGAAAACATTGATGTCGGTTACTTTCTGCACAACCCGTATCAATATGTCCAATGGCCGGAAGGGTGCAAATTGTTTTCTTGCGCGAAAAAACAGTAAAGGCGGACCGTCTACCCCAAAACGGTCCGCCCCGTACTGCTTTCTTAGTTACCCCAAAACTCCCGACTAGCGGGAGAAAGTGTTGGCTGATGGTTTTATTGATAAGAGCGATTTATCTTTGAGTCAATGTAAAATCAGAAAGTCTTATCAAATCTAATACCGTGGAAAGCATTTCTAATCGGGAGACATCGTGAATCCGAAGTGTTCCAGGGCGGATTCCCGCATTGCGCTCAGGTGGGAAAAACCTGACGATCGCTTCCATGGCGAATTTGTGGGCCTATTCCTATTTACCCGCGGCCTGGGTCGAGGTCTCCGGGGACGATGCATTCACCTTTCTTCAGGGGCAGTTCAGCAACAATCTCGAGTCGTCGGTTGCGAATGCTGCGACGTACGGTCTTTGGCTGAACGCCAAGGGCGGGGTCGAGGGAGACAGCCTGGTGCTGCTGCAGGAAGGCGGTCGATTTACTTTGCACAGCGGCAACACCGCGGCCTCGGCGTTGCAGGAACGCCTTGAGGCGTATGTTTTTTCCGATGACGTCATCGTGGACGACCACACGGATGAGGTTAAGGCGTTGACTCTTTGGGGGACTGGCGCGCGGGATCTGATCGAGGATCTCGGCTGGCAGGTTCCGCGCCCCGGAACCTATAGCCGGCCCGAGAAATGGATTTGGGTTCTCCCCGCCTGGTGGTCGCCGAATGGGGCGTACGAGGTTGTGGTCTCGTCGGACCGGTGGGAACCGATCTCGCTGTTGCTGAAGAATCGGTTGGCCGCGGATGGGGGGAAATGGGCCGGCGAATCGGATTTTCACTTTGAGCGGATACGTTCCGGAATGCCGGCCGCGATGTTGGATGTCGCTTGCGGCGCCCTTCCCCAGGAGGGGGGGTTGGAGCGGATTGCGGTATCGTATGAGAAAGGGTGTTACACCGGGCAGGAGGTCATGGCGCGGTTGCGGCATAAAGGGCGGTTGCGGCGTGTCCTGGTTACGGCAAGGCTGGAAGCGTCGGCCGAACGGATTCCTTGTCCTGTTTATCACAAGGGAAGGGAGGCCGGGCGTATCACCTCGGTCGGTCGCCGTGATGAGGAGCTGCTCGCCTTTATCCTCCTGGATCGTTCGGTTGCCGAACAGGCTGATGGTCTCTCATTGCGGCCCGACGGAAACGAATGTATCCAAATTTTGGGGCGTCAAGATCCCGATCTGAAATGAATACCGAACGCCGGCAGTTGCAGACTTTCCTTGAATCCCACGGGGTTGATCCGGGCCGTTCGGGGGTGATGGCGGCGCAGTTGCAGAAGCGCGCCGACCAGCTTGAGCGGGAGCGCGGGATCGGCCGCCTCGATGCCATGGAATACCTGCTCAAGGTGTTCGCCCACGGCCGCCGTGGGGAAGTCTATCGGGGAGGCGGCCAGAGTTCCGGCGAGGTCGGCGAGCGGCATCCCGGGAATCCGCATAAACACGCGGATTAATGTTGACTGAACCCCGGAAAGCCCCTTGTTTTCGGTTCATCGTACTGCTCCGCATGGCGTGGGGTAGGATTGCAGCCCACTAATTCAATTAGAAAAGGAAACAAGCAATGAACAAATCAGAACTCGTGGAAGAAGTTCAGAAGACCCTAGGTAAGGACACATCGAAAGCCGCGGCCGAACGCGCGGTGGATTCGGTGCTGGAGGCGATTAAGAAGGGGGTTAAAAAGGATAAGGGAGTGCAGTTGGTAGGTTTTGGCACCTTTTCGGTGGCCAAACGTGCAGCGCGAAAGGGGATCAATCCCCGCACCAAGGAAACGATTTCCATCAAGGCTTCGAAAACGGTTAAGTTTAAACCGGGAGCGGCGCTGAAGGCGATGGCTTAACCACCATCACGTTGAGTTTCCACAAACCCGCGGTGCCAACCGCGGGTTTTTTTATGGCGAAAACTCGCCGAAAAGCATTTCCGCGTTTTCCAGAAAATAAGCATCGACCGGTCCGTGCAGGAATAGAAAATACAATAATCCGCCCAATGCCAGCATGGGACCGAATGGGATGGGCCGCCCGAGAAGGCCCGAGTCCGGATCCGGATTCTTCGGCAAAAACGGGCGCAAGGCGAGGAAAACGAGAAGTCCCGCGGTGCCGATGATCGCGCCGCCGAAAATGGCGAAAAGCGCACCTTCCCAACCGGTAAAGGCGCCGATGGCCCCGAGAAATTTTACGTCCCCGAACCCCATGGTTTCCTTGCGCAGTACGATCTCTGAAACCAAGGCGATCCACAACACCGTGGCCGATCCGATCAGGAGCCCTATGCCGGCGATGATCAGTGCGCGGAGGTTGTCGATCAGCAGCAACCCCTCCGTCTGGCCATGCAGAACCGGAAACAGGAAAGCCAACCCCAGGCCCACCATGGCGGCGCCAATGGTGAATCGGTCCGGGATGATCATGTGGTCCAGATCGATAAAGGTGGAGCATATCAGGATTGAGACGAAGACCCATCCGCAAAGGGCCATAGCCGGGGGAAACTGGATCCAGCAAAGCAGGAAAAGACCGGCGGTCAGCAGTTCGACCAAGGGATAGCGGAAACTGAAGCGGGATCCGCAGCAACGGGCTTTTCCCCGCAGGAGGATCCAGCTCAGAATGGGAATGTTGTCATACCAGGCGATCGGTTTGCCGCAAGCGCAGTGCGAGCCCGGAGTGATGACCGACTTCTCGGCTGGTATCCGATAGATGCATACGTTGAGGAAGCTTCCGACAATAGCGCCGAATATAAAGGATAGGGAAGTGAAGAACCAGGGAAAGTGTTCATCGATCGAGGCGATTTCGGTGAGCATGGATACAGGAATGATTGTCGGATTAAAAGGTGGACCGGCCGGAGGTTGGCCGGGCGGAGTCAGCCGGCGCGATGTCGAGCCGCTTGAGACATGGCGTTCACCGGGACGGTGGCGCCGGACCAGATCTGCAGGGAGCGCGCGCCCTGATGCACCAGCATCGAAAGGCCGTTGGCGACCGGCATGCCGAGACGGCGCGCGGATTTCATCAGGGCGGTTTCCGGGGGATTGTAGATCATGTCATACACGGCGTAGGTGCCGCGCAGACGAGTGAGATCGAAAGGGCACGGGTCATCCGGGTGGAGTCCGACCGAGGTGGCATTAATAATCAGAGCATCGGTCGGGAAGCCTTCCGGAAGGTCGGCCAGTGCGAAAGCCTCGATCCTGGTGGAAGGGCCTTTGAACCGGGCGATATCATCTCGCAGGGTCGCAAGCCGGTCGGGGTTGCGATTGCCCAGCCAGAGTTCCGGGCACGATTCCGTCAGGCATTGGACCGCCGCCGCTCTCGCCGCACCGCCGGCGCCCAGGAGGACCACCGGTTTTTCGGCCAGGCGGATACCGAGCTCTTCGGTCACGGCGGTGGAGAGTCCGTAACCGTCGCTGTTGAATCCCTCGTAACCGGATTCCAGGCGACGCAATGTGTTTACCGCGCCCATCCGTTCGGCTTCGGGGTCGATCTTGGCCAGCAAGGGCAGAACGTCCGTTTTATGGGGAATGGTGAGGTTCACCCCATAAAAGCCCTGCCGGTGAAGCAGCGGCAGGGCTGTCGGCAGGTCGCCCGGCGGGATATCGAATTTGAAGTAACGCCAGCGCTGGAATCGCGGATCGACCTCGGCCATCTTTGCCAACGCGGCGTTGTGCATCGCCGGGCTGATGGAATGGGCCACCGGGTGCCCGAGCACGGCAAGGCTGACGCCCTCGTATTTCCAGGTTGTCAGATCCTCCAGAGTGAAGACCGTTTGCTCAGGATTTTGCGTGGCGGCGGTAGGTGGCTTCGAATTCATCGACAAAGCGGGCGAAAAGTCGCGAGAGGTCGGGCTTTTGGGCCGCATGGTATTGGTTGACGAGGTTTCGGCAGTTGCGGCAAAGCACTTCGCGCACCGGCATGGGTGCGAGGTAGGTCAGCTTTGGGGGGATCTTATGACGACGCAGCATGGAGAAAACCTCGTCGGGGGAGCGGAAGGCGCCTCCGGCGAAGGGATCGATGAAGAAGGGCATCTTGTCCGAGAAACACCCGACCAGAAAATGCCCAGGGAGACCCACTGGCTCCAGGGTCAGCCGGCAACGCTGCGCGATGAGGATGTAGAGAATGCTCAGGGTGATCGGTATTCCGCGCTTGCGACCAATCCCCTCGGTAAGAAAGCTGTTTCGCGGATCGGAATAGGCCTCCGAGTTGCCCCGAAAACCGTATTCGTGAAACAGCACGCGGTTGAGGGAGCGGCACTGTTCCCGGGCGGACATGGGAGGCAGCATGATTTCCCGCACGCGGGCGGCCACCTCGTCCAGAAAGCCGCAGTAGCGGCCGATGTCGAGGTCCGGGTAGATCACCCGGCAAAGCAATAGCGATCCGGTTTCCAGTTCGTAATTCAGGGATTGAATGAAATCGAAGAACTCGGCCTGAGGGTTGGCGAATTTGAGTTCCCGCAGGTAGCGGGCGGCGTGGACGGCCAGCAGGCGATTGTCTCCTTCGGCGATGTCGCGCAGGAATGCGCCTCCAGCGGCTTCGTCCTCCTGGAGTTTATCCAGCAGGGCTTTCCGCACCACCGGATTCGGGTCGTCGATCAGGGTGCGAAGGGCCGCTTGAAGAGGCCGACTGTACGGTCGAGTTTCCACGCCTGTAAAGAAGCCCAAAATCCGGTCTGGCGCAATCTATAAAGGTGTGGAAGGCATGGCGAATACCCGTCGGACCGCGCGATGGACGATCCATTACGGGTGGCGTGGCCCGAATAACGCCGAGCCGACCCGTACGCAGGTGGAGCCCTCCCCGATGGCTTCGCGCAGATCGCCGCTCATGCCCATCGACAGTTCGGGCAGGGCGATCCGGTACCGGTCCTGCAGTTCGTCCCGCAGTTCCCGAAGGCGCGCGAAGGTGGTGCGGGCCACCGATGGGTTATCGGACAGAGGAGCTATCGTCATCAGTCCCTGAACTTCGAGGCGGGGAGCCTCCAGCGTCGCCTCGAGCAAGCCTGCTGCTTCCTCCGGCGGAATCCCGAACTTGGCGCTGTCCCGGCCGGCGTTGACCTGAAGCAGAATGGGCAGAGTCCGGCTTTCCCGTTCGCAGCATTCGTTGAGGCGGGTGACCAGTTTTTTCCGGTCCACGCTTTGGATGCGCGCGAAACTTTTGACCGCCAAGGCGGCTTTGTTCGACTGGAGGTGCCCGATCAATTCCCAGGCAATGTCGGCCCGCGCCGCCTCCATTTTGGTGACCGCTTCCTGGACGCGGTTTTCGCCCACGCAGGGAAGACCGTAGCGCGCGGCGTATTCGGCGGCGATGGGCGGGTGCGTTTTGGTCACCGCCATCAGCTTGACCTCGGACGCCGGGCGCCCGGCGTCCGAACAGAATTCGCCGATTGTTTTCTCGAGCTCGCGGGCGCGGGCGGCGAAAGTTTCGTAGGAAATGAACATAAGAAAGGCTTTTGGATCTATTGACTTTTGATTAGTAGATGTCATTATTGACGCGATGCATATCGAAAATCTGAAAGTTTTTTCCGATCTGGTGCACAGCGAGAGCTTTTCCAAGTCGGCCAAGTTGAACGGAATCACCCAGTCGGCGGTCAGTCAGCAACTCCGGGCCATGGAGAAGCACTACAATATTTTGATTGTCGACCGAAGCCAGAAACAGTTTCGGCTGACGCCTGAGGGGAAAAAGCTTTACGCGGCCGCCCAGCGTATCCTGGCGATAACCGAGACCCTGAACGGCGAGCTGCAGGAAATGAAAAACGTGGTCAGCGGACCGATCAATCTCTCCACGATTTACAGCATCGGATTGCATGAATTGCCCCCCTATATCAAACGTTTCCTGAAGGACTTCCCGGCGGTGAACCTGCGGGTGGAATACCGCCGATCCAATCACGTTTACGAGGATATTCTGCAGAATTCCTTCGATCTTGGGCTGGTGGCTTTCCCGGTGAAAACCAAAGGAATCGAGATTATCCCCTTTCGCGAGGACACCCTCGTGCTGATCTGCCACCCCGATAATCCGCTGGCCTCCGAATCGAGCGTGTCGCTGGAGGAGATCGCGCGAAACAAATTCGTGGGATTCGACGCGGACATTCCCACTCGCAAGGGAATTGACGCCATGTTCCGGGAGAAGCGGCTGACCGTGGACCCGGTCATGGAGTTCGACAACATCGAGACGGTTAAACGGGCGGTTGAAATTGACGCCGGCGTGGCGATCGTGCCCTCGGCCACGGTGAAGCAGGAAGTGGCCCGAGGCGCCCTGGCCGCGGTGGAAATCGATGCCAAGCGCCGCAGTCGGCCGCTGGCGATCCTTCACCGCAAGGGGAAGGTGATGACGCCCGCCCTGCAAAAATTCCTGGAAACCCTCACCAGCCAGCCCGTGAACGCGGCCGAATCGGCGTCCGGCGCCCCTGCCGGCAAGGCGCGTTCCCGTGCCCGTCGGGCCGGGGCGGTATGAGCCGGCTTCTCAAGGAATCAAGCGAAAAAATCTGCGCTTGCCCGCCTGGATTACGCAGGGGCGGGAGGGAGCGGGCAGCGGGTATTCCGGGGTGTTGATTTTCTCCCCGTCGATCTTCACCGCGCCCTGCTGAATCAGGCGACGGGCTTCCTTTTTGCTCGGCAACAGCCCGCTCGCGTTCAAGGCGTCGAGCAGGGTGGGCTCTCCGGCCCCTGAATGCACCGAACTCCAGGTCACCTCGGGCATCTCATCAGGGGTTTCGTGCCGGGAGAAAACCTGCTCGAATACGGCGCGTTCGTGCCGGCCGTCCTCGGGAGAATGGAAGCGCGCGGTGAGGGATTCCGCGAGCGACTTTTTCATCTCCATGGGATGCTCCTTTTTCATGGCCGCGATTTCCTCCGGGCTTTTTCCCAGCAGGAGGGTGAAATAACTCCACATGAGGTCGTCGCCGATCGACATCACTTTGCCGAACATCTCCTTGGGGGGATCGTTGAACGCGATGTAATTGTCCAGGCTCTTGGACATCTTCTGCGTGCCGTCGGTGCCCACCAGCAGGGGCATGCAGATCACGACCTGTTCCTCCTGGCCGGCGTCTTTCTGGAGTTGCCGTCCCACCAGCATGTTGAACAACTGATCACGGCCGCCGAGTTCGACGTCGGAAACCAGCATCACCGAGTCGTGCCCCTGCACCAGCGGGTAGAGGAATTCGACAATGGAAATCGGAGTGTTCGCCTGGTAGCGCTTGGAAAAATCGTCGCGCTCGAGCATGCGGGCGACCGTCATTTTTCGGGTCAAAATCAGGACGTCCTCGAACGACATGCGGTCGAACCAGGAACTGTTGCGGTGGATGACGGTTTTGGATTTATCGATAACCCGGAACGCCTGTTCCAGGTAGGTTGTCGCGTTGGCTTCAACTTCTTCCCGCGTCAATTGGGGTCGAAGGGCGGAGCGGCCGGAAGGGTCTCCGATCGTGGCGGTGAAGTCGCCGATCACCAGGTGGGCTTCATGCCCGAGGTCCTGGAACTGACGCAGTTTCTGGAACACCACGGCGTGCCCCAGGGTGAGGTCCGGACGGGTGGGATCGAGGCCGAGCTTCACCCGGAGCGGACGGCCCAGCGCCAATTTCCGATCCAGCTCTTCCGGGCTGATGACGGTATCGGTGGCGTTTTGAAGAAGTTGCAGGTCGCTTGCGACGGACATGATTACGGCTAACGTGTTGACAGGCAACGGAGACAAATCGGCAATTGCCTCTTGCCTTGGCAGGAGTTTTTTGTGCATGCTTTTCGAGGGTGTGGAAAGAGAAATCTTTCCTCCCGGCCTTCGACCGTTTGGTCGTTGTGCCGCGACCTGACTCCGGTTGCGCTCGAAGGGGCCTGATCGGGGGGAAGCGATTCGACTGAAAACTCAACTAAAGGTATTTGATATGGCATTGGACAAAGGAATCTCGGCACCGGACGTCACGTTGAAGACGAAGACCGCGGAGGGTCTTCAGGACGTCCACCTCAGCGAAAACTTCGGGAAGCGAAAGACGGTCCTGCTTTTTTTCCCATTCGCTTTCAGCGATCCCTGCACCAAGGAGATGTGCGCGGTCAGCGAATCGCTTGCGGAATACGAAAAACTCGACGCCGCGGTTTACGGCATCAGCGTCGACACGCCTTTCACCCTGGAGCAATTCGGGGAGAAGAACGGAATTAAATTCCCTTTGTTGAGTGATTTCAACCGCAAGGCCAGCCGCGCTTACGACGTGCTCTTCGAGGATGTTCTCGGGTTCAAACACGTGGCCAAACGTTCGGCTTTTGTCATCGATGAAAAAGGCCGGATAGCCTATTCGTTCACCAGTGACGACCCGCGGCAGTTCCCCGATTTCGACGAGGTCAAGAAGGCGCTGGAGGGAGCGTGATCCCATCCGGCAATCCCGCGTTCAGCGGTTCCATCATTTATCAGCGACACCACTTATGAGTTCCCGGAACAATTCTTTTGACGCATTGCGAACCCTCGGTTCCGAAGCCGGTGACCGGCGGTATTATTACTCGCTGCCGGCGCTGGAGGAGGCCGGCCTGGGAAAAATTTCCCGGTTGCCGGTTTCGATCCGGGTGCTGTTGGAGTCGGTATTGAGGAATTGCGACGGAAAACGGATCGCAGAAAAGGATGTCACCCTGTTGGCGGGCTGGGAGGCGGCTTCCCCCAGCAAGCGGGAAATTCCCTTCGTGGTTTCGCGCATCGTGTTGCAGGATTTTACCGGAGTTCCCCTCCTGGTTGATTTGGCCGCCATGCGGTCCGCGGTCGCCGCGGTGGGCAAGGATCCGGCCATGATCGAACCGCTGGTTCCGGTTGACCTGGTGGTGGATCACTCGATTCAGGTGGACCGGTTCCGGACCGCGGACGCGCTCGGCTTGAACGTCAAAATCGAGTTTGAACGCAATATCGAGCGCTACCGTTTTCTCAAATGGGGACAGCAGGCGTTTAAGACCTTCAGCGTGGTTCCGCCGTCGGTGGGCATCGTGCACCAGGTGAACCTGGAATACCTGGCGAAAATGGTGTTCGAGCGTGAGTTCGACGGCGGCCGGTTGCTTTATCCGGATTCACTGGTGGGCACCGATTCCCATACGACCATGATCAACGGTCTCGGCATTGTGGGCTGGGGCGTGGGCGGGATCGAGGCCGAGTCGGGCATGTTGGGTCAGCCGGTTTATTTCCAGACGCCCGAGGTGATCGGGGTGCATCTCACCGGCGCCTTGAGCGAGGGCGCCACCGCCACGGATTTTGCGCTGCGGGTCACCGAGATGTTGCGCCGGGAAAACGTGGTGGGGAAGTTTGTCGAGTTTTTCGGCGACGGCGCCGCCCGTCTGACCGTTGCCGACCGTGCGACAGTGGCCAATATGGCTCCGGAATACGGCGCCACCGTCGGGTTCTTTCCGGTGGATGAAGAAAGTCTCAAATACCTGCGCGCCACCGGTCGCCCCGAGGACCTGATTGATTCGGTCCGGGAGTACTATCGCGCGCAGGGCATGTTCGGTATGCCGCAGAAGGGCGAGATCGATTACACCAAGGTGCTTGAACTTAACCTGGCTGAGATCGAGCCTTCGGTGGCGGGACCCAAACGCCCTCAGGATCGTATGCCGGTCGGAGAACTGAAGTCCCGTTTCGACGAGCTTTTCAGCAGTGAACCTTCCGCGGGTGGATTTGGAAAATCCGCCGGCGATCGCGACGCGGAGGTCGAGGTGGCGCTAAACGACGTCACTGTGCACGCCGGGGATGTCGGATCCGGCAGCCAGGAACCGCGTCCGGACGGCACGGTCGGAGAGAGCTGGGGCGAATTGGAGATGGTGAACAACCGGCCTACCGATATCGAAACGGCTGATTTTGAGGCTACCGGTCCGTCCGACGGAGGAAACATCCGGCTGCGACACGGCTCGGTTCTCATCGCAGCCATCACCAGTTGCACGAATACCAGCAATCCGAGTGTTATGCTTGCGGCCGGATTGCTGGCGAAAAAGGCGGTGGAAAAGGGCCTGACGGTTTCTCCGGCTGTCAAGACGAGTTTGGCTCCTGGTTCGCGGGTGGTGACCGATTACCTTCGAAAAACCGGACTCGACACCTACCTCGACCAACTCGGCTTCAACCTGGTCGGATACGGTTGCACGACCTGTATTGGCAACAGCGGTCCGCTCATGTCCGCGATCGAAGATGCCGTTAAGGAGGGAGACCTGGTGGCCGCCAGTGTCCTGTCCGGCAATCGGAATTTCGAAGCCCGCATCCATGGCGCCATACGCGCAAACTTTCTGATGTCGCCGCCCCTGGTCGTGGCGTTCGCTCTTGCCGGAAGGGTGGATATCGATTTGGACCAGGACCCCCTGGGCACCGGCGCCGACGGAAACCCGGTTTTCCTGAAAGATATTTGGCCGTCGGGGGAAGAAATTCAAAAAGCGGTCACCGGCGGTCTCAATCCGGAGATGTTCAAGAGCAAATACGAAAATGTGCTTGATGAGAATCCGGAGTGGGCCGAAATCGATGTTGCCGCGGGGCAATTGTACGAATGGAACGAGGACAGCACCTACATCCAACAGCCTCCCTACTTCGAGGATTTCTCCATGAACGCCGGAAAGGCCGAAGATGTTGACGGTATGCGACCGTTGGCCATCCTGGGGGATTCGGTTACCACCGATCATATTTCTCCCGCGGGAGCTTTTGGAAAAGAAACCCCGGCGGGGAAATACCTTCTTTCCCAAGGAGTCGAGCCGGCTCAGTTCAATTCCTACGGCGCGCGGCGCGGCAACGACCGCATTATGACCCGCGGCACATTCGCCAACGTGCGTATCAAGAACAAGATGGCGGACGGCAAGGAGGGCGGTTTCACCAAGGTGATGCCGGAGGCCGAACCGGCGACGATTTACGAGGCGGCCTGCCGTTACGCCGAACGAAAGACTCCCCTGATCGTTTTCGCGGGGAGCGATTACGGCATGGGCAGTTCACGGGACTGGGCCGCCAAAGGGACGCGCCTGTTGGGCGTGCGCGCGGTGGTGGCGACCAGTTTCGAGCGCATTCATCGCAGCAACCTGATCGGAATGGGAGTCATGCCGCTGCAGTTCCCCAAAGACGTCAGCGCGGAAACCCTCGAATTGGATGGCTCGGAAACCTTCTCCACCGAGGGAATTTCCGATGATATGAAGCCCGGTCAGACCGTCACTCTGGTGATTGAGCGGGCCGACGGCGCTGTTGACCGTGTGGAACTGACCGCCCGCATCGACACGGCAATAGAATTCGAGTACTATCGTCACGGGGGCATACTTCCCTATGTCCTGCGCGAAATTCTAAAATCCTGAAACCGTTTGGCATTGATGGCGTACTATGTCTGATAAGGAAAAACCGGCCTTTCTGGTCGACGCCTATTCCGATCCCGCCATCGTCAAGGTCAATGGGCGTGTGAACTTCGCCAACAGCGGGCCGTTGCGCGATTTCTTCGATCAGGTGATCTCCTCCGGTCGTCAGCGTTTTGTGATCGATTTCCGCAATTGTTCCGGAATGGACAGCACCTTTCTTGGAATCCTGGCGGGTGTGGCCCTTGAGCTGCGCAGGAAACAGCCTCCGGGGCGTGTGCTTCTCTGTCGCCTGGGCGAACGCAATTTCGAGCTTATTCGCAATCTGGGTTTGCATCGGATCATGGAGGTGGATGCGGGGGAGCGCATCATTAACAGCGACGCAGCGCCCTTACCCGCGGGCAAGGAGGGCGAGTCCCAATCCGAAAAGGCTCGTATGGTCCTTGAGGCGCATGAGAATCTGGTGAAGGCTGACGAGGAGAACCGCAGCAAGTTCCAGGACGTCATCGCCTACCTCAAAAATCAGGTTGAGTCGCAATAGGGTTGGGAATTGGATCAGTTGGGTAGCGGCAAGGTCAAATGCTAGACTTCATACTTACGATTGCGGTGGTTCTTGCGGTCGCGCTAGGCATACTCAGCATGAAGTCCCGCCGGGCTATGGGTCGATTGGACGAGGAAAATCAACGACTCCGCCAGGAAAAACAGATGGTACTCGATTTCATGCACGACATGGTCGAGGCGCTGGGGGAGGGGTTGGGCAAGGATGAGCTGTACCAACGCATTGTTCACGCCGCGATCCTCAGTAGTGGCGCGCTTAGCGCCTGTGTTTTCGAGCTGACCCCGGAAGGAAAGCTTCGGGGGGTTGCCGTTGAGGGGTTGTTTCCGCCCCAGCGCCCGGTTCCGGAGAGTTCCCGGGTCAAGCTGACCACCCGGGCGAAGTTCATCGAACAGGTGCTGAAATCGGAGGTCTTGCAGATCGGTGAAGGGGTCATCGGCTCGGCGGCCCAGTCCAGGGAGGTGATTTTGGTGGAGGACGGAGAGAACGATGAACGCATCGTTAAGCACGACGATTCTTCGCTGGTGGTCAAATCGATGATCGCCGCCCCCATTCTCTTTCGTAAACAGTTGATCGGTGTGCTGGCGGTAGCGAATCCTTCGGATGGATTCTGTTTCAATCAGACCGATGTTTCCTTGATTCAGACCCTGGCTGAACAGGCCGGCCTGGCCATTCACAATTCCTTTCTTCTCAATCTCCAACTCGAGAAACGCAAGCTGGACGTCGACCTCACCCTCGCGAGCAACATACAACAGATGCTGCTCCCCACCACGTTCCCGCGGATTGAATCCCTCGATATCGACGCGTTTTACGTGCCCGCCCAGAAAGTGGGCGGCGACCTTTACGACTTCTTTCCGCTTGATGACGGACGTCTCGGGGTGGCGGTGGCCGATGTTTCAGGAAAAGGGATTCCAGCATCGCTGCTGATGACGATCTGCCGGACCAATTTGCGCCACTACTCGCGACTCCATGATTCGCCCGCACGCGTTTTATGCGAACTCAACCGCTCCATGGGGCCGGATATGCGCGGGGATATGTTTATTACGCTCGTTTACGCCGTGATCGACATGCAGGCCGGGCATATTACGTTCTGCCGCTGCGGGCATGAGCGTCCCCTCTTTGGGCGGCGTGACTCCAAGGCCGGAATCTTTGTCACCGAAATGCTGGCTTCGGAAGGAATGGCGGTCGGAATGGTGTCGGACGACCTGTTTGACAGCGTGATCGAGGAAAAGCGCATCCCGTTCGAAACCGGAGATATCTTTCTCCTTTATACCGACGGAGTAACGGAGGCTTGTAACGAGGAGGGTATGGAGTTTTCGACCGGCAGGCTGGCGGATGTGGTCAAGACACTGCGTAATCGTCCGGCGCAGGAGCTGAATCGCGGAATCATCGAAACCGTAGATCGTTTTGCCGGCAACCTTTCTTCCTACGCGGACGATATCACCCTGGTCGCGATAAGGAGGACCTGAACGTCGCCGCCGCGCCTTGATAACACTTTACTCTCCGGTAACCCGTCGGTAACTTGGCCGGATATGACTACGGTGCAAACGGCAGCGGGACGCCACGCGCTTCCCGACGGGACCGGACATTTCGGGCCTTATGGGGGCATGTTCGTGCCCGAAACGTTGGTGACCCCGCTTCAGGAACTTGGAGCGGCCTATGAGGAAGCCTGGAATGATCCCGCTTTCCGCGGGGATCTGGACGCGCGACTTCGTACTTACGCGGGCCGGCCTACCGAGCTTTATTTCGCGGAGCGGCTCACAAGGAGCCTCGGCGGCGCCCGGATCTATCTCAAGCGGGAGGACCTCCTGCACACCGGGGCGCACAAGATCAACAATGCCCTCGGCCAGGCGCTGCTGGCCAGGAGAATGGGCAAGACGCGGGTCATAGCCGAGACTGGAGCAGGGCAGCACGGTATTGCCACCGCATCGGTCTGCGCGAACCTCGGGCTGGAGTGCGTCATTTATATGGGCGCCGTGGATATGGAACGGCAGGCGCTCAACGTCTACCGGATGCGCCTCTGCGGGGCGGAAGTGCGTGGGGTCAATGCAGGCCAACGGACTTTGAAGGAGGCCATCAACGAGGCGATGCGCGACTGGGTCACCAACGTCCGGTCCACCCATTACGTCCTGGGATCCGCGCTGGGGGCACATCCGTACCCGATGATGGTCCGCAACTTCCACAAAGTGATCGGCGAGGAAACCCGGCGGCAGATTATGGAAGCCGAAGGGCGGTTGCCCGACGAACTGGCGGCCTGTGTGGGAGGAGGCAGCAATGCCATCGGGTTTTTCTTCGATTTTCTCGACGATCCGGAGGTTCGTCTGGTCGGGGTGGAGGCGGGAGGACGCGGCATCACTCCCGGCGAGCACGCGGCCCGGTTTGAAGGAGGGAAGCTCGGGGTTTTGCAGGGATGCAAGACCTTCATTCTCCAAAATCCCGAAGGCCAAATCGAACTTACCCACTCAGTTTCCGCCGGCCTTGATTACGCGGCCATTGGACCGGAACATGCCTATTATCGGGATCAGGATCGCATCCATTTCGCCTATGCCACGGATTCCGATGCGCTCGAAGCGTTTCGTGCCTGCGCCCGATTGGAGGGAATTATCCCGGCCCTGGAGTCCTCTCACGCCTTGGCGTACGTTATGAAACGTGCGCCGGAGATGAGGCCCGACTCCTTGCTGGTTGTCAATCTGAGCGGGCGCGGTGACAAAGACGTGCAAGAGGCTTCCCGGCTGATCGAGGCCGGGGGCCGCGAATGACGTCATGATTAGCATGACCGGATACGGGCGTGCCTCCGCTGTCTTTGATTCTTACGAGGTTTCGGTGGAAGTGTCGTCCGTGAACAAGCGGAACCTCGATGTGTCGGTTTCGCTGCCGCGTGAATGGAAGGATCTCGAGATCGGCGTGGCTGAACGGGTGCGCGGATATTGCCGGCGGGGGAAAGTTTACCTTTCAGTTCAAGTCGACCGGAGGGACGAATCAGGGAAGATCGCCTGGGATGAATCGGCGGTGAGCAGTGTGCTGAGCCGCTTGCGGGATCTGGCGGAACGCCATGACGTTTCGTTTGTGCCGGATGCGGACTTGTTGTACCGGGTCGCACGCGACTGCAGTGATTCCGGGAGCCTGCCTGGGGCGGAGATCTTTCGCGAACGCCTCAACGGCGCGCTCGACCAGGCATTGGAGGCGTGGTCCGAAATGCGCCGCAAAGAGGGAGTCACTCTCGCGGCTGATATGAAGAAGCGGGCCTTGCAGATACAGGAGTGGATTCGGGAAATCAAAGGATTGGCCGAGGAAACGGTTCCGGCCTACCGTGAGCTGCTCTTTCGACGTTTGCGACAAGCCGCCCTGGAACTGGATCTGGACGACGAGCGGGTGTTGAAGGAAGTGGCGTTGTTTGCCGACCGTTGTGATATCGCCGAGGAAGTGACTCGCCTTATGAGCCACTTGGATCAGTTGGAGCTTCTGTTGCGCGAGACGAATGAGGCGGTGGGACGGAAAACGGATTTCCTCTTGCAGGAGATTAACCGGGAGATTAATACCATCGGCAGCAAGGCTTCGGATATTCGGGTCTCGCGACGAGTAATCGATTGCAAGAACGAGTTGGAGCGGATTCGCGAGCAGTTGCAGAATGTCGAATAAGCGTACCGTGATCGTCATCGGAGGGGGCCTCGGCGGTTTGGCCGCTTCCATGCGGTTGGCCCATGGGGGCAGGGAGGTCGTCGTGCTGGAGAAGAATTCCCGGGTCGGCGGCAAGTGCGATCAAGTGAGCTGGGAGGGGTTTCGATTCGACCTGGGACCTTCGGTTCTGACTTTGCCGATGGTATTGGACCGACTTTTCGCTGATGTGGGCCTGCGCCGCGAAGACTACCTCGATATTGAGCGCGTGGAGCCCGGATGCCGGTACTTCTTTCCGGAAGGGTCGCGCTTCGATTCCCCTGGCGGGGTGGAGGCGTTTTGCGAAGCAGTTGAGAATTTCGCTCCGGGGGAAGGGAAAGCGGCCGAACGGTTTCTTGCTTACGGCAGACGGCTGTGGGAGGTCAGTGAACCGTTTTTCTTAAGCAATCCTTTGGATTGGCAGGCATTGAGACGGTTTCGCCCGCGGCACGTTTCCGGTATGCTCGCCTTAATGCGCCCGGGGAGTATGCACCGTGTGGTAAGAGCGCACTTCAGGGATCCCCGGCTGATTCAGCTTTTCGATCGTTTTGCGACTTACAACGGCTCGGAACCGTATCGAACGCCGAGCGCTTTTAATGTGATTCCCTATGTGGAAATCGCCTTTGGTTCCTGGCGTTGTCGCGGCGGCATGTACGCTCTGGCCGAAGCGTTATCCCGCGCGGCCCGCGATCTCGGGGTTCGAATCGAAACCGAAATCCCCGTGCGAAGGGTGCGCTTTTCGTCGAACGAAGATCGGGTTGATGGCGTGGAGGTGGAAGACGGTTCGGTGCGCGAAGCGGAGAGTGTGGTCGTCAATGCCGATGCGATGTCGGCTCTGACAGGCGAACTGCTGGCCGGTCATCCACGCGCCCAGGCGTGGCGAACGGCCCGGCAAACCGAGGAACCATCAAGCAGCGGCTACGTCCTTTGCCTTGCTTTGAACAGACGCTATTCGGAGCTGGCGCCTCACAATATCGTTTTCTGCCGGGATTACCGCCGGGAATTCGATGAGTTGTTCCGTCGCAAAAAACCGCTCACCGAGCCGACCGTTTATGTCTCGGCGCCTGCCAAGTGTGAAGCTGCCATGGCTCCGGCCGGCAAAGAAGGTTGGTTTGTTTTGGTTAACGCACCCAGCGGGGGTGGCGCGGAGAATGTTTGGAATGGTTATGACGAGCAAATCATTGGGCTTTTGCGCGACGGGCCGCTTCGGCTGGAGCCCTCGAATGTGCTTTGGCGCTGGACGCGGGCACCGCATGATTTTCGGCAAACCTTTAACGCCTGGAAAGGTGCGCTGTATGGAGCGAGTTCGAATCGGCTTTCGGCGGCATTTAGGCGCGTACCCAACGCCGGTTGCGTTCGCGGACTCCATTTTGCCGGGGGCAGTGCCCACCCCGGGGGAGGAATACCGCTTGTGCTTTTGAGCGGTACCATAGCGGCAAATCAGATTCTTGCCGGGTGTGGAATCAAGTGAGGAATTGGCGGGATAGTGAAAAAAAGGGTGCTTTCCCGTGGAAAGCACCCTTCGAGAGATCGTGGGTTGACGCCGGAATCAGAAATTGAAGCGCGCCCCGGCGAGGAACCCGATTTCGCCGTCTTCAACGTCGATTTCGCCGATCAAACCGAGATTCTCCTGGATGAAATATTGAAGGGTACCGGTAAAACCGACGTAATCGTCGTCAATATCGCCACCGAAATTGACGTAGCGAATCTCACCCGCCAGCTCGAAATCCTGATTCAATCGATGGCGCAGGCCTGCGCGGACTCCGAAACCGACCTCATCGACACTGCCGAACGGCCCTGGAAAATCAAACTCGGCATACTCGATACTCAGGCCGCCGTAGATGTCGGTATCGTTTGCCACCGCATGACGGTAGGCGGCGCCCAGATGGGCATGGGTGTAATCAATGTCGTCCGTAAGGTAGCGAAACTGTCCGAAAACAAAGACTTGAGGGGCCACCAGGAACGAGCCGCGGATGCGGGGACCGACGAAATCCTGGCCATCGGCATCCGGATAAAACGCGAAGTTACCTTCGATATAGTTGTAATTGATGCCGGCCGGAGGATCGGTCTGTGCGCTGGCGAAGACCGAAGTCATGAGCGTTGCAACCGTGAGTGAGGCGATGAGTTTTTTCATGTGGCTGTCGTTTTTTGGCTTATGGTTTCTGTTTTGTCTCCCGGGCCTGACGGTACAAAGGGTTTTTGACGCCGGCAGAGACGGGTTGAAGGTGGTTGTTACGGAGGACATGAATCAAGGTCAAGAAACAATCCGTGACCATGAATCAAATCGATGGTTTTAGTCGAAGGTGTTGATTCGGTGCGATCGAATGGGGAATTGCCTTGAGAATCGTACTGGAGTTAGAGTGTTGTGTTTCCAATGAAGATTTATCCGGCGATCGATATTCTGGGAGGGCGTTGCGTTCGCCTCCATCGAGGAGAAAAGGATCAAGTTACCGTGTATTACGAAGACCCGGCGGAGCCGGCTGAATTGTGGTGTCAGGCCGGTGCGGAATGGGTCCACGTGGTCGATCTGGATGGCGCCTTTGAGGGGGTGCCGGCCAATCGGGATGCGATTCGGCAGATAGCGTCCACCGGATTGAAGGTGGAGTTGGGCGGTGGAATACGCACCCGGGATGCGGTTCGGGAAGCGATTGAAATAGGGGTTTCACGGGTGGTTATCGGCACTCGTGCCTGCGAAGGCGACGGATTTGTCAGGGATTTGGTCAGGGATTTCGGAGACCGAATCGCCGTCGGAATCGACGCGCGAAACGGTAAGGTCGCGGTGAACGGGTGGGTAAATACCACGGAGATCGGAGCATTGGATCTCGCTCGCCGCATGTCTGATCTGGGAATCGGGACTCTGATCTACACTGATATAGCGACCGACGGTACCCTGACCGGACCCAATTTCGCGGCCCAGGAGGAACTGTTGGCGGCGGTGCCGGCGAACGTTATTGCCTCCGGAGGCGTTGCCCGGCGCGAGGATATCGAGAGTTTTGCCGAAATCGCCCGACGGTTCGCCAACTTGGATGGGGTTATCGTGGGGAAAGCGCTCTACGATGAAAAGGTGAATTTGAAGGACCTGCTCGATTTGGCCGAACAGGGGTAATCCGGGAACCGATACCGGTTTGACTTGGCGCGGGATTTTGTGAGACTGCCGTTGAGCAACTCACGCTCTCAGGACCGAAAGTTTGCCATCTGTGAACGAGAGAGACCTTCATTATGAAAACAGGAAAAACCCCTTATGGATCCGTGGTCGTCGGCGAGAAAGAAGAACTCTTCCGCCGGGCTCTGGAATTAGCGGAAGCCCATTGTGGAAAGGGCACCGTTCCGAGGCCCAGCCTGGCCATGGCCGGAGGATCCACGCCCAAGGCTTTTTTTGATTTTTGTCGTGAGCACAACGCGATTCCCAAGGAGTTTATTGACCACGGCGTCTGGTACACCAGTGACGAACGCACGGTGCCAATCTCCAGCGACGAGAGTAATTTCGGGAATCTTGACCGTTTATTGCTAAGGCATTACGGAATCAAGGAGGAAAATAAATACCCATGGCCCACCGACATGTCGCCCGCGGAAGCGGCACATGTTTTTAACGATATGTGGAACAAGCAGCGAGGATCCGCCGAATGTTTCGATGTCTGCTTTCTCGGGATTGGAGACGACTGCCACACCGCATCGCTTTTCCCGCACAGCCCATTGCTGTCCAATCCAGTCAAAGACAATTTCGCGTCGGTCGAAGTCCCGGGACGAGGATCAAGGCTTACGATTACCCCCCACGGCTTCTCGCGTTGCGGAATAATAGTCGTGATGGCGATGGGCGAGTCAAAGGCGGTGCCACTGCAAAGCATATTTTCCAGCATTAGCCAGCCTGACCTTAGGCCAGCTCAGCTATTGAGCCAATATTCAGAAAAAGTGACCTGGCTTGTCGATTCGGCAGCAGCTGCGAGAATTGAAATCTAGTCGCCTTTCGCAGCTCGTAAGTCGCCACTGTGCTATAAAAAGACAGTCTATTTATTATTGACACCTTGAGGAATCCAAGCGATGGTCGGGGTATGGCATCCAGGAGAATCAAGGTTCAGGGTGAGAGAAGTGCGGTTTATCATTGCATGAGCCG
>PXBO01000009.1 GCA_003566885.1 Opitutia bacterium | reverse complement strand
CGATTTCTGGTGGAAATCGCCCCGAGTTCAAGATTGTGGTAACCAAGCCATTTTTTGGCCGGCTATTTTTTAGACAAGTGCTATTATATTTGCCTACGACGCTTCAATAAATACGTGGATGCTTTACGATCCGTAGTAGTTTTCTTCCGATCACGATTTCTTTTGAACCGACCGGTGACAGGCACGTCATATTATTCCCGACACGTTTGAATCGGACTATGATACTCGGGGTTTCTTATACCGCAGGCTCATCATCATCGAAATTCACTCGTTCAGCCGCGTGTTTGGAGTGATCGTCGCGCAAATGGCCGTAAATCCTCATTGCAAGTGCGCCGCCGTCCTTGTGCCCCAGCCATCTTGAAACGGTTGGAATATCGACTCCACTTTCAATGCACACGGTGGCGAACAGGTGGCGCAAGTCATGATGGGTGATTCGCTCGATACCCAAGAGCTCGCATGCACGGTCAAGGCTTTTCTGGCATTCGCCGACACGAAGTATTCGATTATCGTGTTTTGGCTCGTTCGCTTCCGTATAAAGGCGGTTGAGCAGCTCCCGCATAGGCTTAAGCATGGGAACCACTCGGTCGCTGGTTTCACTTTTAGTCCCGGGGATATACAGCTGACCCTTACCAAAATCTATATGTCGCCAAGTCATTCGTCGAGCTTCCCCTACCCGCGTTCCCGAATAAGCCAGGAATCGCGAAAGGTCGGCAGCATACGGAGCCCATCCTGAACCGGAGGATTCGATTACTTTGAATAGCTGGGAAAACTCCTTCTTGCTGGGAAGCCTGATCTTCTTGTTGGTCTCCTTCGCCCGCAATCGTTCCATCCCCTCTGGAGGCTCGGCATCGGTCGGATTGGAGTAGATCGCGCCTTTCTCCATCGCGATTTTCATCAATCGTTTCAGGGTTGCGACTGTTTGGTTGACCGAGGACGCAGAAATGCCCTTCTTGCGCTTTGGTGGGCACCTGCTTCCGGGAGGAGAAAACCCGGTCCCATGCTTTTTGAGTCGTGCCGCCCAATCGTGGATTCGCGCGGTTGTCACTTGACGAGGGTGTAGCTTCTCAATTCCCGGCCAAGTTTTGAGCAGACGACCCAATGCTGTCCTGCGTACGTGCTTTGTACTCTCCACCAGATGGGTGTTGCTCTCGAAACGCTCCTGATAGACGGCAACGACGTCCCGCATCGTGACCTCACCTGATTCGACCGCCTGATTGCTTTCCCGCACCCGCCGGATCTCTTTCAGGTGGTCTGCAAGTCTCAACCTAGCGACGCTCAGACTCTTGGTTTTTAAGGTTCGCCAAATTTTTCTTTTGCCATCGGAAGCACGAGCATAATAAATTCCACTTTTTCCGTGACGATAAAGGCATTGCACGGATGTTCTTTCCCAGACGGACTTTTGTTCTCGTTTTTCGCTCATGATTCCCAAGATTTGTTCATTTAGTGTAGAAACCAAGTGTAGAACAAGGTCAATGGCATTGCCATAAGTCGTTTAAAATCATTAATTTGGGTTGGTAGCTCAATGGTAGAGCAGTTGCCTTTTAAGCAATTGGTTCCGGGTTCGAGTCCCGGCCAACCCACCTCACGACGGTTTTTTCATTTGGCCCCTGAAGGCCGTATAAAAAAGCATTTCGGATCGAAAATTTGAGATTTTTCGGTGGAGAATGCGGATCGCGACAACAAATTTAAAAGACCGTTGCGACCCCGCTACTATTTCCCGAAAAGCCCGCGCACGGCTTTCAGGGAACGGTAAACCAACAGCAGACGTACCATGTAGGCTACCAGGCCGGCGGGACCGAACAACCAGGTGAGCATCAGCTCAAACGGGACGGTAATGCGGCGTCGCACGGCGTGCTGGTAAATCGCCATGCCCAGGAAGAGGTCCACCGTCATGTAATGCGCCCAGATCACCAGAAAGACGATGGGATGGTCCATGAATCGCCGCAACGCCCTTACCTCGAGTCCGGCCAGTGGCGGCACCCCCGTGACCGTGACCAGCAAATAGACGAGATACAGGTAAAAGAGCCCCAGAAGTGCCGGAATAAAAAAGGGATGACAAATCCACCGAATCCATTTGTTATAGGGAAACAGGATCATGAGTAGCCAGAATGGAGCCACCATTCCGTTGATCAGCCAAAACGCTTGATTCAGCTGTTGGCTTCCGAAGAGCTCAATGACCCAGACCGGCATGTTTTTTGGCGAAAATTCGATGTTTGACTGCGCATAAGGAGGGCACAAGGGGTTTAATACACCGGAGCCCCGGGTTGAAAACGAAAAAGCACTTAAAATGAACCAAGATGAACCGAAACAACCGGGAGCGGCGCCCGGGACGCCCCCCGAAAAGACGCCCTGGCCCATGTCGCGGGTTCTTTTGGCCATCGTGGCTTTTGTCGTATTTTATACGCTGGTAATGATCTACTTCCGCAAGGAGACCGACATGTTCTATCCCTACGAGGAGGCGCAGGCTGAGGTTTTGGGAATCCTGCTGCGCGCCGAGGGATGGGAACCGCTGCCGGAAGCCTATATTATTTCCGAGTTCCGGGTGTCGGACGAAGAACTGGGCCTTCGCGAACAGGAGATCTCGACCTTCGACAAAGAGGAAACCATCGGCCTGGAGATTGGCGAACACTCCACCACGCCCCTGACGCTCGCGGCCGTGAGGGCCCCGGACACGCTGGCGGCGGGCGCGCCCTACCAGGCGGAGATCCTCTGGGAGGTGAAAGAGGATGGAGCCTACCCGCAAGGCCTCAATTTTTTTATTCGTGACCGCGAAATCATCATTTTTCCGCCTCATGGACGAATCCGCGCGGTGGAAAACGCGGTTCCGGCGACCCGATTTCTTATCCCGCCGGAAAATCTCGAACCCGGAGAATACCTCATCTTCCTCTATACCGGAGATGGCCTCCGCGGATGGCGAACCACGGTGGAGGAATAAAATTCCATGAGCGACGTTTCTCCCGACGCCGTCGTCAACCCGACCGGGTTACGCGGCATTCTCAAATATATTCCGCTCTTCCAGGACCAGGTTTTTGTTATCGCGGTCGACGGGCGGATAGTGGCTGACGATAATTTCGGCAACCTTTTGCTCGACATTGCCGTCCTGCGAAGTCTGTCGATCAAGGTGGTCTTGGTGCACGGAATTGGTTATCAGTTGTCCGAACTCTCGACCGAGCGGGGTGTTCCTATCAGTGATCGTCACGGTCTCGGCACCACCAACGAGGCAACCCTGAACCTTTCAGTTGAGGCCTCCAACCGGACGGCCCACGACATTATGGGCAACCTGGCCCGCCTTAATCTCAAAGCTTCCCTGGTGAACGCGGTGCGCGCCACTCCGGTCGGGATCGTAAAAGGACAGGACCACCTTTTCAGCGGCAAAGTCGAACGAATCGATTCCGGCCTGATCCATCACCTGATCGCGGGAAAAGTTATCCCGTTGGTTTCACCGATCGGGTTTGACCGCGACGGTCGCTCGCACCGGCTCAACTCCGATCATCTGGCTACCGAACTGGCGATCACCCTCAAGGCCGCCAAACTCATTTTTCTCTCTCCCCTGCCCGGCCTGTCTATCGAGGAGACCCTGCACCGGCAAATCGCGATGGAGGACCTGAGGGAAATCGTGGAACACGGTCCCGAAAGAATTGAGGAGAACACCAGGAGCAAAGCCATACACGCCATAAAGGCGATCGAATCGGGCACGCCCCGTGTGCACATCCTCAACGGCCAGTTGCCCGAGGGCCTGTTGCAGGAGATCTTTTCCAACGAGGGCGTGGGAACTTTGATTTACGGTAACGACTACCAGCAGGTGCGGCGGGCGACCAGTCTGGACGTACGCGCCATCCACAACCTCACCCGCAACGCGGTCAAGCGGGAGGAACTCGTACACCGCAGCCTGCAGAGCATCGAAGCCAATATCGATGACTTTTTCGTTTTCGAAGTCGATGAAAACCCGGTCGCCTGTGCCGCGCTGACGGAACATCCGGAAGAAGGCTGGGCGGAGTTGGCCTCGCTTTATGTAATGCCTTTCTACCAACACACCGGCATCGGCAAACGGATGGTGGAATTCGCCTGTCGGGAAGCCAAACGCAAAGGCATCCCCCGCATTATCGCGCTCTCCACTCAGAGCTACCGGTTTTTTACCTCCGTTTGCGGCTTCCGTGAAGGCGATCGAGAAACATTGCACCCGTCGCGTCGCGAAAGCTACGACACCGCCAAACGCAACTCCAAGGTCCTCTATCGGGACCTTTAATCACCCTCCCCGGGGCGGGATCAGGTCTATGGCTCGCTTCCAATCGCCCCGGGCGTGACGCTCCTCCAGGCGCTCCAGCGCCGCCTGCAATGCCGCGCGGAGAGTACTGTTGTCAGGCACGGTCGATGCGGGCAGAATAGGTCCCGCCTCCAAAAAGGCTTCCGGCCGGGGATAGCGACCTTGCACGATCCGGATTCCCACCGGTACCGCCCCGCCCCCTCCCGCCAGCCTGGCCAAGGCGGAAACGCCGTCCCTGAATTCGGGAAACGGTTCGTAAGGCGAACACAGTCGGCCTTGGGGAAAAAGAATCAGGGTCCGTCGCACCACCGGCTCCCGCAACAGGCGCGCCGCATGCAACAGCGAAGCCGACCGGCCCGCCCCTGAATCCAGGTCGACCCCGAAGACCCCCGCCTTGCGGAAAAACCAGTAACGCCGGAGATTCTTTTCCTCCATCATCAAGCGGTAATTCTGACCGAACTTAATCGTCAGCGGGAGCAACAGGAAACCGTCCCACCACGTTTCATGGTTGGTGTAGAGAATCAGCGGATACGCTTCCTCTCTGTCCAGCGCCTCCGTTTCGCCGCACAAGCGCACCGAGTGAAACCGTCGACGCAAAAGCCCCGTCACGTACCGGTTGAATACCCTCTGCAGAATCGGAGAACGCTCGGCCTTGAGCATGATTCCATGGTCTCCTCCTCTTCCGCGATCGGCAATCCGTATTTTCCGCGAATATTCTCGTGCCTTTCGGAAATCTCCGGGTACGCCAAATCGGGATGTTTCGGCAATCGGACGTTTCCGCGGCGGTAAATAACGCATAAATTGGCTTGAGCCGGAAATGACAGGGTAGGAAAACAGGTGATGGCCGAAAACAATCGCAACCCGCTGGTCGGGATCGTCATGGGCAGCCAGTCGGACTGGCCGACGCTGGAGCATGCCGCCGGGACGCTGGAGTCCCTGGGGATTTCCCACGAGTGCCGGATCGTCAGCGCGCACCGCACCCCGCAGCGTATGTTCGACTACGCGAGGGAAGCCAAGGGGCGCGGCCTGAGGGCCATCATCGCAGGGGCGGGCGGCGCCGCCCACCTCCCGGGAATGCTGGCGGCCCTCACCGAACTGCCGGTGTTAGGGGTGCCGGTGCAGTCGAAAAGCCTGCAAGGGGTCGACTCCCTGCTCTCCATTGTACAGATGCCGGCCGGCGTCCCCGTCGCCACCTTCGCCATCGGCAAGGCCGGCGCGATCAACGCCGCCCTATTCGCCGCCGCTCAGATCGCGACCACCGACCCGGCCACCGCGGAACGCCTGGAGCGGTTCCGTGAGGAACAGACCGGCAAAGTGGCCGAAACCCCGCAATCATGATCCCGCCCGGAAGCAATATCGGCGTCATGGGCGGGGGCCAACTGGGACGCATGTTCGCCCTGGCCGCCCGTCGTATGGGGTACCGGCCGCATGTCTTCGATCCGTCTCCCGGGGGGCCGGCGGGACAGATTGCGGAGTCGGAGATCAACGCCGCTTTCACCGATGAAGCCGCCCTGGAGCGTTTCGCCCGAGGAGTGGAAGCGGTGACCTTCGAATTCGAAAACATTCCCGCGCCCTCCCTTCAGGCCCTGGCCCGGGTGCGACCCGTCCATCCGTCGCCGGAAGTCCTGCTGATTTGTCAGAACCGGGAGAGGGAAAAAACCTTCCTCTCAGGCAAGGGGTATCCCCTGGCGCCGTTCGCGGTGGTCGATTCCGCCGAAAGCTTGCGGGCCGGCCTCGCCGAAACCGGTGTCCCGGCAGTGCTCAAAACCGCATCCTTCGGCTACGACGGCAAAGGGCAGCTCAAGATCGGGGACGCCCCCCCTTCCCCCGAGGACCTCTGGAAATCTTTCGCCGCCTCGCGAGCCGTCCTGGAAAAATGGATACCCCACGAATGCGAGTTGTCCGTTATCTGCGGCGGAGCTCCGGAAACCGGATATGCCTGTTTTCCCGCGGCGGAAAACGTGCATACGCGTCATATCCTCGACTATTCCATAGTCCCGGCGCGAGTGGACCCGAAGATCCTTCGCGAAGCGGAATCCATCGCGCTGGCCCTGGCCGCCGATTTCAGGCTTCGCGGCCTGTTGGCCGTCGAGTTCTTCCTGCCCCCGGACGGCAAGCTGCTGGTCAACGAGCTGGCGCCCCGCCCCCACAACTCGGGGCATTACACTTTCGACGCCTGCGTCACCAACCAGTTCGAGCAACAGGTTCGCGCGCTTTGCGGACTGCCCCTGGGATCCCCCCGCCTTCTGACGCCGGTAGTGATGGTCAACCTGCTCGGCGACCTCTGGGACGACTCCGATCCCGACTGGAGCCCCGTCCTGAACGAACCGGCGGCCAAACTCCACCTCTACGGCAAAGCCGAGGCCCGTCCCGGTCGCAAAATGGGCCATTTCTGCGTCCTCGACCCCTCTCCCGAAGAAGCCCTGCAAAAAGCCCTGGCGATCCGGGCAAAGCTCGGGATCGGTTAGCGTTTACCGGCAAAGCAGAAAGGAGGAGCCGGAAAACGCCTTTTGAGAATCGTAGCGTGGTCGCTTGCGAGCGCCCGAACCTCGTAATGCGAAAGGCATCCGCAAGCCCCAACATGTCGGGACAGGCCACCCACGCCACAAAAGTTTCGGTCCTTGAGGGAACGCCGTTCAGCGCTCCAACAATAAGTGACAATCCGCTTTACCGGGTACGCTAAAACGCGTAATCGCCGATGTTTTCGAGAGTAAAGACCAAAGGTGGGCCGGCGATGGTCGTGGCGTTGCCCCGCAGCTCGAACTCTCCGAATTCCTCAGTGGAAAAGGCAGCGCCTTCAGCGGCCTCCAGCTCACCGAGAGCCATAGCTACGGCCTTGTAACCGGAAACGTACCCCACCCGGTACGGGCTCCAAAGGGCAAACGCCTCCACGGTGCCGTTTTGAACATAACGGCGCATCTGACTTGGCAATCCGAGACCCGTCACCTGCACCTGGGGCGCCCGCCCGGCATTCTCCACCGCGCGGGCCGCGGCATCAAGGCCGACGGTGGTGGGGGCGATGATCCCGCGGAGATCGGGAAAGCGCGTCAACAAACCCTCCGCCTCGCGCAGGCTCTTCTCCGGCTCGTCGTCGCCATAGACTATGGTCACCAACTCCATATCGGCGTACTTCGGATCCTCCAGCGCCCGGCGCATCCCCTGGATCCAGTAGTTCTGATCCGGCGCGTCGGTGGTGGCACTGAGAATGGCAAAACGACCCTCGTAATCGATGAGGGATCCCAGCAGCTCAATCTGGCTCTCGCCGGTAATATCAAAATCCATCGGCAGCACCGCGCCATCGCGATAGGCCTCGCTGCCGGTGATGTCCGAGTTCACCGAAAGCACCACCGCTCCCCGGTCCCGCGCCTGCTGAAACTGGCGATTGAGGGCATCGGTACTATTTGGGGTAATGGTGATCACATGAACGCCGCGCTGCAGTTGCTCGCGGATGTAGGGAATCTGCGACGTCGCATCGGGAGTGGCCGGAGCCGTGGTGGTGAATTCGAAACCCAACTCCCGGGCCGCCTGCTCGAAGCCGGCGTGAATGGCTTCAAAATAGGGATTGCCGACATTCTTGGCGATGTAGACGATACGCACGTCCTCGGCCGACTCCGGCGGTTCGATCTGTCCCATCTCGCCGCAGCCGGCCCAAAAGAAAACCGCTCCCGCGGTAAGAAAAGCAAAGAGGTTTTGTTTCATCATCGGTCGTTGAGTCTGGCGGAATCCCCGATCCAGCAAGGGATTCATCGTTACCGGCACCCTATATCCCACCCCCGCGACCTGGCAACAAAAAGAACCCCGACCCCGCAGATATTCACTTGCCCCGGACCCCCGAACCGCCCTACCGTTCAACCTTTCGGGCCTTCAAAATATCCACGGAGAGGTGGCAGAGTGGCCGATCGCGGCGGTCTTGAAAACCGCTGACCCGCAAGGGTCCGGGGGTTCGAATCCCTCCCTCTCCGCCTGATTCAAGACGCAGTCGCCGAGGCGGCGGCAAGAGGGAGGAGATGAGAACCCCCGCAGGGGGTTTGTGAAGCGAAGCGCAACGGCAAACCGAAGGTTTGGGGCGAAGCCCCTAGCAACGCGAGTCAATCCCTCCCTCTCCGCCGATTCAAGACTCCAATACCACCGGCAAAAGAACCGCCCGTTGCGCCAATAGCTTTTACTGTTCGCTTACCGCTTCGGTATCCGCAAACAAAGTTTCGTACCTGGATCGAACGCCGAACCACGGCGGACCGTCGGATCATGGCTGGTCTGTGAGTTTATTGAGCAAAGGAAAGGGGCTGACTGCCGACGGATGGAAAGCGCGATCGAAAAAGGCGACATCGCGTGGCACACGTTACCGTGGCAACCGGCCGGCCTTCACTCGTCCGTTTCACGAACAAACTGCCATCGATCGAAGATGGCCTTTGGTTCAATCATGGAGCGAAAAGCTTCAACTGCGCTATTCTGACCGCCGGCCATTGAGCCCCTTCACCGGCTTTCTTTGTTACTCGCAACCTCACATACCGCGCTTCTACCGGTCGCTCCAGCCGGCGATCCGTCGTCGCCTCCCGGTTGTCGCGCACCTGATCCGCGATCTCCCACGGGCCATCCGCGTCTTCGCGACTGTATTCGAGCTGAAAATTCCGGGTCCTGTAGATCTCCTGGCCCTCTGCGTGATGCACCACCCAGCGCCCGATCGTGGTGACGTCATCAAGGTCGACCACGACCCATTCATCACAATACGCCGTGCTCCATTCGCCGGTGTTGCTCGCGGACCACTGGGTCGACAGGTTTCCGTCCACCAGCATCTCCGGCCCATGATTACTCAATGCACCACTCGCTTTCACAATCCGCTCCAACGCGAGGTTGTCCGAACGAAGAAACGTCAGGAAATAACTCTCCGATATCGGCTGATCCTGATGACGGAGCTCGATCCGCACCGTGGACGCCCTCGAGGAAGCCGCAAGCAAAACGTCCGCGCGCCCAGTGCCCGACCGCCGTCCGTTGACGTAAATATCGATCTCTTCCCCCATGCTCCTCAAGTGGAGGCGGGCTTCATCCTCCTGGACCACCGCCCGGTAGAAGTGCCGCTCCGGGCTGGTTTCGCCGCGGATCCGGCCGCCGGTCAAATGAAGTTCGGCCAACGCGACTTGCTCCATCTCTTCCGAAAATACATAATGAAGCGCATCCTCCAAAGCGGCTTCAGACAGGCGCACGGTGACATGATGGGTGTAACCGTTCGGCAGGTTGAAGTCGCGTCGATATGGATTGGCGCCCCATCCGGTAAATCCCGGATGCGACCAATCGCTGTTCAGATTCAAGCGAACAGTCTGATCAGGATTGACTGAGGCCTTGACGGCCCCCCTTCTCGTCCCCGCCGCCTGGAGACCAACAGCGCGATCCTCCAGGGAAAGAGCGGCAATGACAAACGCGGGACGGCTCGCCCGGAAATCCCGGGTCCCCCTTCCTGCCGTATCATCTTTTCCATACAAATGAAAATCCTTCTCGTCCGCCGCCCAATCTCTCTGCGGCCATTGCCCATAGACCTCAACCTCGGCCCCCAAGGCCCGCCGGTGCGCCACACCACGATTTCGACCGACATGATTCTCCGGATACGCACTCCAAAGCCCCTGGCGAATCCAACTCAATCGGTCAGCCGACCCCACCAAATCGAAGGCAACGCCCACCGCGTCGTATCCTATTGCGACGTTGCTCAGCCCATAGAGAATCTCCACGACACCGACCCCATCGATCAACATGCGAAACTCGACCTCCGCTCCCGGATAGCGGCCGGTGGACCGGATCTCGATCCGGTCACCGGCCTCACGCGCCCGCATCTCGTCCAGTTGCCAACCGTCCGGCGCGGGCACGGGTCCTCCCGGCAGCCCCCCATCATAGCCAAGATTCAGATGAGGCCCGCCGATAACGACCAATTCATCACCATGGCGCCATTGCGCGATCTGACCGGTGGAGCGGTCGAAACGAAGCTCGAATCCCTCTCCCCGAACAATCATCTCCTCCGGTTCTTCGATTAAAACCGGCCGGGGAACGGCATCGCCGCGGAACGCCACCACGGGGTGACCGACATCAAATTCATGACGATACACTTCGCGGACCCGCCCGCTCACCTCTTCCTTCAGGAAACCAAGCCTCAAACGATCCCCGGCATCCCAGTTTCTCTCGGGCAGACGCAGGCTCCCCTTTGTCATCGGAGCAATGTCCGGGCCAGGCAAACGACCCTCCTCGTCCCCGCTCCGCCAGGTAATCGTGAGGTCCTTCAGGTTCGTGTGATGAAAACGATTCTCCACCTCGACCTCGTATCTGGTCTCTCCCGGGTTCAGGATTCGTTCTTCAATTCGAACCGGAGAATAGGCCGCCCGGGTATGGTACAGTTCCGGTTTCGGGCGATTCCAGACGTCGAGCAATCCCCAACGCGCGAGAAATCCATTCCAGACTCCGTCGGGACGAAAGAATAATTTGTCCCGGGAATGCCAAATCGCCCCTCCGAGCCCTCCATCAGCCTGGTAGATGGCGTCCCAAAAATAACGCAAAGATTCGCCGTAGAAATCACGGAAGGCAGGATCGAAATCGATCCAGGCGTCACTATGGGTGTAGGGGTGGGCATACTCGTCAAAAAGGACCGGAAAATCGGCCCGGCTGTAGGTTCCGCCGAGGCCCGGATAGTGGTGGCTAAAAATCTCATAGCCATCCGGGGGCGCCTGATGGCCCCAACTGAAGATTGTCGGCCGCGCGTCGGGGTCAATCGCATGGGCGTAGCGTTGGGTGTGCCGAATGTTCTCACCCCACCTGCTCTCATTGGCGGTCGACCAGATGATCACGCTCGGATGGGAAAGGCTCAACTCCATCATGTCGGCGAACTGATCCATGAAAGAATCCAGGTAGTCGGGATCATCCAGCATTTCTCCCCGGTCCGGCCACCCGACAAACATCACGGAGCTCTCCTGCAGCACGTAAAACCCAAGCTCGTCCGCCGCTTGCAGAATATGTTCGAATTGCGGCCAGTGAGAAGTCCGGATGAGATTGACGTTGGCGTCCCGCAACATCCGCAGCGACTCCAGGTCATGCTCCCGGCTGACCGCGATTCCCAGGAAAGGATGCGACTGGTGCCAGTTCACCCCCCGCAACTTCACTTGCTTTCCATTGACATAAAACTTGTTTCCCCTGACTTCGACATCGCGAAAGCCAAAACGCCGCTCGATGGTCTGCACCACGTCTCCCCCGATCTCCAGGTCGGCTCGCACGGTGTAGAGATAGGGGGTCTCGGCTGTCCAATGCCGGGGCCGGGAGATCTCTCTTTCGATCACAGCCTCGGGCTCGCTCGCCGTCACCCGCACCCGGCTCTCACCGATGTCGACCGGATTCCCGTCCCGGTCCATCAGGCGCAAAACAAGGTCCGCCTCCTCGGCCTGATTGAAGACAACCCCGGTCTCGATCCGCAACCGGGCATTGAGAAACTGGTCATCGAATTCCGTGAAAACCTGTAACCTGGAGGGATAATCCTGCGCCATCGCCACCAGGTGGACATCCGCGATCATTCCGCGAATATGGGTGTATTCGGCAAAAGGGGCCTCAGCGGTCAGCCCTACCGTGACCCACGCCTCCCGGCCCGCCTCCACCACATCGGTGGCATCCACATAAAACGGGGTGAATCCTCCCCGGTGAGTGCGCAACAACCTTCCGTTCACCCAAACCCGCGCAAACGTAAAAGCTGAATCGAAACGGAGCATCACCCTTTTCCCTTCAAATGATTCGGGGATCAGAATCTTCCGCTTGTAAGCCGTCTCCACATTCCGCGAAGGCAGCCAGCCACCGCCGTTCTCCTGCTCGACCTCCATGACTTCCACCCCCAACAAAACAGGGAGATTCCCGGGCACCGGAACCGTCGCCCATTCGGACGGCTCGACCGAGTCACGCCAGAAACCCGCCGGTGGTCTGGCACTGTAATGCCATTCCCCATTCAAGGAGACTACCGGGTTATCCACCCCCGGCAGTCGGTATGGAAGTAACGGGATCAATGGCCGAGCCCATCCCAGCGTTTCCGGCCCCTCCGGAAAACGCGGCATCGGCTCACTTCTCCAACCGTAAACCGCAAGATTCCGCAACCCGACTCGGCCGGGGTCCGAAGCCTCCACCACGCGCACCCGAAGATAACGCCGGTTGGTTTCAAACAACTCCCCCCGCACCCCTTCCTCATCCGCCACAGCCTCCACAGGATACCACCGCACCGCGTCCGTCGATACCTCGACGACAAAGTCGCTCACCGCCGCCGGCTCCAGCCAGTGCCAGCGCACCCTCCGGATCTCCGTCGGCTCCCCAAGATCCGCGTGCCACCAAGCGTGCGGATCATCCTCCGCCGCCTGCCAATACTCCCGCGGCGACCGTTCGAGAGCGAGCTCCGCCGCCCTTCCCGGCCGTGCCGAGGAGGAATACACCGCCTCCGGCCGGATGCCCCTCCCCACCGCCGACCGTCCGGAACCCGGCCCCTGGTCGATAGCTTGAACATCAGCCTCCTCACTGGATATATCGCCTTCGAATGACGCGATGGCGAACACTGCCGAACTTCCGGGAACAAGGCTTACCAGTAAGCCAATCAGCAGAAACAACCGGGTACCAAACCGAAACTGAATCACAAACCCTAACACTAATCACCCTTCAAAACAATGTCGCGGCTTCCGGCGGGGGTCTCCTGGTGCGTACGCCTGGACGGAATGAACAAAACTCCGCCTTCGAGGACCCGCTCGTGACTGACGGTATACGACGATTTCCCTCCGTTGGCAAGCAGAGCCTCGTCCTCACTCTGCGGACGGATCGTGAGTTCTATCCCGTCGGGAAGGGTGATGGTCGAACTCTTATACAAGGGAGTAACCGTGGCATACTCCGGCTTGCCCGGGCAAAACGGGAAAATCCCCAGCGTGCTGAAAATGTACCACGCCGACATTTCGCCATTGTCTTCATCTCCCGGAAATCCGGCCGGCCCCGAGTGATAATGCTCCGTACAGATTCTTCGCACCCAATAATCCGTCAGATCCGGCCGTCCGGCGGCGCCGAAGTAGTAGAGCGCCAGGTGGGACGGTTGATTCGAATGCGCGTACTGGCCGAATCCTCTATCGCCACCGGCAGCCATTTCCGTCATTTCGTGGATCTCGAAATCGTAACCGCCGATATTGTAGTACGGCTCCGTGGCCAGCATCTCTTCCAGTTTCCCAACCAGGGGGCCGGGGCCGCCATGAAGGGCAATCAGCCCTTCGGGATCGTGCGGCACCGTCCATGAAGACTGCCAGGCGCCGGCCTCCATATAAGGGCCTCCCCAGTCAAACGGATCGAAAGGCGTCAACCATGAGCCGTCCTTGTTGCGTCCACGCATGAATCCGGTGTTCGGATCAAAGATGTTGCGGTAATTCTTTGCACGTTCGCGCAGCAACGCGGCGTCTCGCACCTGTCCCAGACGCTCGGCCATCACCGAAAGGCAAAAGTCGCAATAAGCATTGTCCAAGGTGGCCGAAACCGAATAGCCGTATTTGTCCGCAGGCAGGTAGCCTGCTTTTATATAATCCTTCAATCCGGGTCGGCCGTACCCCCAGTCCACCCTGCCGGGATCGGTGAAGGCGTTGTGCCGCAGAGCCCGATAGGCCTCCTCCCAATCGATCCCGTCGATTCCCTTGACAAACGCATCCGCGAACACGGCGTCGATGTGGGTGCTCTGCATGGAGACACTGTACCCCGGAGATGGCCAGCGGGGGAACCAGCCGCCCTCACGCCGGCTGTTCATCCAACCTTCCAGAAATTCCCGGCAATCCTCCGGATACAGGAGCGCGTATAGAGGATAGGTCGTCCGGTAGGTGTCCCAGAAACCATGCCCGGCAAAAAGCTTACCCGGCTCCTTTCTGCCACTGTAGGGACTGTAATGGACCTCCCGTCCGGCGGAATCCGTTTCGTGCATCTTCAACGGGAAGGTCAGAGTCCGGTACAGGCAGGAGTAAAACGTGGAGCGCTCCTCTTCGCTTTGAGTATCGATGGCGACGCGTGACAGACGGCGATTCCATTCCGCCTTTCCCTCCGCACTGACCTGCTCCAAAGTACGTTCCCCGATCTCGCGCCGCAGATTCTCCGCCGCCTGCTCGTGGTCCAAAAAGGAGGTCGCCACACGGCATTCCACCACACCACTTTCCGGTACCTCGAACTCCACATACCCGATCGCGCCTGCGGAGCCATGAGGGTAGCGGCGCGCCTGCGAGGGCGCGGGCCGGAATCCGGTCTTCGTCACCGGCACGTTGAATTCCATAAAAAAACGCAGCCCGAACAAGCCCTCCGCCCCGCCCTGCTTGGTGGGCGCAAGCCCCAGCACCTGCCGCGACGAATCCCCGCGCGTCAATTCCCCCCGGTCAAAGCAATCCACCACAATCCGCGCGGTAGGGGCCGATCCGAAATCGAACCGCAGGAGAAGACAGCGCTCAGTCGGCGAGCCCTCCACCGTCACCCGGTAACGCGGCAAGGTCACCCGGAAATATTCAGGCCTCATCACACTCAGCGCCTTGTTGTAGTAAGCCGAACGGGAAGTTCCTTCAAGCAGAGGCTCTCCGGTCTGAGGCATCAGCGTGAAGTGACCGTAATCCCCTATCCAAGGGCTCGGTTGATGAGTCGCCCGAATTCCCTGAATCTTGGCATCATTCCAACGAAAAGGCCATCGGTCCTCCCCCGTCTGCAAAGTCCATGCAGTCATCGGAAAGGGCCGGCAAACCAAGGGCAACGTGTTCCCGGCGGAAAAGTCCGGCTTCGAGTCGGTCCCCTGGAACAAATTCACGTAATCTTCGGGCTGGTAGCGCATGAAATTCCCTTAAAGCGATAAAATGAGTGCTAGAATATATAGACTCCCTTAAGCTCCTTAATATCAGATGGAAACGATTTATAATCAATAGTTTTATATATATTATATATCTTTTCAATTTTTGCAACCGAAGATTAATTCCACCAGTAAAATTCTTTCGGCACCACTCTCCGTACTGTCCGCTGCCGAGAGCAAACCGGTTCAGACCGATGACGCTTGGGCAAGAATACTAATACTTTTTGCAGCCAAGCTTGCCAAAGCGTCGATCCGACTCCGCTCCCGGACACCTTTCCTGTCGAATATTCGACGGCATCGGCCTCGCCCAGGGCTCCGACAGGCGAGCCAAAGATTCGCTACCGAAGGCCAGCGTTAACGGACGTATCAGGAAAGGCTATCGGTATCCCAGCCTTCGCGAGCTTCCACTTTCAGCAACGCATCGGCCTCGGCATTGTTGAGAATGCGCATGTTCGAGGCATCGAACTCGATAGGCTTGCCGGTACGGATGGCAAGTGTGCCGAGCAGGATCGTCTCGGTCAATGGCGCGGCGTAATCGAAACTGGACGTGGGCGTACCCCCTTCTTGAATACAATGCCAGAAATTATCCACGACTCCACCGCGGATACGGGGAAGAGTCCGCTCCGGCCGCATCTCCGGATTGGTTCGGAATTCCTCCCAGAGGGAATCGGGATACAATCGCGGCGAATCCGGACGCATGTTCGGGTGAGCGATAATTCCCTTTTCGCCGATCATCACCAATCCGCCTTCCGTGTGGTAGTCCCTTCCGGTTGGCGGCAAATCGTACCCCTCCGGCAGTTCGGGCGAACGGGGGCCTTCATACCACTTGATCTTCACGGGAGGCTTTCCACCCGGGACTTCGAAATTGTAACTGACGACGGAACCCTCGACGGTGTGAATGGGGTTGGGCTCCTCCAGCATATCGATATCGATACGCGTCGGCGACGTCAGGTCCATCGCCCAGAACGGCGTGTCCAGGGTGTGGCAACCGATATCCCCCAATCCACCGCAACCGAACTCCCACCATCCACGCCAGAAAAACGGATGAAAGGCCCGGCTGAATCCGATATCCTTTGTAACAGGGCCAAGCCACTGATCCCAATCCAAAGTCTCCGGAATCTCCTCTGGATCCGGATACTGTCTCGGCGACCCGGAACGAAACCCGACCCCTTCGGCCGGCCGGTTGGTCCACGAAACCACTTCCCGGACATCGCCGATCAAGCCCGCCTGATACCATTCCTTGACCAGCCGAATGCCTTCGGTGCCATGCCCCTGATTTCCCATCTGAGTCTTCACTCCTTTTTCCCGAGCCAAGTTCATCAACGTGCGCGCTTCCCACACGGAATGAACCATCGGCTTTTCCACAAAAACATGTTTCCCCATCGAGAGCGCCATGTAAGCCGCAGGAAAATGCATGCGATCATGAGTGGCGATGCCGACCGCGTCGATTTTGTCGCCCAACTCCTCCATCATCTTTCGGAAGTCCTGGTAATACTTTACCCCGGAAAAACGCTCCCGCACCTCCTGTGGCGGCCGGCTGGTGTCCGCGTCGGCCACAGCGACCAGATTGATCAGGTTAAGATCGAGATGGCGCAAATGCACCGACCCCAGGTCCCCCGCACCGATCCAGGCCAGGTTGATTTTCGAGTTAGCGCCGAAAACCGTACGCGGCAGAATAAGAGGAAGGGTTATTCCCACCGCCGCACGCTTGATGAATTGGCGACGGTTTACGGATTTGAAGTTCGGCATCTTTTCGGTCATAATAGTGATTCCCTTACTGTCTGGTTTTCGCACCACGCGGCCAATGAATCGTCAAAACGCCCTTCGGGAGTTAAACAAATTCATCGCTGACGATAATAAACATTAAACAATCATATATATCGATTCAAGACAAGAACGATTACCGTTTCCTGAAAAAATCCATTCAAGATTTCCCTGACTCACGTTCACGGACCTCGTTGCCGCGCGACAACTCTTCAAGGGTTTTCCCTTTTGTTTCGCGGATAAACTTTTTCACAAAAACAAAGGCAACGATCCCGGCAAATGCGTAGAGTCCGTAGGCGACTCCGAGCCCCACTGAATCGAGCAGCAGGGGAAAGGTCATTGTGACAACAAAATTGCTGCCCCAGAGCACGATCCCGCACACGGCGAGAGCCACGCCGCGGAACTTGTTGGGAAACATCTCTCCCAGCATCACCCAGACCACCGGACCCCAAGTCAGGGCGAAGAAAGCAATATAACCGTTGGCCGCCACCAGGGCCGTGACCCCGGCGGCCCGTGACAGCTCAAGAGCGCCCGCTTCACCCGCCGCGGCGGTGCCGAACACGAGCGCCAGGAGCCCGAGGGTCGCAGCCTGCCCGATAGCGCCCGTCATGAGCAACGGCTTTCGTCCAAGCCGGTCGACCAGCGCGATGGCGACACAGGTGAACACGATATTGACCGCGCCTGTAATAACATTGCTCAGGAGTGCGGCGGCCTCGGTGAATCCAGCGGCCTGCCAGAGCACCGCGCCGTAGTAGAAGACAACATTGATGCCCGTCAATTGCTGTAGGGCGGCAAGGGCGACACCCGCCCAAACAATCGGATGCACGCGCCGGGTGCCCTCCGTGAGGAGATCGGTCATCCTCGGCTTCCGCTCATGGAGAACCGTAGCGTAGATTTCCTTCACCTTCTCCTCGGCGTGCCGCCGGGATGAAATGCTTTCCAGGACCTCCCTCGCCCGCTCCATGCGCCCGGCCGCAACCAGGTAGCGGGGCGATTCCGGGACAAAGAGCAGCAGGACAAAGAAAATCGCCGCCGGCCCGATCTCAACCCAGTACATCCACCGCCACGCGTCGAACCCCGCCCACAGCTCTTCGGAGGCGCCCCCCGCCAAACCGGCGATGAGGTAGTTGCTGAAGAACGCCGAGAACAATCCGATCACGATCATCAACTGCTGCAGGCAGGCCAATCGGCCGCGAATACGCGCCGGGGCGATCTCGGCGATATACGCCGGAGCGAGCACGCTGGCGGCGCCTACTGCGAAACCGCCGAGCACCCGATAAAAAACAAACGTCGCCGAGATGCCCGCAATCCCCGAACCCCAGGCGCTGACGACGAAAATGAGGGCCGCGCCGATCATTACCGGCTTGCGCCCGAAACGGTCGGCAAGCACTCCGGCCAGAAAGACGCCGACCATGCATCCGAGCAGCATGGACGAGACGTTGAAGCCGGTACCGACCGCATCGGAGTCGAACGCCTCCTGCAAGCCGCCCACCGTTCCGTTGATCACACCGCTGTCGAAACCGAAAAGGAATCCGCCCAGCGCGGCAATGAGGGACAGTAAGACGATGCGCAGCACCTTGTCACCGAACGGGAGCTCGGATCGGGTTGTTTCAGGATTTGTTTCGTGCATGATTTCAATGGATAGCTGGGATTAAGTCTCCCGAGGTTCCTGTAGGAGCACTCAGTCCTCGACTTTCGCCTGCCCCCCCTTGACAGAGAATCCTCCGTCGCAACGAATGTCCGTCCCGGTGATATTCGCGGACAGGTCGCTCGCCAGAAAAACAAAGACGGCGGCGACCTCTTCGACGCTGCCCACCTTTCCCCGGGGATGATTGGCGTCGAACGCCGCCTTCAGCTTCTCCGGGTCCTGGCCGCTCTCGGCGATATAGCGGCGCAGCATGGGGGAATCCACCGTCCCGGGCGACACGGAATTGGCGCGGATCCCGAAGGGAGCCAGTTCCATCGCCTGACCGCGGGCCAAACCCATCAAGGCAGCGTTGCACGCGCCGTAAACGGCGTGGCGCGCGAAGCCCACATTGCCGGTCACGCTGGCCATGTGGATAATCGAACCGCCCCCCGCGCGTTTCATGGAAGGCGTGCAATACTTGGAAAAAAACACGGCGGATTTGAATTTCGCCCCGACGCATTCATCGAACGCCTCCTCACTCATTTCCTCGATCGCGACCACCGGCATCACCGCCGCATTGTTGACGAGAATCGAGATCGGACCGAGGTCCTTCTCCGTTCTCTCGGTGAACGAGCGGATGTTCCCGACCACCCGGATGTCAAAGTTTTCCCAATACGCCCGCCGGCCGGCCGCCTCGACGCGGCGCGCCGTTTCCTTCACTCCCGCCTCGCTGCGGGCGCAAACGCCGACATTCGCTCCCGCCTCGGCCAACGCCACGGCGATCCCGCGCCCGATGCCATCCCCGGCGCCGGTAACGATCGCGGTCCTTCCCTGCAACAATTCACTATTCATATCAAAGCCTTCCTTCACCAATCCAGAATGGCGCCGTCTTTCGCCCGAATGGTGGTCGAGTGCATGACCTCTTGTTTAAAAGGGTGCCTGGCGGCCGCCGCCTCGTCCACTTCGATCCCGAGTCCGGGTCTGTCGCAAGGCAGCCAATACCCTTCCTTGGTTTCCAGATAACTCTTCACCACGTCCCAGCGCCAGGGCACATCGGTCAGCATGTCCTCCTGGATCAGAAAATTGGGCGTCGAAAGGGCGAAGTGCAACGCCGCCGCGTTCGCCACGGGTCCGAGGGGATTGTGGGGAGCGACGCCCATCTGATACACCTCGGCCATGGCCGCAATTTTTTTTGCTTCGAGCAGGCCGCCGCAGTGACAGAGGTCGGGCTGGATGACATGGCAGGCCCGGTTTTCGAAATAAGGGACGAATTGCGCCCGTCCCACCAGGCGCTCGCCGACGGCGATCGGCACCCGCGTGCTCTGCCGCACCTCCAGGGTCGCCGCCATGTTCTCCGGCGGACAGGGCTCCTCGCAAAAGTACGGCCCGTATTCCTCGATCGCGTTGATATACCGGACCGCCATCGCCGGATAGGTGCGTCCGTGAAAATCGACCATGATGTCGATTTCATCCCCGACCGCTTCCCGGAGTTTGGCAAACATCGCTGCGAACCGTTTCACCGTGGCGACCCCTTCGAGCGGTTCCGAATACGGAACAAAAACCACCTTGACGGCCGAATAGCCGCCCTCGACGACTTCCCGGGCCAGATCGATCAACGGCCCGGGTTCGAAGGTTTCGTACACCGCCTTCATATTTCCGCCTCCGAGGTGCGTGTACATCCGCACCTTGTCCCGGACACGCCCCCCGAGCAGTTCATAGACCGGAACGTTCAGGTGCTTGCCCTTGATGTCCCACAACGCCTGCTCGATGGCGGAGATCGCGCTCATCCCGATCACGCCCATCCGCCAGAAACTCTGACGGTACATCTTCTGATAGAGATGCTCGATGCGGAGCGGATCCTCCCCGATCACCATCGGAGCGAAATCTTCGACAGCCCCCACCACCGCCTGAGTCTTCCACTCCAGCGACGCCTCTCCCCAGCCAAAGAGCCCCGCCTGATCGGTCTCGACCCGGACAAAGACCCAGTTGCGCATCTCGGCGTTGACGACGACGGTTCTGATGCGGGAGATCTTCATGGGAGGCAAAACGGATGGAGATTGCCGGATTTGCGGAATTGCGACGTCTCCCGGCTCATGCTTGCGCGCTCCGGTAGCGGACGGGACTTGTGCCCGCCACGGGCTCCGCCAGCCCTCGCTGTTGCAAATCCTCCATGTGGCCGTTGAACGCGAAGACCAGTTCGGTGTGAACCGCATCCGGCCAGTTGCCCAGTCGCGGACCGCATCGCTCGCAGAGTTCGCGCAACGTCAGGCCGTCCGGCTCCGCTTCGAGGGCCTCGAGAATCGACCCCTCGGCGTTCACCACGAAAGCGCGGCTCGCATCGCAGAACTCCACGATCGCCGAGCGCCCGCGCAACACCGGCCAGTGACACCCGACGTAGATTTCGAGGGGCAGTTCGCGGACGAAATCCGCCGTCCGCAGGTACTCCGGCACGTAAAGGTAGGTCGGGCAGAGCGCTTCGGAGCCGTCCAACCCGTGATACACCGATCCATGAAGCGCGTCTCCGGCAAAGAGAGCCCGGTTGGCGCGGTCGTAAACGCCGAGGTGCCCGTGGGAATGCCCGGGAAGCGGAACGATCTCCAACTCCCGGCCCTCGCCGAGCCTCAGTCGCTCACCCCCGGCAAAAGTCAGGTCGGGCGGCTGTTCCGCGCCGGATTCCTTCAGGATCCACTGCCGGGCCTCCTCCCCGTAAAATATTCCGTGAGCTTCGCGATAGGCGTCGTAACGACGGCGCATGATGGCTTCGGGCGAAACGATCGTTTCCCGGTCGGCTTCACCGCAGGCCAGAATCGCCGAAGGCGCGCGCGCCTTCATGCCGGCGTTGCCGCCCTGGTGGTCGACGTCGCAATGCGTGTTGACGATCCAGCGCAAGTCGGACAGGGAAAGCTTCAGTTCTTCGAATGCCGGCACGATCAGCCCCTCGACATCGGAGGCGCACCCCGTATCCAGGAGCAACAGTCCTTCGGAACCGCGAAGGAGGGTGAGCTGCAAGGGACGCCCGCCCACCTCTCCGCGGAGAATCCACGTATCCTCGAAAACAGGACAGATTAATTCGGTGTGCCCGGTACTCATACGTGGCATTTCCTCCTCACTGCAACGGATCCACACGGTGTTCGCGCAGCGTGCCGGGGACCGCCTCCGGATCCGCGGGAATCCAATCTTCGAGCCATTCGAAAGGCCCGGATGCGGGCTTGCCCTCATCCCGGTTCGAGCCGAAGTAGTCGCTGTCCACCCTCAACGGACTGCCGTCGTAGTTCCGATAGGGAAGATCCGGTATCACGGCCCGGCCCAGCCTATCCGTGGTAACAAGTTTGGTTTCCATCTCCGCGATCGCGGCAGGAAGCGCCATGGTCAGGAACGTCTCGCCTTCCCCGCGTCTAACTTTAATGGCGGGATCGAATTCCGGCAGCACCAGAGGGTCCGTTTCCGCTTCGGCGGGTTGTGCGCCATTCAGGAATACGTTGCCGCCCATCCACACTTCGAGAATCGCATGGTCGTACGAGGCCAGTCCCTCGCCCCCGGCGAAGATATTATTATAGAAACGGTTGTCGCCGTTCTGAATATTGTGCAAGCCGACGATTACGGTGGAGTGCGGTTCGTGGTAGGGCGTCTCGCGGTTGAACTCGGCGCTGCGAAAGATTCCCCCGGCGAACAGATTGTGGACGTAAGCGCCCCCTTGCGAGTTGTCGTAAAGCGTGTTGCGAGAAAGCAGGATGTTGTTGTCCACCACGTAGGGACCGTGGTTGACCTCGATAAAAAGGTCTTCGAACACGTCGTTATCGTGGAACAGGTTCCCGGTCACGCGCGTTCCCTGGGTCATCCAGTCGAGCCACATGCCCCGTGCGGCGCGGTAGATGTGGTTGCGGGCGATCAGCGTATCGATCGGGGCGTGCAGCTTGATGCCGGCCATTTCGGCTCCCGAAAACAACTGGCGCACGTGAATGTCGTGGATGACGTTGTCTTCGATCGTGCTGAAAATCGGGCCCAGGCTTCCCACGAGCCCCGCCTGTTCGCAGTGGGAGATTCGGTTGTTGCGCACGATGTGATGGCCGATGTTCTCCTTCGACCAGCCGTGGTTGTCCCGCGCCCGGCGGATGGTTTCCACATAACCCTCGGCGGTATCCGCCGAAGTGTTGTCGTACTCGTCCCCGTGTTTACCCAGGGTGATGCCGGTGCAGGTCGAGTAGCTGATGTCGTTGTCCTCGATGATCCACCCCTTGCTCCAGTGGGTGCCGAGCAAACCGATCTGCTCGGCGGTCGGCGGCGCCCACGGCGTGGCGGCGTGCCTCATCGTAAAGCCGCGCACGGTGATGTAATTCCTCCCCGGTTCCTCCGGATAGAACACCGTCTGGCGGACATTGATTTCGACATCGGCCTCGTTGGGATCCACATCCTTGAACTGGGCCCAGATGGTGGTCTCTGCCTCATGAACCTCGGCGTACCACAGAGCCGCATCGGCGGGGTTGGCTCCGGGTAGCCACAACGGATTTCTCACCGGCTCGACGTCGGCGCTCTTGAACACAAGATACACGTCCTTCGGTCCGCTGGTGGGCGGAATCTCCGCGGAGTAGTCTTCGAACAAATGCCAACTGCCCGTGTGCGGCACCGTAACGCTCCCCAGCAGTTCACCGTCCGGCGAATTGAGACGAATCTCGATCACCCCGCCCTGCGTCGCCGAGGCGGCGCCGAATCGCATCCGCTCGGTCCGTTCCCCGAAGTCCAATCGATCATAGCGCACCCAGTCGCCGTGGTTGATATAGGCCACCCCTTCGCCCAGTTCCGACAGGGCCTCGGTCTGAATGCCCCGCGCGGCCGAAAAATCGGCCCCGGCAATTCGGTCCCCCTCTCCCACGGAAAGCCACGCAAGATTCAAAAGAAAATCGGAAGGCCTGGGATACGCCCAAATCGGCTCTGCTCTCACCGGTTCCAGAACATCCGCAAACTCCGCCGCCTCGGTCAGCCAGTGACCGTTCAAGTACACGGCGCCGGTGTGGTGGTCGCGGCCTCGCCGGTCGAACCAGTCGCCGGAGATGAGATCGGCGTACGGGTTGAAATCTCCGAAAAACTCGTTCGGAAGCGTCAGTTTCCAAGTGTCGTTTTGCACTTTTTCCCAGCCGTTGACCCTTTCGGAGCCTTTGATGACGACCTCCTCGCCCGGAGCGGCGCGATAAACGATCCGTTCCTCGTCCGAGGTCCCGCCCCGCGGCGGGTTGACCCGTTCGCGGTAGGTTCCCTCATGAACCGTGATCACATCTCCGGACTGGGCGACCCGCGCGGCCGCGCCGATGGTCTTGAACGGTTCGGCGGCGGAACCGGGGTTGGCGTCGTCGCCGCTCTTGGAAACGTGGAATTCCCCTGCAAGAGCCGCGGAAACGGTCAAACCTGCGATCATAATTACTATTCCTGTCTTTATCATAATATTGGTGGCTTCAAAATCCTCTCACGCCGTCCCGGCACTCCTCCGCCATTGTTTCGTTGGGGCATCGGAAACGATCCGAACCTCGCCGGAAGTTCCGCCTCGCGCAGGATTGATCCGCTCGCGACAAACGCCCTCGCGGGCGGTAGCGACACCGACCGACCCCAGCCTCCGTCGCCCTCGCAATGGTTCAAAACGAAATCGCTGCCGGGCCACCTTTGTTGTCATCGCTAACCGTCCAAGCCCGCCGGTATAAAAATCGTGATTTCTTAGTCGGGTCGCTTGAAGCGACGACGGAGAAAGCAACCGCCCAAAGCAAGTAACCCGGCGATCATCGCGTAGGTGCTCGGCTCGGGAACGACAGTAACATTGTCAACGGCGTAGCTGCCCATGAAATGATCGGGATTATCGGGATCTCCAAAGCTCCATGGTGCGAAACCCACGTTGGCAAAGGTCGTATTTTCCGTAAACGCTCCCGTAAGGGATATGCTGAGCCAGTCATCGTCGAGTTGTTCAACCGACATCGTGAAGCCCTCAATAGGGCCGATTCCATTTCCAATGACATTTCCCTTATCAAACAAATTCTGGTGAAATTCATTGATAGGGAAGTTGGCGCCTTCGGCGTCGAGCTCCCGAAAACGAAGCTGGAGAATACCCTGGCTCTCGCCGTTGTTGACGCTCGGATCACTGTTGATCTTGAAATCGAAGCTCACAGTGAACGCCTCGCCCGCAAGGCCATTGATGGAAAAGTCCTCCGTAGTAAACCCGATCTCTCCGTGCGTCCCCCCGGCGTCCACCATCGCTTGATCTCGCAAACCTTCCTTAAAGAAGCCGTTGCTGCCGCCGACCGCGCGCGCCGGATCATTCCGCCAGACGACATGAGGGTATTCGCCGGAGGACCACTCCCAGTGAGCGCCCGGATTCCAGCCGGGCGCGTAGGCGGTCGAGTCATGCCCGTTATCCGGAGCAAAGTCGGACGAGTACAAGATTTGACCTTGCGCGTTGATCGCCGCCGCGCAGAAAAGCAGGAAGGTCCCTGCAGTGAAGACCGAGTTTGTTTTTTTCATAGGTCGCTTTCTTGCTGTGTTTTTCTATTCTATTTATTTCAGTACATTCGTCGCGGCAAACCCGTGTCACTCGCCGCCGCCGTCGGAAACCACCCGGAACTCGGTATCCGGCGCGTCCTTTGTGCTAAAGATGCGAAACACCGGCTGGCCCAACCCGGGAATGATATCGGTCACCGGCTCCCACTCCCCGCCCGGTTCACGGGCTTCGATCATATAGAGGCGCCCGGATTCCCCGAAGAACTCGACCTCGGTCGCCAAGGCGATGTCCAACGGCACGCCGGTAGGCAGCTCCGAGCGAATGGAAAAATTGTCGATGCCGAAGCTGCCCTCGAAGTGCCCGGCGGCCGCATTCGCGTCGCCGAACGTCCAGGGCGCAAACCAAATCAAAAAATCATCCTGGTTGCGCATCAATCCCCCTTCCACCCGCAAAGTGTAGGTCCTCCAGCCGTTGGCATCGGGCTCGGAAATCTCAATTTCCTCGAAAGCGCCCGAAGCTTCCCAGCCCTCGGTACCCTCTTCACCCCGGACGACGCCCTGGTCGGCGAGGATCATGCTGATCGACTCCCATCCCGGCGCCCAATGCATCACGCGAAAGTCGAGTCGTCCGAGGCTCTCCCCGTTGTTGAAGCCGGAATCCGCGCCAAGCTTGAAATCGAACTCAATAATCAGCGGGCTGCTGGTCTGCGAAAGACCCGTTGAACGAATGTAGCCAAACGAACTGTCGCCGGACGGACGACGCCCTTCCAGGAAATAGCCATTGCTCACTTCCGATGCCCAATCGGGTTCATGCCGCCAAGCCGCTTGCGGGTAGTTGGCTGATGCCTGGCCGAACGCCCCACCCCATCCCACAGGATAGACCCACTCCGGATCGCCGGGATCGTCGTCGCTAAAGACCTCCACGTTGTGAGGCATCGCTTCCGTGGGAGCGAAGTCGGAATCGAAAAAAGACATGCTGATCCCCGTCCTTTCCGGAGGCTCGGGCGGCAGCCCTCCCGAAAGCACTACAAGATTGTCGATTCCGACGCTGCCCGCGAAATGACCGGGCCAGCCCACTTGCTGGGTCCACGGCGCAATCCATATACGGGCGAAGTCGCTGTTTTCACCGATAGTCCGCGAGGTGAGCTCAATATTGACCCAGCCGTCGCCGAGGTCGGTGACCTCCCAGTCGAACTGCGTCGACCCTCCCGGAGATTCTTCGTTGGTGATTAATTGACCGCCGTCGATCAAGGTTATCTCATGGGCGATCCCGCCGTCCTGATCCCCCTGGCCTTCGATAAAGCGAAAGTCAAACCGGCCATCCACATTCCCGTTGTTGACGTTCGAATCGGTCCCAACCTTGAAGTCGAAGCTGATGATCAACACCTCACCCCGATGGTTCGCGACTGAAAATTGCTCCGTGGTGAATCCGATCTCCCCGGTGTCTGCCTCCTGGGGATCACGCACCAGTTCTTTCCAGTAACCGTTCGTCGTCGCGGGCGATGCCCGGCCGGAATCGTTCTGCCAGATAACGTGGGGATACTCGCCTCCGGACCAACCGCCGGGCGCGTCGGGATCCCACCCGGGAGCATAAACCTGCGGGTCGTGCGGCTGCTCGGTGGTCGGACCGAAGTCCGATTCGAAGAGTAACGTCCCGTTCTGCGCGAAGGCGGCGGGCGCCAAAGCGATCAGCAGAATGGAACCGGTCGCGAAGAAAGAGCTTGGCGTTTTTCTCATAAGTTTGGTTGTCAACTGGGTTTCAGGTTTCGAGTGAAGCGAGCCTTTCGGACGGGGGCTGAAACAGGCTCGGGAAAAAGTTAAAGGCGGTAATTCGAAATGCGAAGGATCGCGCGCGGCATGGCGGGAAAGCGGTTCTCGATGATCGGAGAAGAAAAAAGGAGGGTCCTCAACCGGGGGAGGAATGGGGCAGCGCCGTGGCGGCGCCGCCCCCAAACTGGGTTAAGACAATTGTTACACGTTCCGGCGAAACCGGCGACGCAGGAGACAACCGCCCAGAGCGATAAAACCGGCGATCATAGCATAGGTGCTCGGCTCGGGAACCGCGGTGAATTCGACATTATCCACGGAGTAGCTGCCTGCAAAATGGGCCGCATTATCACCCGTGCCGCCGCCGAACTGCCAAGGCTCAAAGAAGATATCCAGATTCGACAAATCTTCGCTGAAGACCCCATCCAAGGTTACGGTGATCCACTCATCGCCGGCCGTTGAAGTGCCCGCCGAGGAGCTGCTTGCCGACCCGTTCCATTCGGTCCCGAGATCCTGAAACCCGTCGTTGTAAATGATGCCGCTGTTGACGCCGATGCCGTGTTGATCGACACGGAAGTCAATGCGACCCGTGGCGCCGGCACTGACAGCGATATCGAACGTCACGGTGTAAGGCTGCCCTTGAAACGGCTCGAAATCCGTCACGAAATCACTGAACCATCGACTGCGGAGCGTGACATTGCCAATGCCTTCGGAGCCCTGGGTGCCTTGCATGAAGTAGTCGTTGGCATTCCCCGGTTTGACACGGTCGGCGTCCTGCATCCAGACCACGCCGTCACCGGTCGATCCCGGCCACCACTCAAAAGGAATATCGTCGGAGTTGAAATCGGGCCCGGCGTTACCGGGGGGAGACATGTCCGAGGAGAACAACAGTTGGTCTCCCTGCGCCGACATGGAAGCGGCGAGCAGGAAAGCGGCCGACGCGAGAATTGAGAATAGTATTTTCATAAGCGATACGGTTTTTGGTATTTATTGGTGTTTCTTGTTTTATTGGAGCGGAGCTCGCGCCTCACGGTTTCGATCGCCGCCCAAAAAATGCCACGCCCGGTCTCACCACCACCAGCTCTCTCCGCCGGATTGAAAACGAGCCTGGGTGCCATCGCCGCGCCCCATTTCGGAGAACGAACGCCACTGCACGTGCCCATCGAGGAAAAGAATATTTCCACCGGCCGGGTGCGTTCCGTCCAAGTGATTCGTGCGGTTTTCAATTCCTCCCTGGTCGATATCCGCGAAGTTCCCTCCGCGTTCAAACACCGCGTCTACCGCCAAGGGCCGATTCGTGCTGGTGCTTCCCAGATCGGGCTCGGCGACCAAATCCCTCGTGCGCAAGTGGGTAATATCCGCCTGGACACGCCTATTTACATAACGGTCCGGAAGGTTGGCGGTTCCGGGGATCATAAGGACATAACTGGTGACGCGAAAGCCGCCGGAAGCCCGGCCGTCGGCGCCTACCTGGGCGAAAGTGCTCCAACGCTCATCGCCGATATTCGGGGCCCCCGAAGGACAGTAAAAGATGCCTCGTTCGACTCCGGCAATCTCGATGAGATCATCCATGAGAACCGCGTCCATGTCCCAGGGCCAATTCCCCGGTTCCTCTTTTCTGGGAAGGCGCTCGTCATTATCCGATGCGTATAGGTGCAACGCCAGGCCGATCTGCCGTAAATTACTTGAACACACGGAACGACGAGCCGTCTCGCGCACCGAGGAAACCACGGGTACCAGAATCGAGGCCAAGATGCCGATAATCGCGATCACCGTCAGCAACTCGATCAGGGTGAAACCGCGAACCGCGCCCGCCCCGGGACGAGCGGCACCGGGCGCCGTACCGTGGGGCGAAACTCTCTCCCGCTCAGAGTGGTGATCGAATCTGGATAACTGCGGATTTTCTTGTTTCATAGCGCGCTCTTGCTCTTCGTCATTCGAGCCGTCAAGGACGGTGATAGTCGCCCCGGCCGCCGAAAAAATGGAAAAGTATATAAATGGGATTTCTATATATAAATCGGATTTTATTATATACAGATACCCTTGGTCAATATTTTTTTATTTTTTTGTACCTCAAAATGACTTATTTAAACTGGCTGCGGAGCGTCCGGCCTGCCAAAGCTCGCGGGTTCAATCCACGACGACACGAAAATACTCCTGTTGCCTCCCCTCGAAGGGGAAAAAACGGCGAACAACCTCATTCGAACCGGCAATCGGACCTGTGATATCCGACCATGATCCGGCGCCCAAATTCTCGGTCGCCTGAATCACGTAATCCGTGCCCGCTTCCGTGAAGAAAGCCAGTTCGACCCCCGGATCCGTTTCATAGGCCACCACCTTCGTTGCATCGATACGAAACCAATCGAGATTGAAGAGGAATCCGTCGTCCCCTGAGAAAGTCAGGTAAAGATCGCGCACGCCGCCTACCTCTGCGATTCCCGCGGAAATGACCTGCCACTCGCCCCAGCCGCCCGTCCCATCGATTTCAACAACACCGACGAGTTCGCCGTCCGGACCGTCGAGCCGGAGGTGAATTTCGCCGCCTTGCGTCGCCGAAGAGGCCCGAACGGAAAAGGTTTTGAAACTCTCCGATGAGAAATCGACATTCCTGTAGCCCACGTAATCGCCGCTCTCGATGAACCCGATAATCTCGCCCTCTTTCTGGGCTCCCGAGATGTCGTCGTAGAATTCGGCGAAGTGAACTTCGGGCAGTGAATAAGGTTCCGGATCGACGTTCTCCTTCACCTTTTCGAACAAAGTCTTGATCGTGACCACCTCCACGTGCGGATCGAGGTTTTCCACCAGAGCTGCGACATCCGCCATATCGTGGCTCCAGGCGTGGACGTTCATGATGGTGTAGGCTCCGGGGTCGGCGGGATTTTTCGAGTACCCGTTGATCCGTTGCACCATCTGATCGATCTGGCCCTGATTCATTTCCCACAGGTTCTCCCTCATGGCCACGAACGGCGTGTCGCCGACAAAAACCATTTTCCCGGCATCCGCCGCGTAACTGTAGAAGTTGACCGAAATCACGCCTTTCACGTTCGGCTGCTGCGCATAGACCGAGGCGACACGATGATAACGCGGGTGGTCCATGGAGGGAAAATCGAGCATGCCCACATACGGAAAATCGCTTCGGCCGGCATAGTCGTTGAACCGCCTCATATGCTTATGGAGATCGGGATATTCGCTGGGATACATGTAGCCGGCGCCGGAGCCGCCGCTGACAAAATAATCGCCGCCGGCGTTTTCGAAATACCATTCCAGAGCGGCCGGGGCGAGGTCGATCAACGTAGCGGGCATCGTCCAGTTCATGGGAAAATCCCCGCGATGCGGGCTGGCAAAATACTTTGGGTCGTCGGCCATGCCCTGAAGGACAAAGGACGTATTGTCGCCGTCGCTCATGATTATGGCCAGGTAATGCGCTTCGTCCGGGGCCCCGGATCTCGCCGGCACCTTCTGTTGGGCGAGCTGATCTTTCCGCAAGCCGAGAAGCGTCGACAAGTTCATCATCCAGTTGGCCGGAACGGTAAACAGACCGTGGCGGCCGGGGTCGCCCACGTAATCCTCCTCCGCGGGCTTATTGACCCCGCCCCAACCCATGTGCGGCGAATCGTCCGCCACCCATTCGTAAACTTCGGTTTCATCGAAAAAATCGCCCTCCACATGTTCGGTCTCGTGATGGATCATTCCCCGCGTCGCAATGACCAGATCCCTCATTTCGATAATGAAATTCTCCGCCGTAAACAGGATATTGTTGTTGTACTCGTCCTTGTAGTCGTCGAACTCCGAACCGGGCTCCATGAACCGGCCCACGTTCTTGATCATATCCAGCCCGAGGGCATTAACCTCGGGCTGCAACTCCCGGGTCACAACGATCGCCTGCTTGATCCCCGCCAGCGAGGTCGCCATGTTGAGCTCCGGGTGACCGGGAATATCGGGGTCGGGGTCGGTTCTCCTCGCCAGAATGTAACCCTCGACTTCGTTCTTGAACGTCTCGAGCAAGCCGATCGCGTCGGAATGAGATTCCGTCGTCACTCCATACTCCGCGACCATCTTATCCAGCCAGTAATCGTAAGCCGGCTGGACACCGGAATTGGTGATGTAAATCCTCGGTTGCTCCTGCGCCAGAACCCCCTGCAGCGAGATGACCATCAGGTATTCGTCGGTGTTCATATCCGCCCGGTCGATCACATGCAAATGCCCGGGTGCCTCAATGACCGGATAATAGGGAAAATGCGGAGTCTCCTCCGCCCCGAGAACGCTCGACGGAGCGTGCCACAAGAGGAAAGCCTGAAAGGTCGCCGCGGTTGTCAAAACAAAAGTCTGGAATCGTATCATCGTCATAAAGTCGTTGCCTGTTTTCGAATCAATGGGTCGTCCGCGAAGACGCCTCACTCCTCCACCACCCGGAACGTGCGATCGGCCGCCGCCGAAGCCGGGACCACGCGCCTCTCCACTTCGCCGCGTCCTTCGATTGCTTCCCCCTCCCTTCTCCAGCGGACAAAATCTTCCGACGACTCCACGCGGTAACTCCTGCCCGCCTTCCCGAAAAACCGGATCTCAACGGCCCGCCCGATCTCAAGACCCCACGGCCGAGGGCCGGCGCCCGGCCCGGTCACCGCGACATTGTCGATGCCGAAACTGCCGGTGAACCGCGGCGCATCATGATGGGCGAAAAAAACTCGGCCGCCTTCAGCCTCGGGGTTCACGGTCAGCGTTCCCGACACGGTGACCCAGCCGTTCGCGTCCGGTCCGGACACCTCCAAATCGGCCAGATCATTGGATCCGCCCGCCACGCCGTTATTTCCGATCAGGACGCCATCCAGAAACAGCGTTTGCCAACTTTCCTGCACGGGCAGGGGAGCTTCCGGATCGGGAAGGTGCAAAAACCGGAGTTGGAGGTGTCCCTCGTTTTCTCCGCCATTGGCTCCCGGATCCGTGCCGATCTTCAGATCGAAGCTGACCGCGATTTCCTCTCCGCGGAAGGACGATGTGGAAAAACCGTAGGAAGAGAAATTGCCCGTCGGATCATCGCTCTCCCGCACCACTTCCTTGAAATAACCGTTGCCGCCTTCCGGCGCACGCGAGGGGTCATACTGCCAGATCACTTGCGGATATTCGCCCGCCGACCATTCCCAATGCGAAACCGGATCCCATAACGGGGCATAACTTTGCGGATCGTAAACCACGTCTCCCGGATGGAAATCCGAATTGAACAGATCGGCCGTGCCGGCATGGCCCGCGGACGCCGCCACGACGGACGCGAGAACTGGAATTAAATAGCTCCTCATTAAACAGACCTTCGTGTGTCAGCAGTGTTTTCGCAGACCTGGCGCTTCACAGTTGAGCCCCCCCCCGGGGAATCAAGAGAGCCACGGTGGGATTGCGCCACCAGGATTAACATGATCAATCACAATAGGTCCCTCTATCGAAACCTGTCGAGGAAAATCGATATATATAATTAAAACTCTCGAATCCACTGCCTCTTTAAGCGCCCATTTAGCGCCCATTATCCGCGTTCCACCACCTCCATGGGCGTTATTTTACCGCAATGTTATTCCGTCACGCATTCTTGTCTTGAACGAGCCAAAGACCTTTTCCCTTGCAGGAAGATTACTGCCGGCTTCACCCCTTCGTAGACTGAGAATGAAAGGCTTCGAAAAAAAACTTGACCGACAAGCGACCATGTTGGTATAGAAACAAGAACTTAGTATAAATATTTCGCCTTCCGCGAAACCAATAAAAAAAAGCAGGTACCAGCATGAACACACCCACCCGACTCTGCACCACTCTCTTAATGGCCGCTTTTTGCGGCGCTTCCGCCGCCGCCGCTCAGACGCTGCTCGGGCCGGCAAATCCCACCGCGGACTCCGCGCAATTCGAATCGGCCGGAGCCGAATGGTTCTTCGGCAGCAACGTCAACTCATGGGCCGAAGCCACCGATGGCGGCGGCTTCATTGAAAACACGGGAACATTTGATCTGGGCGCCACCGATACGGCCGACGGCAACGCCGACTTCCGCAGCGCCACATTCTCCCTCGGGGCGGCCGAGACGGTCGACTTCTCCTTCAATTTTAAATTCCTTGAAACCGTTGCCACGGGAGACGCAATCCGGGTCGACCTGCGTTTTTGGTCCGACGAGGGAGGCACTGACTTTCAAGGAGAGCAGAACATTTTTATCGGCGAGGCCGGAAACGGAGATCCCAACCTGATCGACGTATGGCAATCCTTCAGCCAGGAGAACATCGCGGTGCCGGAAACCGCTGCCTTTGCCGACATACGCGCATCGGTCAACAACTTCACATCCTGGTCGAGCGGCGGTACACAGTTTGACAACTTCGCCGTGGTTCCGGAACCCCGCACCTACGCTTTGCTCGGCGGTATCCTCGCCTTCGGTGCGGTCTTAATCCGGCGGCGCATGGCAAGGCATTAATCCGGCGGGTCTCTCGCCTTAACTCAATTCAGAAACCGCCACGGAAAAGGCCGCACGGTTAAAACGGTGCGGCCTTTTCCGTGGCTCGATCCAGTCTAAACTGAATGGCACGGTTAAGAGCCAACGTCGTGGCAACGCCTGCAAAGGCATCGACTGGGGCGTAGGCAAAAACCCAAAGATCCTTTTTCTCTCACGGAGGCGCAAAGCACACAAAGAAAACCTTCGTGCCTTGGTGCCTTGTGAGATTTTTCCAGTCATCAGAGGAAGCGCTCCCGGCCCGCCGGGACTACACCTATTCCGACAACTCGCCTTATATGAGTGCCATTCGCGCTAACCGCCATCTCCGCTCCGCTACGTCGATAGTCAACAGAAAGAGAAAGAATCCTAAACCGAGTAGCTTTCAGGCTAGGAGTCTGTCGGGCTTCGCCGACAGGCTGCTAGTGGTGTTCCCGCTCAAACTGGAGCCCGCCAAGCGGATTGTAACCTATGTCACAGGGGGAAGAGGAGGTTTCTCAGCGACGGGAGGGTACTGTGGCGTGTCTGCTTGCAGACGCTTTCCGGAATGCGCGGGCCGAGCGCTTGCAGGCAAGTACGCCACACGGGAAGGGACGCGAATCAGGAATTTCCGTTAGGTTTCATTATTTCCGGCGGGCTACACTAGATCCAAAAAAATTTTATTCGATCAGACTTGACATTCTCACTGTCCTGAAACATATATATGTTTAGATTTTGGCGACTTTGAGCCAATTTGGAAAGTTCGGTACATCTATAAGTTTTCATAAAACTCGGTACTGCCACATCAGACTCAACCACCAACGAAAAGTAGAGCCAATGAAACCGACATCGCCCACTCATAAGCAATTGCCCTGCGCCTTCCCGACAAAGAAAGGCTTTACCTTGATCGAGTTGCTGACCGTTATCGCCATCATCGGAATCCTGGCGGCGATCCTCATACCGGTCGTTTCCAGCGTCCGCGACTCAGCCCGGGGAGCGAAGTGCCTGAGCAATCTTCGTCAGATCGGCATGGCCTTCCACGCTTTCGCCGCGGACCACGAGGACCGTTTCCCTGGAATTATGTACGCCGGGGCGCCCAGTCATCCGTTGCTTCAACTCCTGGATTACGCCGATGACCCCGAGCTTTTCATTTGTCCCAGTGACCCGGAGCCTCAAAACTACAATTTCTATTACAACGGCGGGCACGGGAGCCTGAATCGAAACGTCCTGGCCAACCACGGCCACGGACGTCAGAATCCGTTCGAGCGCGGCGCCTCCTACACCTTCGCCGAGTTCATCTTCGACCGTTCCGGCCCCGGAGGCTCGGGGCAAGTCGATGCCAATCAGTTGCGCATAACCCAGATTCAGGACCAGTCCCAGTTCGGCATCGCCGCCGATGGCAGTTGGACCCCCAACGGTTGGTGGTGGTACGGAAACCAGGCCACGATCGACCGGCAGCTCCAATGGGGACACCCCAGGGACGGTATAGACGTGAACTTCGTTTTCGCCGATGGTCATGCGACCCGGCGGGACATTCGCTGGGACAACGAAACCAATCCGCCCGTTCAACACGAGCCGCGCCTGAATTATGGCAACTAGGCCGGTACGTCTTCGCCTTTCCGGAGGCGCGTGTTGGCTCGAACGCGTCATTTGCCTGGGAAGCGTGGTCCTGGTAGCGGCGCTCCTTTCCAATGAAAACCTCGCCGCGACCCCGGACGACTCAATAGGCGGTTGGTGGCCGGCCCAGGCCGCTCCGGCGGATATCATTGTCATTCCGCAACCCGGCTCTCCTTCAGAACGCATTTTGGCGGAGGGCCTGGCCGGCCTCTGGGCGCGCGCGGTCAATGAGGGCCGTGACGATACGCTCATCTGGATCGACCGGGATCCGCACTACCGCGATTGGCTCGACGAGACCGCAGCCCGACTGGACGCCCGATTGCTCACTCTCCGCCGAAACGGAAACGTTTGGGACCTCTTTCAAGCGACACGTAACCGCGGCCACGTTCAAGGTTACGTCATCTACCGCCTCGGAGACCCCGGCGAGGATCCTCTCGACCAATCCCTTAATATCGCGACAATGCTGGCCGCCGGACACAATGCCGCCATCGTCGAGGAGGAACTTGTCTCCGAGATGCCCGAGGATTTCCCGCAACTGGCAGACGCACGCACTCTCGACTACCAGGACGTCTGGGAGGAATACGCCGAAGATTTCGCCCCGGATCTCCTGTTCCTTGTGAGCCCGGCCAACGACGCGCGCGTCGAACGGATGCGTGACATGGTGGTCGCCCACCGCGGACGAATCGCTTACGGAGTCGACGAAACCACAGCGGCCGCCATGCTCGACACCTCCTTGCCGGGTACGGCCTTCGGATGGAACGCGGGCGGGGAGTTCGAACATATCGGTCAGGCTTCACGCTACGGACTGATCAACACGGTTTCCGACTGGCTGGCCAATGTGACCGTCCTGTCGGCCGGAACACGCCATTATCGCCCCTCCCCACTGCCGAAGCTCGATCCCGCCGCGATCGATTGGGAGGACGATCGCTTTCCGGTCAGTTTTCTTATGAGCGACGGCGACAATACCGGATGGGTCGCCCGGGGATTCTGGGGACATCCGAGCGGCAATCCGCACGGGGTTTTCTGGGATCATCCCGAACACGGCGATTTCCCGATGGGATTCACCGTCGCCACAAGCGACCTCGCCGATTTTGCGCCGGTGGTGATCGACCGGCTCGCCGCCACCAAACCCGAACACACCTCGGTCGTCCATTTTTCCTCATATTTTTACCCGGACCTGTTCGGTTCGGAGCGAGAGGGACGGGAGGAAGCCCTCAGGGAAATCGCCCGGACCAAGGCGCGGCAGATGGAACGCACGGGCTCGCACATTCTGACCTTTATTGCCGCGGACACCGCCAGTTCCGAATCACAGGAGGCAATGCGGATTTTCGCGGAGGAGATTCGTCCCCTGTTAGGAATGCTGGTCATCGATTTCGCCCCGTACAATGCGAAGCAGGGACAAATCTACTGGATCGACGACGGCCGCGGCGGCGAAGTGCCCGCCGTGACGCCTCGCTACGCACTCTGGCACGAACTCAATGCGCCCAACGCGGGGGGGCCCGAAGAAGTCGCCGGCTTCATGAACCAGGACCACGACCAGTTCGACGGAGCCTGGGCTTCGGTCCATGCCTGGTCCCAGTTTCCCCGTCCGGACGGGCCCGACTCCGACCAGGGGATTCCGGCGGTGCGCCGGACGGTGGAAACCGTGGACACCGAAAAGGTCAACGTGGTCAGCCCCGAAGAAATGCTCTGGCGTCTCCGCGTCGCCCGTAACCGCACGGACGCCGAACGTCTCAATGAGGAAATCCACGGCTTGCCGTCCGGCTCCGGCATGCCGCTGGGAAGTCCCGAAACCTTCCTTTCCAGCGGTTTCGATCCAGCCAACGAACAGGACTATTCCCCGGACGCCCGCCCTCAGGGTTGGGCGGGCGACAGCAACTCGTCGTACCCGATCCGGCGGTGGACCTACGACCCGGAACGGGGTCCGGAAGGCGGCAGCGGCTATTTTGCGGAGGTCCGGCGAGAGCCGGGCCAGAGCGGCCACGCCTGGGAAATGTCCAGCCGCTTCCCCACCAACGGGAATGCGACCTATACCGTCTCTTTCGACTTCAAGCCCGGCACCGATCCGGAGATCCATGAGGGACAAATCGAAGGCAATGTCGATTTCGTCTACCGCAACTGGGACGCGGATGGCGCCTACCTCGGTCCGGATATCAACCTTGCACTGCATAACGCCACCGGCGCCATCGGCAACCCCGGCTTCGACGGCGTCAACGACTTCGCCCAACTGACGGTCGGAGAGCCCGACGCCCGCGGCTGGCGGACCATCGAGGTCGCAGGCCTCACCACTGGCGACGGGGCCCGGACCTTCGACCTCTGGTTTGTGGGAAGAGACAATTTCGCCGGTAGCTACGGTATCGACAATGTTAAAGTCACCAACGGGATTTCCACCCTTTCACGGTTGGACGCATGGAGGCTGCACCATTTCGGAACCACTGAGGAAAGCGGAGAATTCGCTCTCCATGGAGACCCCGACGGCGACGGCGTCGAAAACCTGATCGAGTTCGCCCTGGGACGTGACCCGACGGAGCCCGCCGGCCCGCCGGTTACCCTCGGCAAAAGGAACGGATTTCTGACCCTGACCTTTCGTCACATCGGAGCTCCGGAAATCACTTATGCTATCAAAGCCAGCGATCGCCCCGACGGCGAGTGGACCGCGGTTCACACTTTTCCCGGATCAACCCAGAGCGGAACAAAAACCTACACGGACACCGTGCCGCTCGGGGAGGTACCCGGACGCTTCCTTCGTCTCAACGTGAAATGGTCCGATTGAATCGATCACCGGACGCAAGATTAGACCCTTGACCACAATTGTTCTAAACATATATATCTATATCCGCTCCTGCCGCCAAACCCAAAAAACCAAAGGAACCCAACAATGAAGACACTGAAACCCTCTTCCATCACCGCGGCCGCCGCCGCATTGATCCTCCTCGCCACTCCGGCCCTGCGGGCCGAGCTGTTTCTCGGTCCGCCCAACTCCACGATCGAATTCGTCGGCGATTGGTTTTCGGGCGCAGCGGAGCCCTCGTTTGTCGAAGTATCGCCGGACGACGGCTACATTGAAGACACCGGGAAGATTGTTCTCGGTGCGACGGAGATCGCCGGAAACGCCGACTTCCGGAGCCAGGCCTTTCCGCTTGGGCCCGCAGCCGCCGGCGCGCAAACGCTCACAATCGAGTTTTACTTTAAGTTCCTCGAAGAGGTCCAGGAAGGAGACAACGTTCTCGTCCAGTTTCGCTTCTTCGACGATTTTGAAGACCAGGGAGGCAACTGGGTTGGCGAGGTTAATATAGACGTCCCCGGAAATCCGGAAGATACCGGAATCGATCCCTCCCTGGTCGGAGAGTGGCAAAGCCATGTGGTTGCCGACATTGAGGCCCCTGCGGAAGCTCAGGTTGCCGACATCCGCACCAGCGTTAACATTTTTACCGATTGGGGAAGCGGTGAAACGCACTGGGACAATTTCGCCGTAAGAACCCCCGTCCCGCCCTTGGAGACGCCCGTTGCCGTCGCCCTTTATCCAGTCAATGCCGTCGAGTTCGACACGGCGGGATACGAGGGAGAACAGTTTCAGATCGAAGCGTATCGGCCGGACGAAGACATCTGGGTGCCGGTAAGTGAAATCATCACCGGAAACGGCGAAGTGATCAGCCGGCAATTCTCGTCTCGCGCGGAACCCGGCCCGTTCCGTGTAAGGAAAAACTGATCCCCCCAACCGATTAACAAGACGAAACACCTTTAAAAGCCATGAAAATAACGTTCTCCATAGCACTCGCCGCGGTCCTGGGCGGCCACCTTCTACACGCGCAACAGGAAACCCTTTTCTTTTCGGATTTCGCTCCGGATCCCGATGCCGGATCTCCCTGGTCGGAGTTTCCGGCTGACGACGGCAACGCTCCTCCAGGGTGGAGAGAACTTGTCTTCGGCCAAAGGTGGGTCGATGTGGATAACACGTTCGACAACATCGCGCCCGCCGATGGCAGCAACGGCTTTTACGGCGAAGTCTTCCGCGATACCGGGGACGACGACGAACTCGCCTGGTGGATGTCCGATCAACAGAACGTCGGCGGCAACACGGAGTACACGGTCACCTTCGTCTTCAACACCAACACGGACGACGGATTCGCCAACAACGGAGAACTCGATGGCGAGGCTCGCTTCCACGTGCGCTTCTGGACGGGCGAGTTCGACTTCCTGAGCGAGCACCAACAGCAACTTATCCTCGACGGAGCGGTAATCGGAGACGAAGACTTTCCGATTTCCGAAGCGTTCGATGAGGTCAGCGTCAGCGAGCCCGACGCGAACGGCTGGCGCACCATCACACTTTCCGGCGTCACACCTCCGGAAACCCTTCTCATAGACGTATGGGCGATGGGCGAGGACGCCGAGGAAAACCGTTTCTTCGGAAGTTTCGGGCTGGATAGTGTGGAAATCTTTGCGGAACCCGGATTTCAGATCGACTTCCCTTCAACCACCCGTTCGTTGGTCGCCGTGGAAATCGAGTTCGATACGGAACCCGAGGGTCTTTATCGCCTGGAGTCCACCACCGACCTCAACCAAGCGACCGATCAATGGTCCCCTGAAGGAGACGTAATCATCGGAACCGGCGAACCCGAAAGGGCTACCTTTTCCACCCAGGAGAACAATCGGTTGTTCTTCCGCGCCATGACCGAATAAGCGCCAAAAACATCAAACGCCGAAAACCAATGAAAAAAGAAATAATGATTACGGCCGCCATGTTCGTTGGCGCGCAGATGACATTGATCGCCAACGATGAGGTGCTTTTCGAATCCGATTTCGAACCCGGATCCCAGGAGGACAATCAGCACTATGTCGAATGGCCCTTCGACTCGCAACGAGCGCCTGCGGGATGGCTGTTCAATGCGTTCAACCAACGCTGGGGCAACGACATCACTCAGGCACCGGAAGGCGGCAACGGGTATTTCGGCGAAGTGATACGCTTCACCGACGATCCCGAAGACACGGCCGCCTGGTGGATGAGCGAAATCTTTTCCACCAGCGGCGGCCTTCCCTACACCGTAAGTTTCGACTTCCGCGGGACTACCGATCCGTATAACGCCAATAACGGAGAACTCGACGGCGACGCCCACGTTTTCCTCCGGTTCTATCAGGACGGCAACTTCTTTGGCGAGGACGTGCAAGATCTGGTCTTGGACGGCGAAGCTATCGGCGAGAACGATATTCCGGCTTCGGGGGATTTCAGCGAGGTAATCATCGGACAGCCGGATGCCAACGGGTGGCGAACCATTACCTTGCGAGGCATGATTCCCAGTGAAGCCAACGGCATCGATTTCTGGGCGCTGGGTCAAAACGGCGATCCCCAGGATCCCGATGATCCGACCCGCTTCTTTGGGAGCTTTGGCATCGACAACGTGTCCATCACCTTGACTCTTCCCAATTTCGATACTGTCGTTGAATCCACGACCCATCCAGCGATCGAGCTCCAATTCACGGCCCAGGATAATCGCCCTTACCTGATCGTGTCCACGGCGAATATGAACACGCCTAAAACCGAATGGGATCCCATTGGCGAGCTCATCGTGGGAGCAGGCGAGCCCGTTCAACAGTTCATCACCACGCGCGGCAACGACAGAATGTTCTTCCGCGGCGGCACCGATTGACCGTCCATACTCTGCTCGAAACCCGCGCTCACATCCATTCCAAGTCGGAAGAAGCAATCCATGAAATTAAGCAAATCAATCATTCTGTCCGGAGTATTTCTGTTTGGGCTGACGGCGTTTCATGCCAGGGCGGACACTCACGAAACGATGAATGGGTGCTGGTAAACTTGGACATGGAAAAGACCGAACTAAAGAGACCCTATCAGGTTCCCATTGCCTGGGTGCGAGGGGAGGGTCAAGGCCGGGTTTTCTACTCTTCGCTGGGGCATCGTGACGACGTGTGGCAGAGCGACGACTTCCAGGAACACTTGGCGGGAGGAATCGGTTGGGCGCTGGGAAACCTGGAAGCCGAGGCAACCCCCAATCCGGAACGCCAGGCGGATGAGGCGGAACTGGCCCGGAAGGCCTACGAATCGAGCCGTTAGCCTATTGTAAGGGTGAACGGCTCCTTCAGGTCCGAACGCGCTCTTGATATCCTTGAAAAGGTCAAGGCCGTCGTCGAACCTGAAATGGCCGGCCCCATCAAACATGTCCGAATCGAATCTCCCTCGCAATACCGGGCTTAAGCGCCTTCACGTAATCTTCAAAACGCACCTCGATGTCGGGTTCACCAACTTGGCCCGAAATGTGGTATCCCTTTATCTGAACGATTTTTTACCCCGCGCCCTCACCCTTGCGGCGGAAACACGCGAGCGTGGCGGCCCGGAGCGCTTCGTTTGGACCGTGGGTTCCTGGCTGATCTGGGAGTTTCTGGAGCGGAAAGGACGGACGGAACGTCGTCTGATGGAAAACGCTATCGAACAAGGCGACCTCGCCTGGCATGCACTGCCGTTCACGCTCCATTCCGAATTGACCGATGCTTCCCTGTTCAGGCATGGTTTGTCTCTCAGCAAGCGTCTGGACGAGCATTTCGGATTTCGAACTGTGGCCGCCAAATGCACTGACGTTCCCGGCCACACGCGATCGATCGTTCCGCTACTGGCCGAAGCCGGCGTAAAACTCCTCCATGTCGGGGTCAATCCCGCATCCCCCCTTCCGCGGGTCCCCCCGGTGTTTCGGTGGCAGTCGCCCGGCGGCGAAGAAATCATAGTAATCTACTCGAGCGACTACGGCGAAACCACGACTTGCCCGGGTCTCGACGAAGGACTGGCCATTTGCTTCACCGGAGACAACCTGGGCCCTCAATCGACACAGGAAGTCGGTGCCGTTTACAACGCGCTTCGCTCCCGGCATCCAAACGCCCGGCTCTTTGGCTCTACGTTGAACGCGTTCGCCGAAACGCTGGAATCGATCCGAGCGGAACTCCCGGTGGTGTCGGACGAGATAGGAGACACTTGGATTCACGGTATCGGCAGCGACCCCGCAAAGGTAGCCGCCTTCCGTCAACTCATGCGCCTTCGCCGTGACTGGATCGAGGGACAACGACACTCTCCCCGCGAATCCAACCTCGATCGGTTCAGCCGAAAGCTGCTCATGGTCGCCGAGCACACCTGGGGAATGGACGTCAAGAAATGCCTGGGCACGGAACCGGGATGCCACCGGGTTTACGACTCGGACTTCGAACCCGAAGTCTTCCGCGATAAACGATCCCGGGCGCCCTATCGCCGCATGGAGGCCTCCTGGGCGGAACAGCGGGCCTATCTCGAAGAAGCGATCGATTCGCTCAACGACAAGTCAATGGCCGATGCGGCGCGGGAAGCGTTGCGTTCGGCGATCCCGCAGCCGTCCCCCCGTTCGACCTCCGGTTGGGAAGCGGTCGGACCGGACGAAATCCTCGAAAATTCACAATACCGGATTGGGTTCAACGCAAGCAATGGTGCGGTCAAACACCTCATCCACCGCCCGACCGGCTTTCGCCTGGCGACTTCGTCCAACGAAATTGCCTGCTTTCGTTACGACGTGTATTCGTCGGAAGATTACGCGTACTTTTGGCGCCATTACGTTCGCAACAAGACAACGACCCGCTGGTGGTCGAAACAGGATTTTACCAAGCCGGGACTGGAAAGGACCATCAGCCGGCCACGGCACTGGCAGGCGTGCCTGGAAGGCGTTTACCGGCGAACCCGGGGCGCTACTCTCCAGTGCCGCCTCGAAATGAGCGCTCCGGCGGAAGCGATTTATTTTGGCTGCCCGCGACGTTTCGTGCTGACCCTTTCCACCTCCGATCACGACCCGGCGCTCGATATTGAGTTTGCCTGGTTTGAAAAGGCCGCCAATCGCATTCCGGAAGCCATGTGGCTGGGATTTTCACCCTCCGGCATCGCCGCTGAGGGCGTCAGGATCCGCAAACTCGGCGACTGGATCGATCCCCTTCGCGTTGTGCCGAACGGATCCCGCCGGTTGCACGCCGTGGACGATCATGTCCGCCTGAAACGACGGGCGGTCGGCCGGATCGACCTGGAACCCTTGGACAGTCCGCTTGTGTCACTCGGAAACCCGAACCTGTTACGTTTTCATAATCGGCGCGCCGCGCCGGCCAAGGGACTCTGGTGGAATCTGCACAATAACGTCTGGGGAACGAATTTCCCCCTCTGGTACGATGATAACGGGCGTTCCCGCTTTCGCCTGATTCCCGTCCGGGATTGATCCGAAGGACGCCGCGACCGGTGGGGCAGTCCGCCGATCGCAGTCCGCGACGAAACGCGCGGAGATTTCATCGCATGCCGTTCTCGGGAAACACCACGCAGACCGGCGTGTTGCAGGGTGTGATACGAGCGTTATCGATCGGCAACGCGCTGTGCGGATCGAGCGGATACGTCGCGATCGTATTGGAGTCCTGATTCAGCGCGAGCAGCCAACGTCCCGAGGGGTCGATTCCGAAGTCGCGGGGCGTTTTGCCGCAAGTGCCAACCACCGCCGCCGGTTCGAGACGGCCGCACGTGGGATCCACGTGAAAGGCGTGCAGGTTCGAACGGGATCGCTCGGACGCATACAGCACATTCCCTTCGGGGTGCAACTTAATGGCGCCGCCCGAAAGCTCGCCCGACCCCCGCCCGGCCAGCGGCCAACGGGCTTCCAGCTCCCATAGTTCTTCGGCGATCCAACGGTAGTGGAGCACTTCGCCCGAAAGCTCCGCCAGGACGTAGAGGCTTGCGGTTGCGGACGAGTGAACGAGGTGGCGAGGACCGCAACCGGGCGGCGTCGCCAGCGAACCGGCGATTCGGCCTTCGATGCCCTCCTGCGTCACTCGGTGAAACCAGATGCGATCGATGCCGAGATCACACACCGCCACCTCCCGCCGGTCTCTCAGAAATACGACCTGGTGCAGGTGCGGCCCTTCCTGCCGGTCCTTTATCGGCCCCCGGCCGGCGCAGCGTTCGGCCGCGCCCCGCTCCCAGCCGCCAGAACCGGACGAACGGCGAAAGCGTTGCAGACGGTTTCCCAGGTAGTTCGCCACCGCCACCTCCTCGCCCACGACCGTCACATGACAGGGATTCCCGGCCCCGCTGGAAACGGTCGTCTCCAAGTGCAGGCCCCCTTCCGGACCGATACGGAAGACGTACAGCGCCCCTTCGCGACCCGGCGTTTCGGAAACCGCGAACAGGCGCCCGAGTCCCAACGCAAGATAGGACGGATCCGGCACATCTGCCGCCGGAATCACACTGACGTGTCCGGACTGCGGATCCAGCGCGCCGCGCAGAATTCCGGCTCCCGACGCATTGGAAACGTGAGGCGCCGGAGTCGTGTAAGTGCCGATCCAGAAGGGCACATGGCTCGACTCCGCTGTCATGGCCGGCCCGGGTGCGTCGGAACAGCGGAATCCCGTTTCGTCAGCTCGTCCAGGCACCGCTTCATGTAGCCCATGGAAAAAGCCATGCCCGCATACCATCCCCCGGGGCAGGACATGACCGGCGTGTGGTCCGGGATCAGAACGCCATCGAAGCGGTGACGGTGGAGAATCTCCAGCAGACGCGGCATAGCAACGTCTCCCTCGTCGATAAACGTCTCCACATAGTTCGGCACCTTCCCGCGGACGTTCCGGAAATGGACGTAAGCGATCCGGTTTTCGGAGGCGTAGGTCTCCGTCGCCTCGTAGATATCCCCTTCCGTCATTTCGGCCAGGGTGCCCAGACAATACTCGAAGCGGTTGGCGGGGCTGGGATGGAGATCGGCCAGTTTCCGGTAATGGTGGGGCTGGTAAACGAGGCGCGGCGTCGAGCGCACCCATTCGAGCGGAGGATCGTCGGGATGTGCCGCCAGCACAACCCCGGCCTCCTCGGCCGCCGGCAGCACGGCATCCAAAAAATAAGCGACCCGTTCCCAGAGTTCCTCGTGCGTGCAAGGGGCGATGTGGCCGGGAGGGGCATCTTCGTCATACCGCATGTTCCACACCATGCCGTTGTCGACCGGCGTCTGATCGACGAAGCCCTGGAGACCGACGCTCTCCGCGCCTCCCCGTGCGAACGGGCCTTTCACGCGTCCAAAAACCCCCGCCAGGGAAAAATTGTAGCCGAGCACCGGTATGCCCGCCCGCCCCATGCGGCAAATGATGGTTTTGACCTTCTCCAGTTGCCGCTCGCGTTCGGGTCCGGCCAGCAAGACGTCGTGCCAGTGGGCGGGATCCAGGTTCTCAATGGCGTGCAACCGGAGTCCGGCGTCCTCCACACGCCGCCGGAGCGAAATCAATTCCTCCTCCGTCCACAACCGCTCCGGATCGCCCGCCCGGCCCCAGCCCTTCAAGCCTCCGGTGGGCTGGGTAGTGTTCGGATTCTCCTCGCCGGCCTGGTTGAAGTAGTCGACCAGATGAACGACGAGGTGCGTGGCCCCGCACTGTCGCGCGAAGCGGAAATGCTCGTCGTCCAACTGATGCCGATACAGTCCGAATCCAAGTTTCATAACGCCGCCCTTCTACATAATGCCAAACCGGTCGTACGCCTCGACCGCGCTCATTCCCTCGCGGATCGCCTTGGCCACCAGGTTTTCCCCGCGGGCTTTTTCCAGCGCGGCGACGATTACATCCTCTTCGATCTCCCGCGGAATCACAAGCACCCCGTCGACATCCCCGAAAACGAGCATGCCCGGAACGATCCGTATGCCGCCGATTTCGATGGAAACACGCCAATCGATCACTTTGCCGCGCGCACCCTGATCCTGGCAATAGCTGCCGATGCTGAAGGTTGGGAAACCGAGTTTCAGCACGCCATGGGTATCGCGGGAATAACCGTCCACCACCGCTCCGTTCGCTCCCAGTTTGATCGCCCGGGTCGACATCAGCTCGCCCCAAAGCGCGTACCGGTGACTGGCGCCGGCGGCCACGTAGACCTCCCCGGGCTTGAGGTCGTCGAGCGCGCGAAACATCAGCCCGAAGGGCTTCTCGGAAAGCGGTCCCATCCCGGACTCCGATTCCGAAAAAACATCCGCCTCCAGCACCGGCATGGCGCGTCCCACAACCACCATGTCGTCGCGGAGCGGACGCAGATGCGGCGGCAGAATCTGGTGGGTGCGTCCCATTTTGTCCATCACATCCCCGACAACCGCAGTAAAAAGCTGACGGCGCATCAGCGCGAACAGCTCGGTGTCATTGTTCCATTCAGGCATTGAATCAAAGGGTTTTCGATTATCGCCCACGGACCGGGCGCGGGTCGAACGGGATGGTTCCGAGCCGGTAGGCGCCGTCGGCGTAGAGCGTACTTCCGGTCACGTAGGCCGCGCCATCACTGGCGAGAAAGGCGACGATCTCCGCGATTTCCTCCACATTCCCGATCCGGTTGGCGGGAATCGCGCGAGTGAATTTTTCCCTCCCGAACGCATCGATCTCGTCCCGGTTCATGTCGGTGGCGATAGCGCCCGGTGACACCGCGTTGACCCGGATATTGAGCTCGGCCCACTCCAAAGCCAGGCATTTGGTCATCATCTTCGCTCCAGCCTTGGCCGAACAGTAATGAGCCAGTCCTTTTCGGGGTACGTCGTCGTGGATGGAAAGATTGTTCACAATGACCCCTCCGCCGGCCTTCTCCATCAAACGGGCGGCCTGCTGGGAACAGTACAAAATGCCGCCGAGATTGACGCCGATCGCGCGCTGAAAGCTCTCCGCCGGCAGATCGATGGCATGGTGAATATCCTCCCAGCCGGCGTTGTTCACCAGCAAATCGAGACCGCCCCACTCGTCCGCCAGGGTTCGGAACATCCGCTCCACGGACGCGGGATCGGAAACATCCGCCTGCAATATCAGCGCCCGGCGCCCGAGATCCCGCATCTCGGTCGCAAGCGCTTCGGCGCTCTCCTTCGACCCCAGGTAATTGATGGCAACATCGGCGCCCGCCCCGCCCAGGCGGCGAACGATGGCGGCGCCGATACCGCGACTGCCGCCGGTCACCAGGGCGCGTTTCCCGGTGAAATCGGCCGCCGCCGTGGTGGGTGAATCGGATTGTGTATTCATTGTTCGGATCGATAACAGAGGAATTCACGGTTGAGTTGCCGGCAGGCGGCGAGAGCCTTCGCCGGCTCCGCCAGAGGTTTCCCCCAGGCAAGGTGAAAGGTCGCGGCGTGAAACCCGCCGAGCGAGGCCTCGAAATTGGTCTCCCAATAGTTGGTCATCAGCCAGCTGAAAGCATCCCGGGGCAATCTCTCGAGCCCCGGGTACCCCGCCACCTGGCGCACGCCGAAATCGAGCGGCCCCAACTGCAAGAGCGGCGCGTCCGGAGTGGCCACAGCGATCCCGAAATCCGGCGAGCACGCCGCGTACCCCGCCTGCAGACAATACCAGTCGGTGAGCGTCTCGGGTAACTGGTCCTTTACCGGACGGATCGCGGCACCCGACTTGTCCAGCCAGAGCTGGCCGGGCTCGTCGGCGCCGGCATCGAAAGGCAAAGCGAGAAACACGTTCTCCGGATCCCAGAGGGAGGCCTTGTTCAGGCGAACCGTCCAGGTCACGCGGGGCGTCCAATTTTGCAGACGCAGTTCGACGTGAACGACGGATGCGCCTTCCATTTCGAAGTCCAGGCGGACCACGGTTTCGAAGGGCCCGGACTCGAGGGGTTGGAGATTTATAAACCGCCCGGTGTAACGCCTGACGTCGGCCCCCTTACGGTTGCGCCCCATCCGGCCGCGGACGGCCATTTGCGACGAGGAACTCGCCGGGTCGGGCACGGGAGTGTGTTCGTAAACCGGAGTCAACGGGGCGTAAGCCCGTCCGTCCGCCAACAGGGAACGACCCTCCGCTTGCCACGAAACGATTCCCGCCTCGCGATCGACCACGATCTCGACCCACGGACTGGAAAGCCTCCACCCTGCTGAGTCGCCGCGGCAACCGTGGTCGCCCTCTCCACCGCTCCCCGCCACATCCGAAACGAGTCCCGGGATGGCCGCCCGATCGTTGAAATTTCTCTCCGCGAAGCGCGCCGTGCTGTAACCTTCGGCCAAGGTGTAGGTCCTGACCTCGCCCGGTTCGAGCCGTATTGGAAAATGAAAGACAAACCCGCGGGGCGCCGGCGATTTCTGCATGGGCCCCAACCGTTGGCCCTCCTCATCGCATAGAACCGGACGAATATCCCTGCCGTCGAATTCGGAACTCTCCAGATAGAGGCGCGCCAGGGCGTGGAGGCTCTCGCCGTAGGCATTAACCACCTTGTATACCGGCGGCGCCATAGCGACCCGCCGGGTCCCGCCACTCTGCCGGGAGACCGCTTCCTCGGCTTCGACCACTCGATCCAGAGCGGTCGCCGCCCCGGCCTTTTTGCGCAAACCGATCAGCTTGCCGTCGAGGTCCCACGGATCCGCCATGGCGTCGGAATGATTGAAGGTGTGCTCACAGTAGAGGCGGATTTCCTGCTCCGCCTCGCGTTCCAGGGGTTCGGGCAGCTCGACGCCAAGGGTGTCCCGCGCCGAACGAAGCCGCGCCAATCCGCGCTGCGCCTTGCGCAGCAGACGGGTTTCCATCGGACAACCGGCCAGCCCGTCGGACCACCAGTCGGGCCAGTCCCCGCGGTAAACGGGCGTGTCGAAATCCGCCTTCCGGGCCCGCCGTGCGAACTCGTCCGCCGTGACCATCTTCAGAAACATGCTCTCGCCATGACGTTCGTTCCACTCCGCCGCGAACTCGGCGATCCTCGGATTGGGAGGCGCGTTGTCGGTGATCATACCGCCGACGTGGAGGGGAACAAAATCGAACGGATAACCGTCCTCCTCCAGTTGGCACAGATAGGCCGGCAGGCGGCGTTCCGCGTAGAAACGATGGTCACGGCTGGCCGGCGTCGGTTTGTATTCATCGTCGAATACGTAGTTCAACACCGCTTCCGGTACGACGCCGAGCACATTGCCCAGCATGTAATGCTCGCCGTTCCAAACCCAGAGACGATCCCCTTGCGGCGTTTCCCAAAAGAACGGCAACTGTCGGCGGCCGATCGGCGCCAGACCGTGATGGGAATGCACGCAGTTCACGAGCTGACGCACCCCGCAGTCGTGCAGGGCCTGGGCATACCCCCAACTGAATCCGTTGATATCGGCGGAAACAGCGGTCTCCACCGGAACGCCGATCGATTGTCCGTAGGCGGAGGCCCGGCCGACGGCGGCGCACATGGAGACCTCGTCGATGAGCTCATTGAAGTGAAGGTAGGTGGCCGACAATCCGATAAAGCCCTCCCGGACGGCGGCGGCAAAGCGTTCCCGATCGCTCTCGTCCCGCTGCGCCAGCCAGCGCTCGACCGACCAAAAGCACTCCATGGTCCAGCGGAAATCCCGGACGGCACCGCCGGCCCGGGCCGCCTCGAAGAGTTCCAGCACCGTATCGATGAAATCGAGATGATACGTCCCGATCCGGGTCTGCGTATCCGTGTACCCGATATCGGTGTGCGTATGATGAATCAGGTAAATCGTCCACTTGCGTTTCGGTTCGTGCATACCGTCCGATCGTTGTCTTGGGCGATTCATGGAATATCAGCGACCGGTCCCGGCTTCTTCGTGCAGCATATCCAGCAGCACACTGGGAAGCACCACCTCGATATTCCCATCCAGCAATGCCGCGCAGGCCTGAGCAGCGCCGAAACCCATTTTTCCGTCCCCGAAATCGCTCCAGGCATGAATGATGACCCACGAGAAATGATCCTCCGTTTTTTCAGCGGGACGTCCGGCCCAGGCATTGAGCAAACCGGCCACGTGTTCGTAGGAACCCGCATACTCGTCCGCCATGCCCTTCCAGATACTGGCTCTGGCCGACAACACCGGTGTTTCCCCCCGGGGTCCGTCGACCCAGAGCACCGCCCCCTGCCCCGCGGCATAGGGAGCGTATTGGATGGCCCAAATGCCCCGCAACTCGGGCGCCCCGGCCAGGATCGCCTCGTAGCCCTCGATGGAGCGCGGCGAATCCCACTGGTTGTGCGAAAACTGCATGGTCGAGAGGTGCCCCTGCCTGGGCAGGACGGGCGCCAGCAATTCCGCCTGCCGCCTCAACAGATCCGGCGCCTTGTGGTCGGCATAGGTGTACCCGCCGACGCCGAAATTGATCAGATCGTCATTCGGCCCCGCCGATCGCACGAGGTTGGTCCAGATATCCGGATTCGTCAGCTCGACGTAACGCAACGGAAGCGTCCAGCCGAAAGGGATGTTTCCCCGATCCGGATGGCCGAAGTATTCCGGCCGGCTTTGGTAATCGCCCATCAGCCAGGTCAGATTATCCCCGTCGCTGAGAATGAACGCGACATAGCGCTTTTCCGGATCGAACCGCGGCGTCTCACGGTCCTGCTCCGGACGCGATACCAGCGCCTCGGAACGCCCCGACGACAGAATCGGGATGTTAAACGACCAATTTGCCGCCACAATCTGCATCCCGGCGGCGCTCGCCGGCTCCACGAACAGATCCTCCGGCGTCAACCCCCATCCGAAAAGCATCGAACCGCGCTCGACAAAGTCCAGCCCCTCTTCGAACCCGCCCCCCGGCGCATTCAGGACCACCAGCGCGTCCGACGCGACGGCGATGTCCCGGGCGTACTCCATGCGGGAATCGAGCAAACCGAGAATCCGGCGGTTGAGCCGGTCGCCGTAGTTCTCCAGCAGCCAGTCATACCCGCGCTCCCGCACATCAAGCAACCGGTCAAGCCCGGCCGAGCGGGCTTTGTCCTCGATCGACTCATCCACCGCGATCGCGCGCAGCGGACCGCCCAAAGACGTGGCAACGTTCAGCGACTGATCCTCCGGCGGAATACTCTCGTGGGCGGGCGTTCCGCTGCGGTCCTCCCGGTAAAGAACGTACCCGTACACCACGCCCAACTCCCGGTAATGCTCGACCAGCGACCAAACATCGCCTTCAGCCCGCGTCACCGGCACCCCGGTTCGCTCTCTCCAGGTGGCGAAGTTCAACCCGTAATCGGCGTGGCTCGCCATCGGTTCGATCCACAGGTAACTGCCGTCGCCCTCTCCCTCCCGCGCCGCGCGCGCGACGACCCCGGCCAAGGTCTGCTGAACGATCCGCTCTTCTATGGACTCCGGTCGCGGCTGGGAGACGACGCTCTCCGGCAGAGGAAACTCCGGCCAAATCGCGGTTTCGTCGGAATCCCCCGCGAAACCGACGACAACAGTGAGAAAAAGCGGGAGCGAGCAAAGGGTGATGTGTTTTCGAATCATTGGGCGAACTGAGTTGCGACACCGATCTCATACCGGCCTCTGGATTTGTTATATTTTTTAATGAAAAGAGAACAATACAACTTGACGGTCAACCCTTTTCAGGCAACGACGGGAAAAATCTCTCACCGCATCCCCGCTTACTGCCGCCGGGAGTGCGGGTCTCCCTGCCGCAGTTCCTGCCCCTCCCCGGTGGATGACCGCTCGCTGCCTCAGGGAAGATCAGGCCGGTTGGCGCAAGGTCGATGCGATTCCGGTCGATTTTCTGATCACCAGATGTACCGGCACCTGGGTTTGCTGGGCGGACGCTTCGGGATTGCGGATCATTTCTATAAGCTGGGTCGCAGCCATACAGCCGATTTCGTCATGAGGCACGTGGATCGTGGTGTGTGGAATGCCGGACGGAAAACCGGGCAGATCATCGAATCCGGCGACGGACAACTGTTCCGGAATCCGGATACCCCTGGCCTGAGCAACTTCGACGAAGCGCACGAGGGCGATGTCATTGTCGAGGAACACCGCGGTCGGAGGATTCGGCATCGCCATCCATCGCCGCACAACCAGCGGAAGCTCGGTGCGCGTGGAGTGGAGATCGAGGGCGGGATCGAGATCCAGCCCGTTCTCCTTGAGCCCCTGCAGAAACCCCGCGTGACGATCCCTCAAGGCCGAGCACAAGCCAAAGTCGATACTCCGGAGAAAGGCTACGCGGGTATGCCCCAGGGAAGCGAAATGGTGCGCGATTTCACGACCGCCGGAATAGTTGTCGGGAATCACACTTGAAACGCGATCCCCCAACTCCGGTACGGATCGGCCCACCAGAACGACCGGGATCCCCTTTTTGTCCAGGACGTCAATCACCTCTTGATTGCAGCCCCCTTCCTTGAGCATGGGGATCATAATCACGCCATCGATATCGATCTCGGCCAGGCGCCGGGCGTACTGCATGGCGCGCCTGGGAGAGTTTTCCATGTTGCAAATGATGAGGTTCGTTTCCCCCAGGGCGAATTGATCCTCGGCCCCCCGGATGATCAGCGGCTCGATCCCGTTGCGCACAAGACACTCGCCCATGACGGCCACGAAGCGAATCTTCTTCCCCGGGTTCGGATTGATCATCGTCCCCCGGCCCCGGACCCGGTAAATCAGCCCTTCCTCCTCCAGGATGGAGAAAGCCCGGCGGATGGTGATCCTGCTCGCGCCGAATCGCCTCACGGCCTCGTGGTCGGTCAGAAAAGGCTGATGCGGCGCCGGACGGGTGCGCCCGATTTCACGGCGCAGGGCCTCGGCGATTCGAGCGTATTTGTGGGTGGAGTCAGTCATGGCGAGGGACGGCGCGGCCTGGTTACCTCATGTCTTAATACTTTTGAGATTTTGTCCTATAAAAGGATGGCAACGTCAAGGTTTACACAACGTTAATATCGGTTCCGAAGCAAATCACCGTTATTTGCAGCCACAATTTCCCGCTAAATCCAATGGCACTCGTCGTAGCGAAGCCTGCAAAGGCGTCGACCCAGGCGCGCCCCGGACGCCTCTCGTCTCGACTCTTGAGCCAAAGATTCGCTACGGAAAACGACCTTAAGCGAGAGTGCCATTCCCGCAAAATCCATTGACAACGGCGCTTGAATTCGGTCTTTCGTGATTGCACAAGATCTTTATTCTGCTTGTATGTTACATTTCAGCAGGACACCGGTCCGCCCCAGTGGAGGCATGCGGGAACTGTAAACGAGGATGTTATATTGAGAGTCCGCACCGCCAGAATCATCGCTTTCGTCTGCATCGGCCTTGTGGCGACGGAAACGAACGCCGATCTCGACGAGGACGCTTCGCTCTGGCGGGTCGAAGGGGCGCCGGACGGCGCGAGAATCACCCTGGCCACCTTTTTAGGAGAAATGATTCCGGGCCTTCGTTCGGTCGCCGGCGACTTCGAGGAACGCACCGGAATTCGTCTGGTGGTCCAAAGCATCCCTTACGCCTCCTACGCCCTGTGGGTGCGCACGCAGATTCTGAGCCGGGAGCCGCCGGAAGTGCTCCTTCTCGAAGCGGCGCTGATGGAGCAGTACGGCACGGCCGGACTGCTCCAGGGATTCGATGAAATGATCGGACAACCTAATCCCCTCCGCGCGGATCATGAGAAGGCATGGGAAGAGGATTTCCGCTTTCCGCTGGTACAGCAGGCCCGGGACGCCCGGGGAAGGTTGTGGTACCTGCCTTTCTCCCAGTTCGGACTTGGTTTTTTCGAAAACCGAACCTTGTCCGAATCCCTCGGACTGACCGCACCCCAAACCTGGGAGGAGTTGATGACGAACATGCAAACCATTCGCGAGTCCGGCCGGACCGCGATGATGACGGCGATTCGGCCCGATGACGCCCAAACGGTGTGGGCGGCGGGCATGATCCTGGAAGCCCTCATGCGCCCTCTGACGGAAAAGGTCAATATCGACCATGAGGAGGGATGGGCCTTCGATCCGATGGACCGGGAGACCACCCTGCGCGAGCGGATCAGCCTGGAGGAGCGGGTGATCGCCTTCGAACGAGGCCTTATCGACCCCGCGCGATCGCCGGAATTCGAAGAAACCGTCCGCTTGATGCAGGCGTTTTCCAGCCACTGGCGGGGGGACTTCCTGAGTCTGGACGTTCGTGAGGTCTTTCAGACGTTCGCCCGCGGCGGTGTTGCCTACGCCATGAACGGAACCTGGTATTTCGGCACCTTGCTCGCCGACCTCGAACTGCTGCAGGAGGTCGCTCCGGAGTCGGTTTTCGAGTACGGCACCTTTCCATTCCCGGAGCTTACCGCAGAGTCGACCGACCTGCCGCTTGCCGGCGGGATCAATCAAACCGCAGGCATGCGTTCCTGTTTCATCCTGCCCCGCCAACCCACGGCCGAGTGGCGGGAGGAGGCCGGACGCCTGCTTGTTCATTACCTTACCGTGCCGTCCGTGGCCCGGAAGGTCTTCGCCAACAGTCAGTCCTGGGATATTCCCGCGCTTGAGGAGGTTGATCCAAGACCCGAGGCGGAGCCTCTCCTGCCATCCAGCCAGTACGCCTTTCTACCCGTTGCGGATTTTATCGGCTATGACGACCAGGCGCTGGGAGAGTTCTGGCCGCTCTGGCAGGACTTTCTGGGCGGACGGCGCACGCGGGGGGAATTCCTCCAACGGCTGTCCCAAAATCATCGCCGTTCGCTCGTCCGGCTCGTCTTCTCGGCCGGCGGCGAGTTCGACCGCGAGTTCGTTCGGCGGGAATTGGGGAGGGACTTCCCGTGAGCAACCACAATCGCCCCTGGACCGCGTTGCTTTTCCTCAGCCCCGCCGCGGCGCTGCTCATCCTCTTCGCGTACTGGCCCTTCCTCAATGCCATCCGCCTGGCGCTGTACCGCAGCGACGGCCTGGGAACCGAGGAGTTTACCGGATTGGGGAATTTTCAACTGATCCTGACCGATTCCCTCTTCTGGCACACCTTCGGCGTGCTCGCGGTTTTCGCGATCCTGCTCATCCCGGTTTCGGTCATCGGACCGCTGATCGGCGCCCGTCTCGTGCACGGGGTGCGCAACGCCCGCGCGGCGTCGATTTACCGGTTCCTTTTCGTACTTCCCGTCGTGGTTCCCATGGTGGTCTCCGTGCTGATCTGGAGGAACCTGTACGCCGCCGACGGCGTCATCAATCGCCTCCTTGAAACCGTCGGACTGGAGACCCTGACCCGTGCCTGGCTCGGCGATCCCTCGACGGTTCTGCCCGCCATCGTCTTCATGGCCTTCCCCTTTGTGGGCGGAGTGAATTTCCTCATCTACCTGGCGGGATTCAACAACATTCCCACCTCGCTGTACGAAGCGGCCGAACTCGACGGCGCCTCGCTTCGGCATGTCTTTATCAAAATCGAGCTGCCGATGATCCTGCCCCAGGTACGCATTATCCTGATGCTCGCGATTATTGCCGTCGTGCATTCGTACGAACACATCCTGGTCCTGACGGGCGGAGGCCCGGGCAACGCGACGCTGGTCCCGGCCCTGTACCTTTTTCGTCACGGATTCGAATGGGGAAATCTCGGCCTGGCCTCCGCCGTAGGGTGCCTGCTGTTCTTGATGGCGGTCGGACTCAGCATCCTGAATCTCAAGTATGTGAGGACCGCCGAATGAAGTCCGTAATCCGCGCCATCCCTCTCCACCTCACATTGGTGATCCTGTCGATCCTGACGCTATTCCCTTTCCTGATGATGGCACTGATCGCCTCCAAGGACCGGGTACAGCTCTACACCGGTTTCTGGTCGCTGCCGAATCCGGTACGATGGGAGAACTTTATCGAAGGCGCCCGCCTGACCGCTCCGTTCGTTCTCAACAGCGTCATCGTCAGCGGCGCCGTCACCCTCGCCTGCCTCGCGGTTTCCATCCTGGCGGCCTACGTGTTCAGCCGGGTACGGTTTCCGGGGCGAACTCTTATCTGGTCGCTGGTGATCGGTCTGCTCCTGGTTCCCGGAATTCTGGTTCTGGTTCCTCTTTTCCTAACCGTACGCTCAATGGGACTGTTCAACTCCTACGCGGGCCTGGTCCTGCCTCAGGTCGCCGCCGGAATTCCCTTCGCAACGTTTCTGTTCAAGAACTTTTTCGACCAGCTTCCCGACGACCTGTTCGGTGCGGCCGCCATCGACGGCGCCTCCGATCTCACCATTCTCCGTCACATCGTTCTTCCGCTTTCCATGCCGATCGTCAGCACGGTTGCGGTCCTGATCCTCCTGTCGAGCTGGAACAACTACGTTTGGCCTCTGGTGATCACCCGGGATGAGGAACTGCGGACGATTCCTCTCGGACTCGTCTTCCTGTACACCGATCTCAACCTGAGCAACTTTCCCAACCCCGGCCTGGAAATGGCGGCCTACACCATGGCTTCCCTTCCCATCCTCGTCCTTTTCTTCCTGGCTACCCGAACCTTCATCCAGGGCATATCGAACGGCGCGATCAAAGACTGAATTCTACGATTTTCGCCATGTTGTCTCCATCGGCCCCGAACTCCGCGAACGTTACCAGACTTGCTCGAATTCCGAACAATAATCGACGGGAGATTTTCGTTTATAAACAAGCGAACGTCACAAGCCATCGACGACCGGGCGACGGAGGCGGCGCCGATCGCAGTTCGCGTGAAACGACAGACAAGTTAACCCAAATTGAGCGGACCCAACGGCAATGGCAGAGCGTCCACAGTCGCCACCGCGATTCGGAAATCCGGCGAACACGCCTGCAAACAATACCCATCGGTCAGGCTCGCGGGCAACGGGTCCTTGCCGGACGGATCGCCGCGCCCGGCTTGTCAAGCCAAAGCTAACCGGGCCCGTCGACGCCGGTTTTAGTCCTTTTCTTTGACAAATCCTCATCCAGGGTATCCCTTCGATTATCGAGGGCTTTTATATATCTATTTTCGATTCTTTTCAGATAGATATATATAATTTAAGATCGGCGTTGATCAAAGATAAGCTGATTAAGCCGAAGCTGACAGAAAACGACCATGACTGAACGCACTGGGTTGGATTTAGGGGCGGCGAAAGCCGGGAACCGTTTTTGTTGGGTTGCCGCGGCAGCGGGAGGTGTCCTCATGGCCGCGTCCACCGGCGCCTCGCAGGCGCCTTTTCACGGAGAGCCGGCGGAAATTCCCGGGCGGATCCAGGCCCAGGACTTCGACCTCGGCGGGCAGAACGTCGCTTATTTCGACACCTCGCCCCACACGAATCAAGGCGGGCAGTACCGTCCGGACGAGGGCGTGGACATCGAAGTCACCCACGACAGCCTGGGCGGCGACTTCAACGTCGGTTGGATCGACGCCGGCGAATGGCTGGAATACACGGTCGATGTGCAATCGGGAGGTGAGTATGAATTGCGCCTGCGCCTGGCGCGGGCGCCGTCCGGAACGAGTCAGATGCACGTGCGTGTCGCCGGCGAGGACGTCACCGGTCCGGTCGTGGTACCGCACACCGGGGGCTGGCAGAACTGGACCACGGTTGTCGTCGAGAACGTGTTTCTCGATCCGGGCGAACAGGTCATGCGGCTGGCTTTCGATGGAGGTGGGTTCAACGTCAACTGGGCCGAAATGGTTCTGGTCGACGGAGACGCCATCCGCCCGCCGGAAGTCAGTCTCACCGAGCCATGGAACGGTCAGGTTTTCGGGACCGGCGCGGACATCGCGGTTTCCGCCCACGCCGTCTCGCGCGACGACGAGATCGCGAGCGTCGAATTTTTCGCCGACTCCCAGAGCATCGGCGGGCGTTCCTCTCCGCCGTGGTCGGTCGTCTGGGAAAACCCGCCCGAGGGAGAGCATACCCTGACGGCCCTGGCGACCGGTACCGAGGGCCGGTCCACGACGAGTTTGCCGGTGACGATCTCCGTCGAGGAGGGGTTTGTCGCGCCGCGCCTGGACCTCGGCATGCCGCCTCGCGAGGCTCTGCACCGCTCCAGTCGCCGGACCGGAATGGTGATTTCGGAGATCATGTACCGGCCCGCGCCGCGGGCGGACGGAGGCATCCTGGAATACGTCGAGCTCTACAACTCAGAGCCCGTTCCGGCCGAAATCGGGGGGTGGCGCCTGGGCGGAACGGTCGACTACGTGTTTCCCGACGACACCGTGATTCCCGGCGAGAGCTTCCTGGTGGTCGCCGCGGATCCCGCCGGAGTCGTGGCGGAGTACGGATTGTCCGGCGTCCTGGGGCCGTATCAGGGAAGCCTGGACCGGGACGAGGGCGAGGTGCTGCTGTTTCACCGGATCGGCGGTTTGCTGCTGGAGGCCGAATACTCCGCGCGGCATCCCTGGCCCGCGGCCGCGGCCGGCGCCGGGCACTCCCTGGTTCTGGCCCGGCCGTCCTACGGCGAAGGCGATGTCCTGGCCTGGGAGGCGAGCGCATTCCGGGGAGGATCGCCCGGCGAACTCGATCCCCGCGTTTCCGGTCCCTTGGAGTCGATCAAAATCAACGAATTTCTCGCGCGCGAGGAGGACGAGGGCTCACTCCTCTCCTTCATCGAGCTCTACAATCACAGCGCCGATCCCGTCGATGTTTCCGGGGCGCGCCTGGCCGGCGGAGAGGCCGAAACACAGTTCACCATCCCCTCCGGAACGACCGTTCCGCCCGGCGGGTTTCTGGTCTATGACGAGACCGAGCTCGGATTCCGGCCGGACGCTTCCGGAGACGCGATTTACTGGATCAGTCCCGACGGCGAACGGGTAATCGACGCGATCCGCTTCGAGCCCCAGGCAGACGGCCTCTCGGCCGGACGCCACCCCGACGGCGCGCGGGAATTCCGGCGTCTGGCCGAACCGTCCCCGGGGGCTTCGAACGGGGCGCCGTTCGAGAGCGATGTCATCATCAACGAAATCATGTTCAACCCGATCTCCGGCGAGGACGAGGACACTTACCTCGAGCTGTACAATCGCGGAGACTCGGCGGTGGACCTGAGCGCCTGGCGTTTCACCGACGGGATTCGCTTCACGTTTCCCCGGGAAACCGTTCTCGGCGCCGGCGAGTACCTGGTCGTGGCACGGGACCGGGAGCGGTTGATCGCGCGCTACCCGCAGCTCAACTCCGGCAACACGGTCGGGAATTTCGGCGGGAGGCTTGCGAATTCCGGGGAACGGCTGGCCCTGGCGAAGGCTGTGGAGCGAAGCGGCGGACGGACCGATCATGTGGTCGTCGACGAGGTGAGCTATCGCGACGGCGGACGCTGGGGCGAGTGGGCCAACCGCGACGGCAGCAGCCTCGAATTGCGGGATCCCCGCAGTGACAACCGCCGAGCGGCGAACTGGACGCACAGCGACGAGACCGCGAAAAGCGAATGGGTGCTGATCGAGCACACCGGCGTGCTCGATCACGGAACCGGCCCTGCGAACCAACTGCACATTCTGCTGCCGTCGGCCGGCCATGTGCTGATCGACGAGGTGGAGGTGCGCGTCGAGGACGGCCCCAACCTCGTGGCAAACGGCACGTTTGCGACCGGCAGCGCCGGCTGGGAGGCGCAGGGCCACCATGTCACGAGCCACTGGGTCGAGGAGGGCTACCAGAGCGGCGGGAGTCTGCGGCTGGAGGCCAGCGGCGGAGGCGACACCGGCGCGAACCGGGTGCGAGTCGAGCTCACCGAGTCGCTCCAGGCCGGGCAGACCGCGACGCTGCGCGCTCGCGCGCGCTGGCTGGCGGGGCACAGGCAGGTGCTGCTGCGACTCAGGGGCAACTACCTTGAGGCCATGGGCGATCTGCACATTCCCTCGAACCTGGGCACGCCCGGCGCTCCGAACAGCGCCCTGATCGGCAACGCCGGTCCGGCGATTTACGACGTCCGCCAGTCGCCCTCCCTTCCAGCGGCCCACCAACCGCTGACCGTGACCGCCCGCGCGACGGATCCCGACGGGATCGAGGGGCTGACCCTGTTCTATCGAATCGATCCGGGCGAAGACTACACCGCCCTGCCGATGAGCGACGACGGACAGACCGGCGACGCCGTCGCCGGCGACGGTCTGTACACCGCGTTGATACCGGGTCAGCCTTCCGGAACGCTGGTGGCGTACTTCATCGAGGCCGAAGACGGCGCCGCGACGCCGGCGTTCGCTTCTTATCCGGACGACCCGACGGCCTACGAGGCCTTGGTCCGGTTCGGCGACGAAGAGCAGTCCGGTTCGTACCCGAGCTACCACATGTGGTTTACCGAAGCCGTCATGAACGAATGGGCACAGCGGGAACGCCTCAGCAACCGGCGCCTGCCCGGCACGCTGGTGTCCGGAGACCGGGTCATTCACAACATCGCCGCCCGCTACCGGGGAAGTCCCTTCGCGCGCCCCAGCGGTTTTTCCTTCCAGGTCCCGCGGGACGATCGTCTGCTCGGGACGCGGGAGTTCAACCTGAACAACATCATCGATCTCGATGGGACCGGCCAGCGTGAAGGTACCGGGTATTGGATCGGGGAAAGGCTGGGGTTGCCGTTCAGCCATCAGACTTACATTCACGTGTTCCGCAACGGGAACAAACCCCTGGGCGGAGGCGTTTTCGCCGATATCCAGCACATCGAGTCCGAATACCTGCAAGCCTGGTTTCCCGACGATGATCGGGGTGAGCTCTTCAAGATCGACGACTGGTTCGAGTTCAGCGATGACTTGGGCTCCTTTTCGAGTGTGGACGCCAGATTGCAGCCCCACACCACGACCGGCGGCGAATTGAAAAAAGCGCGTTACCGGTGGAGTTGGAACAAGCGATCCAACCGCTGGCTCGACGACGATTATTCCAGCTTCTTTCAACTGGTCGAGGCCGTGAACACGCCGGGCGATACTGCTTACACAGCGGCGGTCGAGGCGGTGGCGGACATTGAGCAATGGATGCGGGTCTTCGCTGCGCGGCGCGTGGTCAGCGACTGGGACGGTTACGGCTACTCCCGGGGAAAGAATGCCTGGACCTACAATCCGCAGAACCGGGGCTGGCAAATGATTCTCTGGGATCTCGATAAGGGCATGGGCGCCTGGGCCAGCCCGCCCGACGCCGCCTTGTTCGGAGCGGACGATCCGACCGTCACCCGGATGGACAATCACCCGCCGTTCCGGCGGGCTTACTGGCGCGCCTTTCACGACGCCGTTTACGGGCCGCTGCAAGGGGAGGAAATGAATCGGATGCTGGATGCCAACTACGCCGCGCTTACCGCAAATGGATTTGAGGTCGAGGGTCCGCAAGCGATCAAGAACTGGGTGAGCGATCGACGGAATTTTCTGATCGACCAACTGAATACGGTGTCGGCGGATCTCGCCATCACCGGTCCCGAGCCGGGGCATGAGTCCGGAGATCCGCGAGTTACCCTGACCGGCACGGCGCCGGTCGAGGTGAAGACCCTGACCATAAATGGAGGTGTGTATCCACTGAATTGGAACAGCGAAACCGAATGGAGCGTCTCCATGCCGCTGCTCCCGGGAGAAAATGTCTTTCTGGTTGAAGGTTGGAACAGCGATGATCGATGGATTGACGAAACCGGCATCACGGTGACTTATGCGGCGGACCCTGCGGAGGCTGCGGATCCGGCCGATCATCTGGTGATCAATGAACTCCTGCACGACCCCGCGCAGCCGGGGAGCGAGTTTGTGGAGATTCACAACACCTCTGAAGAATACGCTTTCGACCTGAGCGGTTATCGCCTGGACGGGTTGGGTTTCACGTTTGCGTCCGGTACCGTGATCGAGCCCGGGGGATATTCGCTGGCGGTGCGCAACCGCTTCGCCTTTCAAAACCGGTTCGGGCTGGGCCTGCCCATCGCGGGGGAATTCTCCGGCATGTTTTGGGAGAACGACGAGCCGTTGCGCCTGATCCGGCCCGCCACGGACGCCGATCCCGAGCGGGTTATCGACGAGGTGTACGCCTTGCCTTCTCTCCCGTGGCCGTCGGTGAACGGTTTGTCCGCAGCCTCGTACCAGCGGATCGATCCCGCCCGAAGCGGAGCGCATCCCGGGAACTGGGCGTATCTCGGCGATTCGGAAGGCCTGGCGACCGATTGGCAGTTCGTTTCGGTCACCGGCGAGATTGTGGAAAATTGGTTTTACCTCTACCTGGAGGCGCCCGGCGAGGTGCACGTCGACGCCATCGAACTCGTGCCCGGCACCGAACCCGGCGTCGGCGAGAACATGCTCCTGAACGGGGACTTCGAGTCCGAACTCTCCGGACCCTGGGTGGTGGCGGATAATCATGCCGACAGCCGGATTGTCACCGATGTGAGCTATTCCGGAAATGCCAGCCTGCACGTGGTGGCCGACAGCGGCGGTTCGACCCTCGGGAGCTCGATCTCGCAAAACCGTCACGAGGAAGAGCCTACCGAGGAGGGCGAACTCTACACCCTCAGCTACCGGTACCTGCCGAACGAAAACGGAGCCCCCCTGACCACCCGTTTTCGGTGGTCCGGCCACGGCCCGGGCAGGATCGATCACACGCAACAAACCACGCCGCAGCCGGCGGCCCCGGCGACGCCCGGCGAGATCAATTCGGTGCGGGCGGACTTGCCGCCCTTTCCGGACCTGTGGCTGAACGAACTGCAGCCGGTCAATACCGGCGCGGTAACGGATGGTTTCGGCGAGGCGGATCCCTGGGTGGAGTTGTACCATGCCGGGGAGGCAACGCTCTCCCTGGAAGGTTACTACCTGTCGAATGACTCCGAGGATCTGAGCATGTGGGCTTTCCCCGAGGGCGCGATGCTCGAGCCGGAGTCACACACTCTGGTCTGGCTCGACGGACAGCCGGAGCAGACCGGCCCCGGCGAGTGGCACACCGACTTCGTCATCGATCCGGACGCTGGCGAACTGTATCTGTCGCGGGCCGTCGATGGGAAAACGATCATGATCGACGCATTCGCCTACGACGGCTTGCCGGCGGGACACTCGATCGGACGCCATCCCGACGGCGGTATACCGCCCCTGGTCCGGTCCTCCACGCCGACGCCGGCTTCCGCCAACACGACCCCTCCGCTCGCTCTTCTGCACTACTGGCATTTCAACGATTCCGGCAACCTGACCGCGCCCGCCCACACGTTGGGCGGCGCCGCGTGGTCCATTGCGACGGAAGGTCTCGCGGAAACCGTCTCCGGCGACGGTCAGGGATTCTCGGGCGAGAACGCGCGCTTCAACGATCCAGCCGGCGACCACCTGCGGGTGAATTATCCCCTGGATGCGACCGTTCACGTCTCCGTTCCCACGACCGGTTACCGGGATGTCCTGGTACGCTACGAAACGCGGCGTTCGGGACAGGGCGCCGGCTTGCAGGTCGTCGACTACACCACCGACGGCGCGACGTACGCTCCGTTCAAGGAAATCGTCGTCACCGAGGAACCGGTCGTGCGCTCGCTGGATTTCGGTGCGCTAGAATCGGTCGCCGACAACCCCGATTTCGCCCTGCGGATCCGCTTTCAACAGGGAGACGGCGGAACCGAGGGGAACAACCGGTTCGACAATTTCACCGTGGAAGGAAGCCCTCTGGCCGGCGTTTCCAGTCCGCCGGCCGTGAACGCGCCGCCCTCGCTCTTCAAGCGGATCGAACAGGGAGACCCGATCGAGATCGATCTGTCGGAGGTCTTTACCAGCACCGACGGGGAACCGTTGACTTTTTCGGCGACGGTGGAGGAGAACGACGTGCTGGAACACTCGCTCAGCGGAGAACTCCTGACCTTGCAGCCGGCAAACCGCGGCGACGCCCGGGTGGAACTCACCGCCGAGAGCGCGTCTAACGAACCGGTGTCCGTCGTTTTCCGGGTACTTGTGTATCCGGCGCCCCACGACCTCGCAGAGGCTCCTTACTTCTTCGACTCCTGGCCCGCGGACGCACCCGCGTGGAACTATCCGGAGCACATGCTCTTCGTCCAGAGCGACGAAAGCGATACCGCGATCGACACGCCTCTCGAATTCGCCTACCGCATTCCGCCCGAGGAAGCGGCGAGGGAACAGGACGTGACCTTCCCGTACCGGGCGGAATCGCGAACCCGGATCAACGGCCTTGGACCCCAGGGTATCGCTTTTATCAATACAGGACGAGGGCGCGACCTCGGCGGGGCTCTTCTGGCGCTGGACACGCGGGGAGTGGATCAGGCGCCCGTGAGTTGGCTCGGAGGAACGGTCCTGCCCAACGATCGCATCTACGCGATCCGGCTGCAGTATCGCGTCGGGATCGACGGCGATTTCGTCGACGTGCTCGACGAACAGGAGCAACCGGTCGAGTACCTGCGCCACCCCGAAATCGGTCACGTCGAACCGATGGGACCGGTCGCACTCCCGCCGGACGCGCTGGGCGAAGAGTACGTGCAGCTCATGTGGCGCTATTACCGGATCGCCGGCGATTCGGGTCCCCGCGCGCAACTGCGTCTGGACGCCGTGCAGGTGGCGAACCGGGAGCCCGGAACGGCCGTCGCCCTCGCCTTTGCCGACCCGCCGCCCGAGTGGAGTCAAAGCCGCGACCCCCTGCCGCCCATCGCCGTCAGTGCAGTCGACCAGGACGGCCTGGTCGATCCGGAGTTCGAGGGACCCGCAAGCCTCAACCTATCCGGCGACGGCGAGCTGTCGGGCGTCGCCACGGGTGAATTCGAAGACGGAATCGCCGTTTTTCCCGGTCTGTCGATCGACGGCGCCGGACCGTTCACATTCACCGCCTCCGCGAGCGGCCTGGCCGGCGCGGAAAGCGACGTCTTCCATGTCGTCCGGGTGACCGAAAAGATCATGCCCAGGTACATGCAGGGCGACCAGGATGAAAACAACGACAACAACGACCGGGTGCCGTTCGCTTTTCGTCTGACCCTGGAAGGCCTGAAGCCTGAAGCCGAGTACCGGTTCGGAAACCGGGTGGTGACGCCCGACGATCCGCCGGATCAGGACGGGGCGGGCAACGCGATCCTGATCGCCGGCGCCGGCGACGACTGGGTGCGCAACACCGACTCGCCGCGCTTCCGCGAGGACGATCTCGGCTTGCGACACCAAACCTTCGTCACCGACGAAAACGGCGCCCATACCGGCTGGTTCGTGACCGAACCCACCGGCAACGCGCGGTTCACGCCGGGAAACACGGTTTTCATTCGGCTGCTGCTGAACGACGGCGAGGGGGGAGAAAGTCTATTCCACTTTTTGACCACCCGCCAGGAAATCGAAGTGATCCGGTTCGGGGAAGGTTCCGACGAAGGGAGCGCGGTAATGGGTGATGCGGAAATCGCGCCCCGGAACGTCGTCGTCCTTTACGACGACGAGGACGGCGAGTCCCGCCCGCTTGCCGCGACGCCAGTGGAAATCACCGGCGCCGAAACCGACGACCGGTATGCGGCGTTCTACGACACGACCGTCGCGACCAACGACGGCTTCTGGGGCGCCCTGATTCCCAACGAGCTCCCGGGGGGCGTAAAACGGATCGAAGAGCGCTCCTTGCAGGACGGCTCGATCGAGCGGGTCCATAGCGAGCCGGACGGCTTCGCCGGCACGGTGAATCCATCCGGCGGGTTGACACCGATTTTCCTGGAGATCCGGGCGGGCGATCCCATCGGAAGTTTCGAGGAATGGCGCCAGGCTATGTTCGACGATCCGGATGCCACCCCCGAAGCCTCGGCGGCGGAAGCGGATCCGCACGGTAGCGGGGTGACCAACCTCGCCCGCTATGCCTTTGGGATCGACCTCGACGAAGACCCGGTTGACAAGCTTCCGCGTTTGATCGTCACGGGAGAGGAATTGCGTTTGGCGTTCCCGTTTTCCACCCACCGCGCCGACATCGCTTACATCGTGGAAGCCTCCGAAGACCTTGTCGACTGGAGCGAAACGATCTTCGATTCCCGCGTCGATTCTCCCGGAATTCAGGAAGGCATCCTGGATATTTCCCTGCCCGAAAGCTCAGGGAACCGGAAATTCCATCGCGTGCGTATTTCCCAACAATAAACGTCAACCGCTCAGTCTCGGGAAGTAATGATCCTTCCCATCTCCATCAGCAAACCGCAAAAACAATAGCCACATGAACCGCCTTTTCGAAAAAAGCCGCACTGGAGAATCGCGCCGCACCACTCTGTTGACGAACGCCGCGCGGACGATCCTCCCGATGACCTGTTTTAGCTTGTGCCTAATGCTCGCTCCCGCTTCCGTCCTTGCCGTGGACGAAGAACGGCGGGAGTTCCATGTTTCCGTAAACGGAGACGACCAAAACGACGGTTCCCGGACTGCGCCGTTCGCAACGATCGGGGCGGCCGCGGAGCGCGCCCGGCCGGGCGATACGATCACCGTTCATGAAGGCGTCTACCGCGAGCGGGTCAATCCGGTACAAGGCGGCGCCGGCGACCGCAGCCGCATTGTTTTCCGCGCCGCCCCCGGCGAAAACGCGGTCATTAAGGGCTCGGAACGGATCACGGGATGGGTGAACGAGAACAACGACACCTGGAAAGTCGTTCTGCCCAACGAGTTCTTCGGCGATTTCAACCCGTATGCCGATGTCATTTACGGTGACTGGTTCAATCCGCAGGGGCGCAAACACCACACCGGCGCGGTCTATCTGGACGAACACTGGCTCACCGAAGCCGCGGAGCTGTCGCCCGTTTTGGAACCCGTCGGGGAGGATCCGTTGTGGTTCGCACGGGTCGACGACGAGCACACCACCATCTGGGCGCAGTTCGAGGACGTCGATCCGAACGAGGCCAAGGTGGAGATCAACGTTCGCCGGACGGTCTTCTATCCCGAAGAGCCCGGAGTCGACTTCATCACCGTACGCGGCTTCACCCTGATGCACGCCGCCACGCCGTGGGCGCCTCCGACCGCCGAGCAAATCGGGCTTATCGGGACGCATTGGAGCCGCGGCTGGATCATCGAGGACAACGACATTCGCTACTCGACCTGCGTCGGCGTCACCCTCGGCAAATACGGCGATGAATGGGACAACACCTCGGAAGACACCGCCGAGGGCTACGTCAAAACGATCGATCGCGCCCTCGAGAACGGCTGGTCTCGCGACAATATCGGCGGGCACATCGTCCGCAACAACCGCATTTCCCACTGCGAACAGGCCGGCATCGTGGGCAGCCTCGGAGCGGTCTTCAGCGAGATTACCGGCAACGTCATCCACGACATTCACGTGCGAAGGCTGTTCTCGGGCCACGAAATGTCCGGAATCAAAATTCACGGCGCCGTCGACTTTCTCATTCGGGACAACCTGATCTACCGCACCTACCGGGGGATCTGGCTCGACTGGATGACCCAGGGCGCGCGCATTTCCGGAAACGTGTTCTTCGACAACGGCCCCGAACAGGATATCTACTTCGAAGTGAACCACGGTCCGTACGTGGTCGACAACAATCTCTTCCTATCCCCGCGCACCATGAAGGACCGTTCCCAGGGAGGCGTGTACGCGCACAACCTGTTCGCCGGCAGCCTCAAGTTCTGGCCCGAGCTCCACCGTGAGACGCCCTACCTCGAACCGCATTCGACGGAAGTCGCGGGATTCGGCGACCACCCGGGAGGCAACACCCACTTCTTCAATAACATTTTCATCGAGAGTGAACTCGATGTCTACGACGATGCCAAGCACCCCATGCGGATGGCCGGCAATGTCTACCTGCGCGGCGCCAAACCGGCGATCCACGAAACGGCCCCGTTCATCCCGGCCGATTCCGACCCGCAAATCGAACTGATCCGCGAGAACGCCGCGTTGCTTTTGCGAATGGTCCTGGACGCCGACCTCCGCACCGATAACAACGTCATTGTAACGACCGGCCTCCTCGGCGAAGCCATCGTGCCGGGGCTTCCCTTCCTCGACCACGACGGAAGTCCGCTCGATGTGGATACGGATTATTTCGGCGAGCCAAGAGATCCGGAACGCCCGCATCCGGGACCTTTTGAAAGCCCGGGAACGGGAGAGATCGAAATCGACCTCACCAAACCGGCCTGGCAAAAGGAACGCTAAGATTGCGGAAGTCGAAGCCAAAGCCACATTCAAGCCGGATCGACACACCGACGGTCCCGCCGCCATTCGTTGCTGTCGTTCATTCGAGTGAATCTCCTTACCGGATTGAACGTTCTCAGTGATCGGGAGCCTCGATTAGGCCGATCCCGGGGATGACCGGCTGGGTCCATGCTTTTTGGCGCTCGCCCGATGCAAACGGATTCGGATGAAGTTCGGAGGAGATTATCCGGGCGCGGACGTAAATCTCGTCTCCGTTGAAATGATACACGGCGGAGGTGCCGGCGGTTTCCTGAAACACTTCGCCAATATCGTCGCTGTATCGCCTTGTCGCGCGGATTTCAACAACTTCACCGGGCTCACCGTATTGGGTGTCGGTTCTGGCGCCGTCGGTCGTGACGACGAAATTCCAGCCCTGACCGACATCCTGGCCGACGTAAATGCGATCCCCGCCTATCCACTCGAAGGGAAGATTCCATCCGCCGGCTTCCGGATCGGTGCGCACCCACATTTCAATGGTGAAGCTGTTCGAACCGGGTACGATGGCGCCGGTTGGTTCGACAAGTCCGAAATCGCCTCCCGAGGTTGCCAGTACGCTGGCGTTGTCGAGGATTGACTCGCCTTCAAACCTGCCTCCACGGATGGCGACCGGATTGGAGCCGGCCCCGTCTCCGGCATATCCGTCTTCGCTTTCCTTGAGAGGCCAGTAGGCAACGAGCCCCGACTCCTCCCCCTCCAGCCTGCTCGACATGTCATTCTCGGCATCCTCGCGGGCACGGGCTTTGTGCCAGAATCGGACCTCGCTGAGGTTTCCGCCAAACCCGAATCGTTCCGGATGGCCCGGCAGATAGAGCGGACCCGACGGACGGGTTTCGCCGGCGGGCAGCGTAACCGCCCCCTCGTGCCATTCGTCATTGGTTTCGTCATACACGCGCAGGATCTGTCGGTTGGCATCCCGGTCGGCGACCGCCTGCACAAACACCCATCGGCCGGTAATATCCGCGATTTTTCCCACCTGGTCTTGCGCGGTTACCGGCTCGCTTGATGGGTCGTACCCTTCCCGCGTGCCGACAAACTGTATGATGTAGGTGGCGTCGCTGTTCGGATCGGTCGCGATTTCGACACGCAAGTGGTCGGAGGTGGCATCGACGGTATCCAGGATGACGCCGGAAGAAGAGTAGAATTCACCGCCTCGCAACGCCGAAATCAGGTGCTCCGGAGTGAGGTAGCGAGCCCTGACCATCACCCACCCGCGGCCGGGCCTGGAAACGTCGCTCTCACTGTGCTCATAGTTGTGCGCATCGTCGACCGCCAGCCCGTACATAATCCCCAGATTCAACTCCGCGAGTCGTTTCGTCAGAACGATGTCCCACATCCGGTCGAGATCCACGCGGTAGTCGTCGCCATAGTTTCGCACCCCGCGATGACCGTTGTACACCTCGAAAAAGTTCAGTCCTTCAACAGGCGCCATGTCCTCGGCGGTTACCGCCCACCGGAAATTCGGGTGATTCAAGTGGGGAAGCATGGGTTGGCCGGTGGCACGCCGTTGGGCGTGAACGGCATTCACGTTCAGGCGAATGGTTTCCTCGACGGTTTCCCCCGTCTGCGGCGGTATGAGGTCTCGTATGTTGGTGGCATTGACGTGAATGACATGCGCGCCCTCGGTGATCTCTTCCGCCTGAATCATGAGAAAGCGGCCCGGTTTCTCGAATAGGTGCCGGAATTCGCCAAGTGGTTTGAGGCGCACCTCCAGGCCGCCGTCGCCGCTCGGCCGGGTTTCAACCCAGTGATTCCCGAATCGTTCCTTATAGAGTTCCAGACCCTCGATCCCGCCCTGTCGCGCCAGATGGACGTCGGTGGCGGGGTTGATCCACCGTTCGCCCTCCGAGAGGACGTTGTGATCCGAAAGGGCAAGAAAATGGTAGCCGTGGGCGACGTACCACTGCGCAACCACCTCCGGGAAGTGGTCTCCGTCGCTCCAGAGCGTATGGGTGTGAAGATTACCCTTCCACCAGTAATACCCGTCCCCGGCCGTTTCGGGCGGGGCATAAGGAGTGGCGTCCGCGCTTAAAGAATAGTCGAGCGAATGGTGCGTGTGCTCGTGATGGTGGTGGTGGCCGTGGCCTTCATGGGCGATCGCGGTTTGTCCAATCAGTACCGAAACCGCCAAAGCGACGGAGGCCCGGACCACGCCTGGCGTCGTTACGTCTTTCCAAGGTGCTGGGTTCATTGCTGTTGTCTTTTCAGGCGGCTTTTCGTTGGTGTCCAAGCCACCCGTTATTTAGGTGAGGTTAAGGCTGGTTTCAGGTATTGTCCTGTAAGATAATCGCGTTGTCGAGACTCCCCCACTCCGGTTGCCGATGGATCTTTCAACCTAAATGATCGTCCTTCCGGAAACCTTCCCGTTCGAAGGCGGCGAAAAGCCGATCCGCTTCATATCCTTGCGTTTTGTTTTCACTCGGCTAGATTCCATTTACGTGCACTATATTGACCCGTCAGATGAACGGATCAGACGCAGGCAAGCCGGGCCATTTATGCAAACGCTGCAGGTGATGCTGATCCTCTTGCTGTTACCTCTTTTCGGGGCGACGGGTACGGCTCTGCTTCATCCCGGCGCTCCTCCATGGTCACATAAACCGCTTCCCGAAGGCCATGTGAACCAGGCCACGATTGACCGTTGGCACACCGAAATTCTCTGGGTGGATTCACGTTCCCGAGAAGCCTACGAAGCGGGACATATCCCAGGCGCCGCTCTTCTCAATGAGCTTGAATGGGAAGATCTTTTGCCCTCGTTCTTTGACCGATTGGCCGAACTCAATAACCCCAGAATCGTCGTCTATTGCAGCGTGCTCCGTTGCCTGGACAGCGAACAGGTCGCACAACGCCTACGAACCGAAGTCGGATTGAAAGATGTTTACGTGCTATCCGGAGGTTGGGAAAACTGGAAAATCAACGCACACTCGTAGAGGCCTCCAACTCTCCTGTGTATTCGGTTTGGATGTTGTGAATGAAAAGGCCCTGAAACCGCCCGGGTTCCATCTCGGGCAGCGAGACGGTCACCTCGTAATCACGCCCCGCCTCCAATTCCGAAGTCAGGTCCGCGTAATAACCGAGAAAGGTCAGAGCGGGCACGTCGGCCACTTGTCCCGGAGGCTGGGCGTAGACGCTTGAAAAGGCCGGCCGCAATGCCGCCGTTTCGCCGTCGATTAGCATTGAAACCTCCATATCCTGCCGTGGATCGGCGATCTGAACGTAGAGTAGCAGCCGATGCGGTCCGAGCCAGGTAGCGAGGAGGTCTTCTTCGGTATAGGGAATCGGCCAGTTCTCCCGGTTCCGCTCGAGTTGGTCGAAGATGCGTTGGGGGATTCTCATCACCGCCGTATAATCTCCACCGGCAAACGACGGATCCCAGTCTCCAATCTGTTGCGCCTGGTCAAACCGTTCGCCGGCGAAGCGGAGATTAGCCGACACGAGATCTCCGTTACGGTGGAAGCCTATCTCCTGACCATTCACGAAAAGCTCGCCGACAGGGCGTCCCTCGGGAACCAAAACCGACATCCTGACCTCGTGTCCAATGGCGCCCGAAACGTTGGAAACAATCAGCCGATCATCCTGCAATGCCACGTCGCCGGCAACGTTCAGCAGCAACGGAAGTTCGCGATCACCGGAGTACGGAACCAACTCTAACACCCGCGCCTCGGTTCCATGCATGGCAATGGTCACTTCGTCACCGAAACTCCAAATCCCCCGCCCGGGAGCGCTGATCCACTTGCCTTCCTGCGGATACAGTTCACGCAAAAGAAAGGCATCTCCCGCCGTCAACCCGATCGATCGGTCGAGGGAGAAAGTGGCGTCAATCGCACGGTAGTTCGGATTGAAAAGGAAAATAAAGCCGCGGTCATCAACGATCGCAGCAGTCCCGTCGACGCGCCCGGTCACCGGCTGCCCGATGATCGGGCGAAGGTTGAGAAGCACCTCCATATTCAGATCGGTCCAGTCAAGCCAGTCACGAAACCACTGTTTGTCGCGCTCCGAGAAGTACTCAAACTCGTCTGGATCGCGGGCCGGGATGAAGTTGATCACGTGATTGACCGGAGCGGTTCCGATGGAAGAAAGAACGGAAAACTGCCATCCGGTGTAGTCCCAGTCGCGAGGCCGGAACCTCCTTCGGTGCATGTGCCCCTCGCCGTCGAACCGTTGCGTCTGGTGCGTCATATAACCGGGCATTACCTGGTTGGGGGTGAATTGCAACATGTGGAACCACCAGGCAGCCGAGCGCTGCCGGTTGGCGGATATCCTCGACCAACTCAGGTCGGGAAACGCGCGAAAGCTCTGGGCCTGCTCGTCGGAAGCCAGCGGATGGGGAAAAGACCCGGCCAGCCAGGTCCAGGGACCGGTCTGGTGATATTGCTGCCGACCGTCGATCACCACGTCCGGAGCACGCCTGCGAAGCTCCTCAAGGATACGCCGGGTGCCGTGCCATTGCGCGTAAAAACTGGTCGTGCCGGGCTGGTCGTAGCGAACCCACCAATGGTCGAACGAATATCCGGTGATTCCGGTTTCTTCGTAGAATTCAACCAGGAGGTCAATAAACCAGTCCTGGAAGCTGCGGATACCGGTGTCCGCTCCCGCATACCCGCCGGGTGGGCCGTCGATCCATGCGGTCCATTCCGGGTCCTCCATCCAAGGCATGGTCGGGTAGACGTAGGCAAGCAACCCGATGTTTTGCGAATCCGCATACTCGATCATTTCGACGACGTCATCGGGGAGCGGATCGCGCCCGGGGAGCCATTCGCCAAGCCGGAGCTTCTGGCCCAGATTAAGCCAGAGCAGATTCTCCCAGCCCCAGGCATCGCGGTTAAGGGCGAGGTCGTTCAAGCCGGTGTGATCGGGCGTATAAAGGATGTGCCGTGCGCCGACCTCCGCCGCCCGATCGATGATTCTCCGGTACTCCTCGCGTCCCTCGGGCTCGGCGACGTCGATCTGATAGTCGTTCAACGTCCAGCCGACATGCAGCCGAAGGCTTTCCTCGGGATCGTACATCAGGAAAGCCTCGACCGCCCGGGTCATTGCTTCGCTTTCGGCGATGTCCATTACCGGGCTGTCCCGCAAGGCAGCCGCAGGATCCGGAACGTAACGCCATTCCGGTATCGTCCGCACCGGAAACCCGTGCCCGGTCAGCGTGTACAAACCAATCAGTGCCCGGTCGGTCACGAAGGGGCCGTATTCCGCGCGCCACTCCATGTCCGGACTGTACGCCATCGACACCTTCCCGCCGTTCCGTTCCCACTCCATAAAAGGGTTTGCGTAAGCAAAGAATACGCCTGCGGCAGGCTCCTCCCCATTTTCCTCTTCCAGCCGGAGGAATGTCGCGTATCGGCCCTCGTAGTGCCGGTATTCGCCGGCAACCGGATACGCCATTTCGGCACTGAAGGCTTCCAGGCGATCGACTCGGTAAGCCGGCGTATCCGGCACGAGGACCGAAAGCTGCTTGCTCAAGAACCTCCAGCCCGGTTGCAGCTCGTATAAAACATCCACCTCAAAAGATCCACCGGAGAAGCGATAAGTGACGGTGTTGTTCCCAACCTCCACGACCGGGGCCTCGGCTTCCGACCCGTTGAACGTTCTGCCGTCAATTGTAATGTCGAAGGCATCATGGGCAAACAGGACAGTCTTCTCCTCCTTTAGGCCGGCGATCGCACGCAGCCCGCGTTCGTCAAACGAAACACGCAGGTAATCGTTTTCGAGGTGCCATGCGTCACCAGGGGATTGGGAGGCAAAAACGGAGAAACCCACAGCCATGACAGCCGACCTAAGAAATAATTTGCATTTCATTTATTTTATTCCGTTCGCGTACCGAACGCTTTAACAGGATTTATTGCTGGAGCGACAATTCAAAGTTTATATTTATCGATAGATATACCTGCCCGTTATTCGTTACGGCGATTCATTCGCCGGCCTCTTTCACGCTCCTCACCGTTTTTCCCTCCACCCAGCGGCCGCCGGTAAGCACCATTTTCGGAACCGCCGGGATGCCGCGTTCGTTGGCGTTGAGCTGGTCGATCACCAGATCGGCCGCGGCGGCGCCGATTGATTCCGCCGCCGGATCGATGCCGGCCCAATCCCGTAGCCGTTCGTTCCATCCCAGGTGCAGCAGGGAAACTTCCTCCGGAACGCGGATCCCGGCCGAGCGGCACCAGTCGAGGAGTTCAGGCGAGCGGGTGAGGACGGCATCCGGCTTCTTTTTTTCCAGCCACCGAAGGAACCCTTCGCGACTCCAGGAAGACGCGGAAAACGGCGGGATCAGAGGAAAACCCAATCTCTTCGGAAGGGTCAACATCGCCCCGGAATACAGCCGGTCCATGATCCATTCGTAACGGCCCGGCATGGCCAGGGCCGGACGCCTGCAACCGCGTCGCTTCAGTTCCTCCAGTGCGGTCTCGATATGACGAAACGGTTGCGCCGAGGCGCTGTGAAAGGCGGCGAAACGCCGATCCAGCACCGCCAGAACCGCCGCCGCAAAACGATTCCAGGAAAGCGCCGGCGGATCCGTCGCTTCCAACCGCGGATGCCAGATGATTCCGTGAATGGCGCGGTGGGACAGAATCGATTCGAGACGGGAAACCGGCAGCTTCGTATCCTGCAGCCAAAACACCTCGACCTTGTATCCCCGGCTGCCGGCCCGTTCCCGGGCCCCGCTCAATGCCCTTTCCAACGAGGGGTGGCCCGGCAGTTCTTTCCGACGCGGCCCCTCCATGACGAGCGCCAATGTGCTGGTGTAGGAAGGCCGGCGACGCTTCATCTGCGCCATCAAAGCGGAGACCAGCGGGTTCGGCCGGTAGCCCATCCGTTGCGCAAGGTCACGGATGCGCTCTCTCGTCGCCAAGGAAACCCGTGCATCCCCGCGCAGGGCCAGGGAAACGGTGTTCTGGGAGACTCCCGCCGCCTGTGCGATTTCTTTCTGTGTAGCCGGCGTATTTTTCATCTATCGGTAAACCTAAGGGGGACATTGCGAACCCGCAATGCGAAGGTGAGAATGCTTGAATGCCGGAGCAAGGCGGTGCCGCATTCGATGCGTTTTCAGTTGCGGCGCCCTGACCGCCCCCACAGTTAGAGGCAGTACCGCCCAAGGGAAAACCAATCCGAAAATCAGGCTCAAAACATGCGAGAAAGAAAAGCGATCGACAGAAGAACTGCTTTCTACTTTCCCTCAAGGGGCACCAACGGTGAGAGAAAAACTGTCGCCATGCATGCTTCCGGAAAAGGCACCGGGGTTCAATCAAGTGAGGGTAAGCGCTTCGCCACCCGGACCGCTCTGGTTTCGATTCTCGGACTATGCACCATGCTGTTGGAGGAGGCGAGCGCAGACTACCCAATACAAAATGTTCCTTTTACCGAGGTCGAGCTTGGTCCGGGTTTTTGGGCGGACCGGATCGAAACCAACCGGATAACCACACTCCCCCATTCCATCGCGTTGTGCGAGGAAACCGGACGGATCGCAAACTTCGCCCGTGCCGCCGGTTTGGAGGCCGGAGACTACGAGGGATTTCACTTTAACGATTCGGATGTCTACAAAGTGATTGAAGCCGCGTCGTACATTCTGGCCACCAATCCTGATCCATCTCTCGACACGTATATTGACGACCTCATCGTCACCATCGCCGCAGCCCAGGAAGAGAACGGTTACCTGCATCCCTTCATCACCATGACGCCGGATGAAGACCGCTGGCAGAACCCTCACCGGCACGAGCTTTATTCCATTGGCCACCTGATAGAAGCGGGAGCGGTTCACTACCAGATGACCGGCAAGCGTGCTCTACTCGAGGTCGCCATTCGGGCCGCCGATCGCGTAGCCCTCGATTACGATGCCTTAAACGGGCCGCTACACCATCCCCCTGAGCACCAGCAAATAGAAATGGGGTTGGTGCGGCTTTACCGGGTAACCGGCGACAAGAGATACCTCAACCTTGCCCAAGCTTTTCTGGACGCCCGAGGCAATCCCCTCGGTCGCCACCTTTTTGGGGAATATTCTCAAGACCACCTGCCGGTCATCGAACAGAGGGAAGTGGTGGGTCATGCCGTACGCGCAGTTTACCAGTACTCCGGTATGGCCGATGTCGCGGCGCTGACCGGTAACGACGCTTACTTGCACGCCCTCCAGCAGCTTTGGGAAAACGTCACCGGCACTAAACAGTACGTAACCGGAGGAATCGGATCATCGGGCGGCAATGAAGGCTTCGGTCCGGCCTACGATCTGCCAAACCTCACTGCCTACAGCGAAACCTGCGCCTCCATCGGCCATGTGATGTGGAACGAACGGATGTTCCGCTTGTACGGGGACGCACAGTACATGGATCTGGCGGAGCGTATCCTTTATAACGCCCTTCTTTCAGGAGTATCCATCGAGGGAGATCGTTTTTTCTACCCGAACCGCCTCGAGTCGTTCAGGGGAGCACAACGCTCCCGGTGGTTTGACTGCTCGTGCTGCCCCTCAAACGTCGTTCGATTCCTGCCCCTCATTCCCGGTCTAGCCTATGCCCATTCCGGACACGATATTTATGTTAACCTCTTTATGGAGAGTAACGCCCGGATTGAGACGGATGCGG
>PXBO01000057.1 GCA_003566885.1 Opitutia bacterium | reverse complement strand
TTAATCAATTGGTTCCGGGTTCGAGTCCCGGGGGGGGTACCAGCCGCCGGCGTAGCTCAATTGGCAGAGCAACTGATTTGTAATCAGTAGGTTGCGGGTTCGAGTCCCATCGCCGGCTCCTTTCCGGGAGAGGTGTGATCGGCTTGTCGGTGAATTCAAATTGCCGATTTCATAAATTTGACAGAGAAATAGTGCGTACCTTGGTGATAGTCACTTGGCGTCTCTCTGGACCTGCCCGTTCATAACCATGGCTATTCCTTCACCTGAGCGCAGTTGCCAACGTAGCAAAACCGAAACGGTCCGATCGACCGTCTTCGAGTTGGTCTGGGTAATGCCTCGGGTTTAAAGAATCCTTAAAATCACTCCCGCGACGTCGTCATCCACCATGATTCAGAAAAATAGTCTGGCATAATAATTTCCCCTAGTTTAAAAGGAAGTGTTTCTAGGATGTGAACTGAGCCTGTCTTCCTGATTCAGGCTACGGTGAAACTCTCAAAGAACAACTTGAAACCGTTTGGCAAATCCTTGATGCTGCCTGAGGTGACAAGTGATCTCCCGAATACGATCCAAATGAAAATGGGCTCCTACAGCGGACTTCAACTCTCCGTCCCTGATCTGTCCTCCCCGGTCGAAGATGAAGCCTGGCGGGCCCTGGGTGATTTTTTCGCGCGCAATACGCGAGTGGTTTCCTGGCGATCCAGCTGCGACAGGCAACAGATGAATCACATCCAGCCGGAAATCGAATCTTGGCTCGGCCATCCACGGGAGGACTGGACAACTGCAGGATTTTGGGAAGACCTGGTGTGTCACCAGGACCGAAGCACCTTTCTGGCTCAGCATCGAGGGAGATTCCTGGAGCCCGGATTCCATCAACAACGGTACCGGCTGCAAGCTGCCGACGGGACCCAGGTCTGGGTCGAAGAAATCAGCCACGTTCGTTCCGTGTCGGGCGACAATTTGATTTGCGGCGTCTTTATGGACGTCGGTCGCGAGCAGTTGCTGAGCGAGGAAATCGTACGTATCAGCAATTTTGAGCGGGAACGCATCGGTCAGGATCTCCACGACGATTTCTGTCAGAATCTCGCTGGAATTGCCTGTATGTCGAAGATTCTCGAAAAACAACTGGCTCACATTTCGCCTGAATCCGCCGAATCCGCCGCCGAAATCACCCATCAAATCAACGAAGCCCTCTCCCGTGTGCGGGTGATGTCACACAATTTGTCACCACTGCAACTGGATGACTCAGACCTGATTTCTTGCCTCGAAAAACTGCTTCGTGAAATCGAAACGAATCAGGGGGTGGCCTGTCACCGCCATATTGATAACTCCATCGACGTAAAGTCACCTGAGACCCGCAAACATCTCTTTCGATTGTGTCAGGAAGCCATTCGCAACGCCATTCGCCACGGTGGCGCGACGCAGTTGACTTTGACCCTGGCCCGCGAAAACGCATTCCTCTGTCGCATCAGCATCGAGGATAACGGCCGGGGCTTTCCCGATCGCCCGGCCACGAGCGACGGACTGGGAATCCGGCTCATGAAACACCGTTGCCGTCAATTCGGCGGCACTCTTGACCTCAAAAATGGCCCGCGCGGCGGCGCCATCGTGGCCTGCACCTTTTCCAATCCCTGAAACCGGGTGATCATGCCAGCAGCAAGGAGCGAAATCCATTGAAACGGAAAACCAAGATATTCATCGTAGACGACCACGCCCTCATGCGGCGCGGCCTTACGGATCTGGTTAACGGCGAGGATGACCTTACCGTCTGCGGCGAGGCGGAAGATGCCCCCGGCGCCCTCACCGGCATCGACAAGACCTCCCCTGATCTGGTGATCGCGGACATGTCGCTGCGCGGCAGCAGCGGGATTGAATTGATCAAGAACGTCAAGGTGCTTTACCCCGACCTGCCGATCTTGGTCCTGTCGATGCACGACGAGAATATTTATGCTCAGCGCGTGCTTCGGGCCGGCGCCAAAGCTTATGTCATGAAGCAGGATGCCGCCGAACGCGTCATGCAGGCCATCCGCAAAATCCTCAAAGGCGAGATCTACGTCAGCGAGCGGGTTGGCAGCCAAATGCTGCAGCAGATCGTCCGGGGCTACTCCCCCACGGAAACCTCGCCAATCGATCGATTGAGCGATCGTGAACTGGAGGTGGTGCAATTGATCGGACGCGGACGCACCACCCGGGAGATCGCTAAAACGCTTAACGTAAGCATCAAGACAATCGAATCCCACCGTGCACACCTCAAAGAAAAGCTGGATCTGAAAAACGCAACCGAGTTGGTCCAGTTTTGCGTGCAGTGGGTGGAACAGGAAAACGCGGTCAACCGGTAATCAGGCCCCGATTGGGAGAGGCAATCGGGGCGGCGCCCGCTCGAGGTAACGCGCTTTTGGCAAGCGGGTTGCCGGGTTTGCCGGCAATCCGGGGTTTCTCTCTGGGTTCACCTCCGTCAATCTATCCGGTTTTCCATACTCCGGGTACGGGTTTCCCTTATACCTGACAGGGGCTTAAGAGTAAGAATATGGTAGGGTCAGACCTTATTGCGCCCGCCACCGGTTTTATTGTATGCTTCACAATCTGAAAACACCGCTGTGAAGAAATCTCACCCAGCCCAAGTCTTTATTATCGATGACCATCCCGTCTTAGTGGCGGGGTTAACCGCCCTGATCGAAAAAGCGGGGGACCTCGCTGTGTCAGGCAGCGCGGAATCCACCGATGCGCTGCCGGATAACCTCCGTGCGGCGCCGCCCGACCTCTTCATCCTCGATATCCACTTAAAAAGCTCCGATGGTTTCGAAGCCTTGAAGCAACTACAGCAGCGCTTCACCGGCACTCCGGTTCTGGTTTTCTCCATGCATGACGAATCTTTCTACGCCGAGCGGGCGTTGCAGTCGGGAGCCAGAGGTTATCTGATGAAAACCGAGGATCCCGGTCAGATCCTCAAAGCGATACGCAAGGTGCTCGGCGGGGAATTTTATGTGAGCAGTCGCCTGCAGAGCCTGCTCTTCGCGCAACTCGACAGCAGCAGCCCGACCCCGCCAATCAAAAACCCGATTCGCAAACTCACCAATCGGGAATTGCAGGTCATCCAGCTGATCGGAAACGGTAAAAACAACCGGGAAATCGCGGCGATAATGAATATTCGCCTGAAAACGGTGGAAGCTCACCGGTTCAGGATAAAAGAAAAACTCAACCTCAAGCACTCCACCGAGTTGATTCAGTTCGCCGTACACTGGGTGCAGCGGGAAGGTGTTTTTCACAACAACGCCTCCGCTTGACCCCAAGCGGACACGAATTGTCCGACGCCTCCTCCCCGAAAGCATTCCAACGGAATGATCTTGCCGTTTTAGACAGGAATCTTACTTTTCCAATCATGAATTCCCGCCCTTCCACCAAATCGGATTCCAAAGCAGAGAAAAACGAGGCTAAGAAGACTATCCTCTTGGTAGAAGACGAGCCCGCCGCCTTAACGCTTTTCTCCGAGATTCTCAGAAAAGCGGGTTACGAAGTGATTGAAACGACCAACGGTCAGGAGGCCATCGACCACGCCCACGGAATCGACGCCGGCAGTATCGATCTACTGGTGTCCGACCTGGTGATGCCCGATGTGGGGGGGCTCGAACTGGCTTCCCGCTTCCGCGAAGCCTTCCCCGGCACCAAGATCCTGCTTCTCTCCGGCTACACCGAGGACATCGTCATTCTGGAGGAGAAACTCAGCCGGAATACCCATTTCCTGCCCAAACCGGTACGAGCCGAAACGCTCAAGTCCAAGGTCCAGGAGTTGCTGGCGGAATAGGTCCAATCTTGGCGATTGACATCGCCATGCCTCGGTCGTTGAATTCCAGCGTTATGCCAAAAGCCTTTTTTATCTCCATTTTGCTCGGATTGTCCGCCGTCGTCTCAACGCAGGCTCAAACTCCGGCCAACGGCGGGACAACCAGCGTGGACGGCTTGGCAGCCTACTTTGTAATGTCTGAATCGAACGAGGCGGTACAAACGACGGTTGAATTCGGAAGGAATGCCGGCCTTTCCGACATCCAAATCGCCACCGCTTTCGGACTGGCTCTGGAGACCTGCCTCCAGGAGGGGCCGAGAGAACACTTGCCGATACTCATGACCGGATTCGAAGAGTTCGTAGTCGCATCCAGCGAACCGGTCGGTCCAATCAGCAACGCCTTTGAGGCCGGCCAGCAACTGGCCCGCAGTCGTGCGGAGGCCGGGAGACCGATGATTTCCACCGAAGAAGATCCGGTCGAATCCGCCCCCCGTGCCACGCAAGCCCCATTACGCTCGTCACCGGTAGGTGGTGGATCCTCCGCCCGGGGCGCCACCGGCGGAGGAGGTGGCGGGGTGGTCTCAGGCGGCGCCAGCCCATCCTGAGTCGACCGACACAATTCTCACCTGCGAGCCCCGGCCAGGCAACAGAGGTCGAGGTGATTCATGCACACCTATCCCGTCGCCATTCTTCTTAGTGTCCCCCTGATTCTGGTTACCTGGTGTGTCGGCGGCAGACGGGAGTGGGCGCTGCAACTCGCTACCCAAGCCCTCCTTTGGTCGGGTATCGCCCTGCATCTCTATTTCCTGTTCCGACTCTACTGGGAAAAAAGGAATCCCTGCCGGGACGCCCTTCCCGTTGGCTGGAAAGAACCCCTGGTGGCCTGGCTCCTGCTCAGTCCCTGGGTAATCGCCGTCGTTCTCGGATGGCGCGGCACCTACAACCCGGCCTACGTGCCGCTTGACAACACTTTGCTGGCGGAAATCATGGCTCTTCCCCACTCCAGCAACCAACCCACCACCATCAACCCCATCCGCAGCCGCCTTTACCTGGCGTTTTTCGGCGCATTAACCCTGTTCCTGGCTTCCGCCTGGCTGACCTTGCGAACCAGGAGAGCCGTACGCCTGTTGTTTACCGTCATCTTGATCAACGGCGCCTTGCTCACCCTTTTGGGAATCTTGGTCAAGACAACGGGCAGCGACCGAATGCTCTGGTTTATCGAATCACACAGCCAATCCTTCTTCGCCACCATCTACTACAAGAATCACTGGGGCGCCCTCGTCGTCCTTTGGACGGGAATGAGCATAGGACTGGCACTGGAAGCCTGGCGCCGGTCACGGGAACGCCTTTGTTTTCCCGATTTTACGCTCGTTTGTTTCCTGCTGATTCCTCCCATGCTCCTGTCCATTCTTTTGGCGCAGGCACGGGCTTCCGCTCTGGCGGCCGCCGGCGTGCTCTCACTGGCCGCTTTCGGCGCCATCCGGCTGATTCCCCGCGGCTCGTCGCGACCGTGGCAGGCGGGTCTGATGGTTTTGACGTTTCTAGTCGCCATCGGGTCGCTTCTCTGGATTGCTCGACCGCAAGCCGAGCGAATCTACCAACGTAGCGAACGACAGATTACCCGGTTTATGGACGGCGAAATCGATTCCGATGCCCGTCTGGCATCCTATCGATCCGCCCTATCCGTGATCGAGGCGCGTCCTTTGTGGGGATGGGGCGCGGGATCTTATCCCTATATCTATCCATTGCACGCCGATGAATCGCTAATCCGCAGAGATGGCAAGCCGCTGTTTTTCGAATTCGTCCACAATGATTACCTCCAACTCCTGGCCGAACACGGCATCATCGGCGCCTTCCTGGTATTGTTGACACCAGTGCTGATCCTGGTCGGGACCCGAAGGCAATCCTGGGGACCACTCGAAATCGGGGTTGCCGCCGGACTGGGCGGAGTCCTCCTGATGGCATTGATCGATTTTCCTTTCGGGAATCCGGCGGTCACCGTGACTTTCACTCTGCTGGCCGTTGCCGCGCTGGCCAACCGTCGATTGAGCTCGATGAAAGCCGGCCGAAACACGCCTGAATCCAAAAAAACAGCGTCAATCCTTTGATTCCGACTGCGCGTATTGCTTTCGGTATTTTTCCACGTCTTTTCCGTAGCCGTATTGGTAGGATTCACCGTAACCATAACCATCCCCGCTCATGGCCGAATGGCCGCGGACCGCGTTGAGAACCACACCGAGAACCGGCGCGGAGGTCCGGTCCATACGCAGAACCGAATTGCGAGCCCTGGCTTTGGTTACCTTTCGTTGGCGGGCGACAAACACCGTGCCGTCGCCGTAGTCTCCAATCAAGGTGGCGTCGGGGAACACCCCCACCGGCGGAGTATCCAGGATCACGACCTCGAACTCCGTCTTGATTCTCGAAATCAGCCGGTCGAATTTGGGATTGGCGAAAACCTCGGTAGGCGATTTGGTTGATCCCCCGGACCGAAGCAGCCAGGTACTCGCCGCCACTCGCACCACGGCCAGCGGGGCGAAGTTTTCCACGGTCACGCCCACTGGCGGCAACCCTTCCTCGCTTTGAATCCAGGGAACGAGGCCTCCCTGGTCATTGGTAAGATTGAATCCCCGGTGTAGCGACGGCCGCCGAAGGTCAGCATCGATAAGCAGAGTCTTTCGGCCGTGGCGTCCGAAAATTTGCGCCAGGTTTCCGGCGATCGAGGTTTTGCCCTCCTCCGGAATCGAAGAGGTCACGATCAGGGTCAGAGGGGCCTCCGGAAGCCGGTGCAGAAGGAGGCTGCTGTAAATCGCGCGAAACGACTCCAGGAGGGCTTCATCATCCGCCATCACCCCGGTCATAATCTGACTGCTCGATTTCCCGGGGAGGTACCTGACATCCCCCAGCACCGGCTTTCCGATATAGTTCTCGATTCCGGCGTAGGTCTGCAGTCGCTTGTCCATCAGCTCGATCCCCACGGGCAAGCCGACCAGCACGATGCCAAAAAGGGCGGTTCCCAGCAATCCGGCCAACAGCAAACTCGGAGAAAACGGTTCTCTGGGCGTATCCGCCAGATCCAGGATCCGCAGGTTGGTGATATCGATCTGACTCGTCACTACCGTCTCATTGAGCCGCGTCGCCAACTGTTCATAGGTGCGACGCTCAGCCTCAACCGCGCGACGGAGCGTATTCAAGTCGATGGCCAATCGATCCAGCTCCAGGGACCGCGCCTCGGCCTGCTTCAATTCCGTCTCCAGGCCGGCGATGCTGGTCTGAACCGCGGAATAATCCCCGCGGATTTCAGCGATTCTGCGCTCGATGGAGCGCCGCAGCGTTGATTCAACCGAAGCTTGCCGCGAGGCATTGGCCACCATCCTGGGATGGCGACGAAGGAAAGTCTCGGACAATTCGTCGCGTTCGTTCTCAACCTCCCGGAGCTGCGAAACCTGTTCCTGTATAATCGTGGGCCGGGCGACGGTAGAGATCTCCAGCAGTCGGTCCAGATCGTCCCCGGCCTCGTCAATCTGTTGCAGGAGGGTGCGAAGTTCGATCGCCTTAACTCGCTGTTCGGTAAGCGCCGCGTTTATCTGGCGCAATTCGTCCGTGATAATATTCCGATTGTCTTCAATCGCCACGAGATTGTGAAGCCGCCGATACTCCGCCAATTCCCGTTCCCCGGCCTCCAGTCGTCGATGAATATCGGCGACCTCGCGTTCCAAAAACGAAACCGCCGACGCGGTCGAACTGTCGCGAAGCGAAGTTTGAAACCCGATGTAGTTCCGGGCGTAGAGGTTCGATAAAAAGCGCGTCACTTCCGGGTCGGGATGACGGGCGCTTATTTGCAGAACCTGGGAATTGCGCAACCAGCGGATTTCGACGAGATCGCGAATCATCCCGGGAGATACTGCAACCAGTTCATCGGCATTCCGATTGGCTCTAAGAAAAGGCCGGCGTACCTGCTCCCGCTGGGCCGGGGTCAGCTGCTCCAGAACCGTTTCCGCCATTCGGCGACTGCGCAACCTTTCCAGGTGGGTATTCATGGCAGCGGCCAGCAGCCCACCCTCCACACCGATGTCGACCACCTCCTCCACGTTGACCACCCGATCCGGATTGAGCTCCACGACCAGACTCGACGACGCTTCGTACCGGGGGGTCTGCTGCATGATTCCCAGCATCACCCCGCCTCCAACCAGAAGACCCGCCAGGAGCCCGATCCAGCCCCGTCGTCTCAGAATCAGGACAATGTCGCCCAGCCGAAGAAACTCGCCGCCGTTTTCGTGCAGGGGATCCGAAGATTGATTATACGATGGTTCGACCATGAACAAGATGAATGGGAGAGTTTCCCGCGATGAGAGGCAAGCCGGAAGGATTGCAAACCGGAAATCAGAATAGGAAAGCCCCCGGGTCAGCCGAAATCGGCCTGAGCGTATGGATTAAAACAATCGCTGGGGCACAAACACGATGTCATCGGGAAACACCCGGAACCCGCCGGTGGTAAAATCTCCGTCGCTATCGGCCAGGATTTCATCCAGGTCGACCTGAAACACTCTTTCACGACCGGCTTCATCATCAAAACGGGTGACCCGGACCCGAGTTCTGCGCGCGGTCCCGGTAAAGCCTCCGGCCATAGCGATCGCGGATTCAATGGCGATATCGTTGGAGCCGCTGGGAAGCGTTACGGCGCCCGGACGGTTGACCTGCCCGAGAACGGTGACCTGCTTGGGGGAAAACTCCTCGATCGCCAGCGAAACCACCGGATTGCGGAGGAGTTCTTCTTCGATAAAAGCCTTCCGGATCCTCTCCTGGGCCGCACGCACAGTCAGGCCGCCCACCGCAACATTTCCCAACAGGGGAAGTGACACGACTCCGGCATCCGTAACCCGTTGCCGGGTGTCCAGGTCCGGTTGCCCGTAAACCGAGATCCGAACGGTGTCGAACGGACTGAGAAGGTACGGCGCCGAGGCGGTCCCGCTTTCCGTCGCGGTATCCGAAAGAAGGTCCCCGGTTTCCTGTCCCGCCAGATCCAGGAGAAACACTCCCCAGCAAACCACCCCAGCCAGGGACGTACGGGCCACAATACCGAGAAATCCGCTTATGCTCGCCTGGAACATCGGTTCAAAACCGCGCGTCCACCGAAACTCCGGTGCGCACGACGTCGTAATTGGAAGCCGCAAAATCCGAATTTCGCTGAGCGAAGGACAGATCCCAATTCAAGGAGACATGCCGGTTGAGGGTGTAACGGGCGCCGCCAAACACAGAC
>PXBO01000023.1 GCA_003566885.1 Opitutia bacterium | reverse complement strand
TGTCGGGATCGACCAGGCCGCCCAGATGGTCGGGGTGCGCGTGGGTCAGCACCACGAGATCGATGCTCTCCGGGGAGACCCCGACAAGTTCAAGGGCCGCGCCGAGGCGGCCGGCGGCCGGGGTTGCCTCGCCCATCGCCCACCCGGTGTCCACCAGTACGCGCCGGTCTCCGGAGTCGATCAGGACGGGTGAGATAAGCAGGCGGGGATCGTCGGCCTCCAGCAGACGGGCGCGAAAGTATTCCTCTCGGCGTTCCTCGTCCACATTAACCGCAAGCGTCTCGAGCGGCTCCATGTGAGGCGGAACAATGGTCGAAAGGTCGAAAAAACCGTCGTTAAAGACGGTGATCTCCAACTCGCCCGCGGAAAATCGGTAAAAGCCGGGAGACGTGCGAGGCGAGCTGGACGCCGCTCCGGCGGCGCGATCCCGGGCGCTGCCCCGCGCAATCGCTCCGGTGGTGAAGACGGCGCCTGCCAGCGCCGCGACGTTCCATTTGAGGAATCGCCGACGATTAACCTTTTGGGAATAATGCATCATCTTGCTCCTTAAAAGGGGTTAGAACTCAAATTGCAAAGGTAGTGCGTCCCTCCATTTCTTCAAGGGTTTCACAGCCCTTTTTTTTACTGAACCAGCGCGGATTGTCCGCGAGGGTGTCGGCGCGAAACCCATCCACACCGCGGCCCCGTCGGCTATGGGCACGCCGATCATGCCCGCGACGGACCCGATGAGCATGCGCTTGAGGAAGGGTGCGATCCGAGGACATCGGTGACAGATCTTCTAATGACATCGCTTACCCTTCAAGCTGGCTTACATGCCGTGGAAAGAAGTGGAACCGATGGACGAAAAAGAGAGATTTGCCGTATTGGCCCCGAGCGGGCGTTTTACGATAACCCGGTTGTGCCGGGATGTCGGGATCAGCTCAATTCCCAAAAGGGATACGCGTTGAGGTTCGGGAAGTGTTTCCATTGACGATGGGGCGGGCAGGGATGCCCGCGTTCGTGCGACGGGGCCGAGGGCCGCGATGGGCTAAAGGAGCGCGAGGCGGCGGCCGGGAAGCCGGTCGTTTTCCGACTATTTCAGGACGGCTAGTGTTGAACCCGGTATTACGGATCTTCGGCGACGCGGGCTTCGTCGTGCTCCTTTGTGGCGGTGTTTTCCAGGATCAGATCGAGGTAGGGGGAGCGTGTTTGACGGACGCGGGTAATCCCCCAAGGTTCATTTGACCTTGATTTTAAGGAATCGATTCCGTAATTTCAAGGCGATATGATTCCGCGCCAGTTGACATCCACTTTGCTCAAACGACTCCGCCAGATGCCGGCGGTGGCCCTGCTGGGCTCCCGGCAGGTGGGCAAAACCACCTTGGCCCTGGAGCTGGATTTCGGTAAACCCAGTCATTATCTCGATTTGGAGCGTCCGTCGGATTTGGCGAAGCTTGCCGACCCTGAACTGTACCTCTCGGGCCTGGCGGGCCGATTGGTGATTCTTGACGAAGTTCAGCGGGTGCCGGATCTTTTCCCCGTGCTGCGCAGCCTGATCGACGAGCGCCGTCGGGCGGGAGAAAAAACCGGGCAGTTCCTCCTGCTTGGGTCCGCCTCCCCGGAACTCCTCCAGCAAAGTTCGGAAACGCTGGCTGGCCGGATCGGCTATCTGGAGCTCAATCCGCTGCACTTGCCGGAACTGCCTTATCCTGCACAATCCCTGCAAACCCTCTGGGATCGAGGAGGCTATCCGGATAGCTTCCTCGCGTCCGATGAAGAAACTTCAATCGAGTGGCGGGAGGATTTCATCACCAGTTATGTGGAGCGCTATCTGCCCCAGCAAGGCATCACAGCGACTCCAATCGTCCTGCGGCGCTTCTGCAGTATGCTGGCCCATCAACAGGGAGCGACGATCAATTTCAGCAAGCTGGCCGGTTCCCTTGGTATCGATGGCAAGACCGCACGCCGCTACCTCGATCTGCTGGAGGGGCTCTATCTCGTGCGTTCGCTGCCACCGTGGACGCGCAACGCGGGAAAACGCCTGGTGAAATCACCGAAAGTCTATTGGCGGGACAGCGGCATTCTCCACACCCTCGCCGGGCTCCGCAACCTGGAACAGATTCTGGGCCATCCGCTCTGCGGTGCTTCCTGGGAGGGTTTCTGCATCGAGCAGATTTTAGGGCACCTTCCCAAGGGCGCAACGGTCAGCCACTACCGTACCCACGCCGGGGCGGAGGTGGATCTGGTGATTGAGCAAAGCAACGGCAAAATTCTCGCCGTGGAAATCAAGCGCACACTCTCGCCAAAACTGACTCCCGGCCTGGTCGAAAGCATGGCAACGCTCAAAGCCGACCGGGGAGTGATTGTCATTCCTGAAGGCGAACCTTACCCTCTATCCAAAAGCGTCAATGCGATGGGATTGCTCTCATTGCTCAAAACCATTTTCTAACCCCATTTTGGGTGCGATCCGAGGACATCGGTTACCCTTCAAACTGGCTTTCATGCCGTGGAAAGAATTGGAAGCGATGGACGAAAAGAAAGATTTGCCGTATTGGCCCCGACCGTGCGTTTTACGATGGCGTGGTTGTGTCGAGATTTCGGGATCAGCTCAATTCCCGCAGGGTGGTATGGTTTGGGGCGCGGAACGTGTTTCCCTTGACGATGGGGCGGGCAGGGATGCCCGCGGTCCCGGGGGGAGTGACCTTTCCGCGTGGGCCGGCGTCCCGGCATTAATAGGAATGCACGACCAGATGGTTCACTCGATAGGATTCACCGGGCCGTTTCGCTGCTTTTAATCGTTCATAAGCGTCCAGTTCCAAGCTGATTGTTTTTGTTGCCATGCATGAATCATGCACGAAATGCGGGCACAGTCAGGCCGACCGGAATGATTTGCTCCCTAATAGACTTCTTCGCGAACCAGTCCACTATCTGGAATCGCAGGCGAACGAGATCGACCGTGAATGGGAACGGCAGAGAACGTCGAGTTGCTCTTGTGGCAGATGTCACTAAAAAGAAACTCAAGTCCTTAAGTTGACCCACATGTGCACGCGCTGAACCATCGCCACGGAATAAAAATCGAGGAATCGATTGCAGCGTAGAGCTTTTTTGATGCCTTTTGAACCGGCTCTTCACCAAAGAAAAGATACGCCTTCGGCAGGGCCGTACCGTGCGCGGTGAAGATCTAGGTTCCAACACGCCGTAATCGCAACCGCACCTGACGGATTGGGGTTTTACCCCATGGCGCCGGATCGGATTCACATTATACTAGTGTGGTTGCTCGAACAGTCGGCGGAAACATTGAACGACCGATCATCAGGGTGCCGGGCACGTAAAGAAATTGACAACCACTTTCCCCGCCACGTTGGCGGCGAATGCAAACCAACGACAAAGAATCAGGAATTATTATGAACAAGCTCGAAGGCAAAGGCAACTGGAACATCACCAAAGGCAAGCTGAAACAAAAATGGGCCAGTCTCACGGATGACGATTTGCAATACGCCGAAGGCAAGGAGGAAGAACTGCTGGGCCGAATTCAGAAGCGTACCGGCAAAACCCGTGAAGAGGTCGAGAAAGCCTTCAACGAAGCTTCCTCCTCCTCTCACAGATAAGTTGGCATCCACGCGGGCGCGGGACGTGAGACGTGAATCTCAATTCCGACGCCCGCGATGGAAAACTCTCCCCCGCTACCTCAACCATCCCTGGCCCGAATGGCGATCAGTTAAGAGGCTGTTCCGATGTAGCTTACCGTAGCACGGACAAGAGTATCCGCGCTACGATCGCGCACTTCGCGCGACATGCTTTGGGCATGGAACGTATTTCCCTTGACGATGGAGCGGGCAGGGATGCCCTATCCGGCGGAAATGCGGGGCGGCGGATGTCCTTGTGATCGCTGTGGACAACGAATAAAGAATCTCTCCGCGTTGCTCGGGCTCGGTGGGACGAGAGTGCCGTTTATTTTATCCCGGCGATTTCCCGGGTCATGGCGATGAGGCCGTCGACTACCCGCGTCATTTGCGGATATACCAGTTTGTCGGGGGTGTCATCGGTCGTGTGGTAATAGGGATAACGAAAAGGCGCGGTATCGGTGACCATGAACGCGGGGTAACCCGCTTCCCAGAAGGCCCAGTGATCCGACCAGCCCACGCCTGCAATAAAGGCGGGAATGGCGGCCCCTTCCGAGGCCATGCGCGCATTATCCCGGAAAGCGGAGATGCCGCGACGAAGGAACTGGCGGGATCCGACGTTGCCGACAAAGGCGATAAAGTTGCCCTCGCCCGGGTACAGCAGGCGGAAGACCCCCGGGTACCGCTGACTTCCGGGTTCGTCCGAGTAGTAGCCGATGGTCTCCAGGCTGATCATCCCGATGATGTCGTCACCCCGTTCGCGGCACTCCAAGGCGTAGACCAGGCTGCCCATTTTTTCGGTCTGGAAGTAGGGCGGCTCCTCGTTGGCGAAGGCGACAAAACGAACCGTGATGTCCGGCTCGTCATCGGCCATTGCCCGGGCTATGGCCAGGAGGGCGGCGACACCGCTGGCGTTGTCGTTGGCGGCCCGAGTGCCGAAAACCGAATCGTAGTGGGCGCCGAGCACCAGGATGCGACCGGGATCGGCGTGACCCGGCAGCTCGGCTTCCAGATTGTAGCAGGTGCGTCCTTCGGTTTCGAAAGATTGGCGTCGAACTTCGTATCCGGCCGATTGGAATTCACTCTCGATGTAATCCGCGGCCACCAGGTAATTTTCGTAAGCGAACACGTTGCGGTCGCCGATATCTCCAGCGAGTTTCTCGACGTCACGGATCAGTTCGGCCTGAAGGTTTTCTTCGTCCGAAGTGAGCGGTTCCCATGAGCCATCGAAACTGTTGCCGGGCATACGTATCATCGTCCACCAGACGACGGTGGTGGTGATTATGACAAAAGTTAAGCAAATAAGGGAGCGGGCCCGTGAATGACGGCGCTGGCGTTTTCGGAGTGCGGTCATGGGTAAAGTGCCTTTCGGTTCGACATTGGATTTGCGACAGTCTCGACCTTTTCCGCGCCAATTTCAATGGGAGTTTGATGCCGGATGGAGCGAGGATGGACGGTGTCTCAGACTGCCCGCCGCCGGCCCCCGGACGTGCCCCCGAGGCACTGAGACCAGGGAGTTGCCGGAAGAAAAACGGGTTCGCCCCGGGCGCGGGCGGAGCCGGCCCGGGACGAACCCGTTTTTGATTTTGAGTCTCGGCTCCGGTTTACGCTCCGGCCGGACGCGGACGGCGGCCGCCCCGGCGGAAGTTTTTTCCGCGCGGATTGCGGTCCGGTCCGCGGGAGAAGGAGCGCTGCCGGCCGCCGCCGGACCGTCCTTTACCGCCGGACTTTGGCTGGTCCAGGCCTCCGCCCTGGAGGTGGCGTGCGGCCAGGGAGGCTGAGTGATGTTCGTGGCCGGAATCCACGGGAACCGTTTGTTTGATCAGCCGTTCCACCGAGCGCAGCAGGTTGAGTTCGTCACTCGAGCAGAAACTGAGCGCACGTCCGCTGGCGCCGGCGCGCGCGGTGCGGCCGATCCGGTGAACGTAGCTGTCGGCTTCCATCGGCAGGTCGAAATTGATCACCAGGGTGATGTTGCGCACGTCGATGCCGCGGGCGGCAACATCGGTGGCCACCAGGACGGGAGTGCGGCCGTCGCGGAAGCGGTCCAGGGTTTTCTGTCGGGCGGCCTGTGATTTGTTGCCGTGGATGGCGTCGGCCTTGATGCCGGCCCGATTCAGTTTCTCCGCCAGTTTCTTGGCGCCGTGTTTGGTGCGGCTGAAAACCAGGCTCAGTTCCCGTTGATTGTTGGCCAGCTGGCCTTCGAGAATGTTAAAAAGCAGCGCCTGCTTGTTGTCTTTTTCCACAAAGAGAACGCTCTGATCGATTTTCTCCGCCGTGGTGAACTGCGGTGCGATACGAATCTCTTCCGGGGACCGCAGCAGGCTGTTTGCCAGGCGGCTGATCTCCTGGCCCATGGTGGCGGAGAAGAAGAGGGTCTGACGCTCCGCGGGTAGTTTGCCGGCGATTTTGCGGATGTCATTGATGAATCCCATGTCGAGCATGCGGTCGGCCTCGTCCAGGACGAAACAGGAGATTTTCGACAAGTCGACGAACCCCTGCTCCATGAGGTCGAGAAGCCGTCCCGGGGTGGCGATCAGGACGTCGAGTCCGTTCTGCAGGGCCCGCGTCTGGGGGTGCTGGGAAACGCCGCCGTAGACCAGGCCGATGCGGAACCGGAGGTGTTTGCCATAGGCGTTGAAGCTGTCGGCCACCTGCACGGCCAGCTCTCGGGTCGGGGTCAGCACCAGGGTGCGTATTTCTCCGCGTTGCGGCTTGCGGTTCAGTTCCGCCAGGCGGTGCAGGATGGGAAGCGCGAAGGCGGCGGTCTTGCCGGTGCCAGTCTGGGCGCAGGCCAACAGGTCGGTGCCCTTCATGGCCACCGGAATGGATTGCGCCTGAATTGGCGACGGCTGGGTGTAACCCTTTTCCGTCAGTGCGCGCTGTAGCGGCTCGGCCAGGGAGAATGAAGAGAATGTGATTTCTGACATAGGATCGGTATGGCGCCGGTTTTGTTTCCTTTGACGAGGGCGCCGCGTCGTTCGATGAAAAGTGCGTTTGAAAATTCCCGAAAATCAATCGCTCATCGAAGACGGACCGAATCAGGTTGGATTGCCGGTTTCAGGGCTCGTATTTGAGCCGTTCTGCCGACGGCAATCCAGTCGAAGGAGCGGAGCAAGACAGGTTCCGGGACGGAAGGCAAGGAGTATTCCGCATTTTAAGGTCGAAAGTCGGGGATGGCGGGCGTTGAATGGCGAGGTGAAGAATGCGATCGGTGAGGACTGGGAAGAGATCTGGCTGGAACCGTTTATACGGCATCTTGGCGCGGAGCGGCGCCTTTCGGACTACACCGTGCGCAATTACCGCGCGGCGGTGGAGGCGTTTGTCGGCTGGCTGTTGGCTGACGGGGGAGAAGCCTCCCTGGAGCCGCTGCTCTCCCGCCGGGTGCGGGGGTATCTGATCGAGGCCCAGCACCGGTATTCCAAGAGAACGTTGCACAATCACGTGTCGGCTTTGAGAACCTTTTTTCGTTATTGGATTAAACAAAAACGCTTGCAGGTCAACCCGTTCACCGGAGTGACTCTGCCCAAACTGGACCGGCCGTTGCCCAAGTTTTTGACCGAGAAGCAGGTCCGCCGGCTCCTTGACGGCCCCATGCTGTTATTGGACAACGAGGCGATCACTCCCTTCCTCGCCTGGCGCGATCGGCTTTTGATGGAGCTGCTTTACGGGGGCGGTTTGCGGATCAGCGAGTTGGCGGCGCTAAACTACGGGGATATCGACCTGCCAAGCGGCGTGGCCCGGGTGTTGGGCAAGGGGAAAAAGGAACGGCTATGTCCGCTGGGCGCCGTGGGAACGGCCTGTGTCCGCAAGTTCCGGGCGGAATTCGCCCGCGCGACGGACAACCGCGATCCCGTGGTGCCGGGCGACGACGGGATCAAGAGAATTTACCCCAGGAAGGCTCAGTTGTTGCTCAAGCGCTACCTGGCCCTGGCCGAGTTGCCGATGGATATTTCGCCTCATAAGATTCGTCACTCCTACGCCACCCACTTGCTCAACAACGGCGCCGATCTGCGGCTGGTGCAGGAAATGTTGGGGCATGCCAACCTTTCCACCACCCAGATCTATACCCACGTATCCATCGGCCGATTGCAGGAGATTTACCGGCGCGCCCATCCCAGGGCCTGAGTGTTATGAGATTGCGGTGGTGATCCATTTTGCGGTATCCCGGGAGCGAATATGAGAAAACTTGGCCTGTTGGCGGCGGCATTGGCTCTTTTGGGAGCCGGGGTGTACTGGGGGTATTACTTTTTCTGGTTGAGTGACGACGAGCGCGTTCTCCACGGCAAGGTGGATGAACTGGTGGAACTCGCATCGAAGGAAGGGGACGAAACGGTCTTTGCCGGTGTCGGCCGGGCGCGGCGAATCGCCGAGCATTTTACCGAGGAATTCCGGTTGGGTATGGGCCGTCCTTTTCCGGACGGGACGATCACCCGGGAGGATCTGGTGGTTGCCGTGAGCCAGGTGCGAAGCGGCGCCGGCGAGCTGCGATTGAGTGTTTCCGATCGGGAGTTGACCATCGAACCGGGCGAGACCACCGCGGTGATGGAACTGACCGGACGCGGTCTCTTGTCCTATCAGGGAGACCGGTGGCGCGAAGACGCCCGTCGGTTTCGGGTGGAGTGGGTCAAGGTTGATGGAGACTGGTTGATTCGGCAGGTGGACCTGATCGATATCCTGGAATAAACTGATCGACCGCAAATTCCTTGAAACGCTTTGCGCGGCCTGATTGTCTGCACTTTTTACCTTGTGCCATGATTAGTCACTTTATTTTACGCTTGGTCGCGTCCGGCCTTCTTGTTTCGGTCGCGGCGGGGTGCGCCACGCTGCAAAAGGGGAGTCACCAGCGGGTACCCATCGATTCGGAACCGGCCGGAGCTCAGGTCTATATCAATCGCGAATTGGCCGGCGAGACGCCCATGGTGGCGATCCTTTCACGGCGCAGCGGTCATTTGGTCGAAATTCGCAAAGCGGGTTTCGACAGCCATCGGGTGGATGTGCTTCCGGTACCGAATCGACGGGACAACTCCTTCCTGCGGTTTTCCAGCGATGAACACACCGGCGCCTTGAACGACCTGCGTCCGTCCCGGGTGTGGGTGGCTTTGCGTCCGGGCCTGCTCCCGGCGGGCAGGGGGGCGAATCCGGAGGCCGAGAAGGAGGCCAGGCTGGCGGAAGCGCGGTCCCTGCGCGATGAGGGCCGTTACTCCGAGGAGGACTACGAGTACGTGGTTCGCCGTATCGACGAGTTCTATTCGGGAGGGCGTTGAACAAAAGCGGTGATTTTCTCATTTATGGGTTGAAAGCGGAAACCGGCGACCTAGGTTGGAACTTGGCCAGGTCCTATGCAATGCTGGGCGGGCGAACTCCGCCAGGACCGGAAGGTAGCAACGGTAGCACCGCTTCACATGTGCCGTAGGTCGCCTGGCCACTTTTTTTATCCGATATGTCGGCGAATTATCAGGTCATAGCCCGCAAATGGCGTCCCCAGGTCTTCGAAGATGTGGTCGGTCAGGATCACATCGTGAGGACCCTGAAAAACGCCATCGAGGGGGATCGGATTGCCCATGCCTACCTGTTCGTGGGCCCCCGCGGCACCGGCAAGACCAGTCTGGCCCGTATCTTCGCCAAGGCGCTCAACTGCGCCACCGGGGTCACGACCACTCCGTGCAATGCCTGTCCCTCGTGCGAGACCATCACGGCAGGCAATTCGATGGATGTCATCGAGGTCGACGGAGCTTCCAACAACTCGGTCGACCAGATCCGCGACCTGCGCGACGATGTGCGTTACGCGCCCACTCAGGGAAAGTACAAGATTTACATCATCGACGAGGTGCACATGTTGTCCAACCAGGCGTTTAACGCCTTGCTGAAGACGCTGGAGGAGCCGCCTTCGCATGTGAAATTCGTATTCGCCACCACCGAGTCCCAGAAGGTGCTGCCCACCATCGTTTCCCGTTGTCAGCGTTTCGAGTTGAAGCCGATCGCCGATTCGCTGATCGCCGAGCGGTTGGGGAGTATCGCCGGCGAAGAAGGGGTGGACATTGAACCGGAAGCCCTGTCGGCCATCGCCCGTTTGGCTTTCGGCGGCATGCGCGATTCGCAGTCGATTCTCGATCAGATGATCTCTTTTTGCGGAAAAACGATTTCCGCCACGGATGTCCAGGAGGTGTACGGAATCCTTTCCGAGGAGCAGGTGCGCGCCCTGGCGGCCCACCTGGTGGCCGGCGATTACCGTGGATTGGTGGACGTGGTCGATTCCATGGCGGATGAGGGACGCGACCTCTTCCGGGCGTTGGTCGATCTGCAGGCGTTTCTGCGGGAAGCCCTCGTCGCCGCCGTGCGCGGCGACGATAAGTCGCGAATTGGCGAGGTGAACGTTTCGCCGGAACGGTTGACCCGCATTCTGGAGGTTTTGCGGGACGGTCGGGACAAGGTCATGCACGGACTATCCGACCGCATCAATTTCGAGATCGTGCTGTTGAAAGCGGCCGAGGAGGGGCAAACGCGCGCCATCGATACCGTGGTTCGTGAGTTGGCTGAAATCGCGGCCGCCCTGCCGGCGGAGGAGACGACGGAAAAAAAAAAGCCGATAGAATCCCTGAGCGCGACTCCCTAGAAGCGTCGGATACCACGCCGGCGACTCCGGAGAATCCCGCCCCGCGGGAAAACACGCCTCGTGTTGCCGCCCCGACGGTTGATTTCTCCGAAAATGGGGGCCATTCGACCGCGGAGGCCGATTCACCCCTTTCACTGGACGAGGCCGTGGCCCGCGTTCCCGAGTCCACCAAACGTCAGTTGGAGGAGCTGTTTCGCGGACGTTTTATCGGCGTCAAGCGGATTAAGCCCGAGGAAATTCGCTGATGCGATCAGGCTGGGAGTCTGTCGGGCTTCGCCGACAGGCTGCTAGCCGGAATGGCACGGTTAAGGTGGTTTTCGGTAGCGAATCTTCCACTGAAGAGTCGAAACGAGAGGCGTCCGGGACGCGCCCGGGTCGACACCTTTGCAGGCGTCGCTACGACGAGTGCCCTTATCCGAGTAGCGATCAGGCTAACCGGTCAGGCCCAGCCGTTTGGCGGAAACGCCGTGCTCGGCCAGTTTTTCCTGCAAGCGTTCTGTGTCGAGGATTCCCACCAACCGCCCTTCCGCGTAAACCGGGAAGACTTTTTTCCGGTTGCGCGCCAGCATTTCGTAGAAAAGATCGAGCGGCCACTGTGCTTGCAGCAGAGAAACGTTTCGCTCGCAGTGGCGGCCTATGGGGTCGCCGTGAAGAAAGCCTTCTTCCCGCAGGATTTCGATGTGGTCTTTGAGCAACATCCCGAAAAGGCTTTCGCGCTCGTCCCCGATCATGAGGGCGCGGGCCTTCGAGCGGTCGAATTCCCGCAAGGCCTCTCCCACCGGGCAGTCCGGGTGGACCACGGAGTAGTCGTCGTCGATCAGGTCGCCGATGTAGAGATCGTTGAGCAACTCCTTGCGCTCGACCATGCGGTATTCCATGTTGCCGGCCATATAGATGAAGGCGAACAGGAGAGCCGGAATCACGGCGATCCCGAGTCCGAATGCGGGCAGGACAAAAAGCGCGGCGAAGATTCCCGCGGTGGATAGGATCTTCGACACCAGCGCGGCGGCGGCGGTGGATTTCAGATAACTGTACCGGTAGGTGAGCAGCGCCCGCAGAACACGTCCGCCGTCCATAGGGAAGATTGGCAACAGGTTGAAAAGCCCCATCACCAGGTTCACTACGAGCAGCGCCTGGACCAGGGTGCGCGGATCCTCGATGGGGAAGACCCCCCTCCGGGATAGCTCGGCCAATTCCCATGGGATTCCGCCGAGGATCAGCAGGAACGGCACCAGCGCGAAATTGACGGCCGGGCCCGCGATCGAAATCGCGAGTTCCTTGGACGCTTCCCGGGGGAGGCTTTGGAACTGGGCCATGCCTCCGATCGGCAGCAGCAGGATACGGATCACCTCAACGCCATGATATTGAGCGACGAGGCTGTGCCCCAATTCGTGCAGAACCAGGCAGGCAAATACGAGAACGATGAAAATCAGGCTCCAGAAGAGTCCGGTTACTCCGTCGCTCAACAATCCGACACAGGCGATTGCTCCCAGCAGGGCAAAAAACGTGGCGTGAATCTCCAGGCGAATCCCGAAGATCGAGCACAAGTGAATTGACCAGGATCGCATGGTGGATTAACTAAAGCGGTTTCGTTCGGCACTGGTGGACATTCTTCCGGGGACGCCGGTAATGATCCTATGCTCAGTAGATAATGGTGAATTCAGGAAAAAGTCCAACTATTCTTATCATCGATGACGATAACGAGATTCGCTATTCACTCGAGCGGGTTTTTTCATCACGCAACTTCCGAATCCTGAGTGCGGCCAGCGGGGAAGCCGGAATCGAAATCATCCGGTCCGAATCCCCCAATGTGGTGTTTCTGGATATCCGCATGGGAGGCATGAGCGGACTGGAAACGCTGCAGCACATCAAGTCCCTCGATCCCAATCCGATGGTCATTCTCATGACCGCCTACGGCACGACACAAACCGCCATCGAGGCGATGAAGTTCGGGGCCTTCGATTATCTGATGAAACCTTTCGATATGAAGAAGGTGATTCGATTGACCGAAGGGGCGCTGAAGGCGCATGAGGACTTGCGGCGCATCAAGGATTACCGGCCGGTGATCAACAGCGAAGATTACCAGGAGGGAATTGTCGGTCATTCCGAGGCGATGCAAACGGTGTTCAAGGTGATCGGGCAGGTGGCCTCCAGCAACGTCACCATCCTCATCACCGGCGAAAGCGGCACGGGCAAGGAACTGGTGTCGCGCTGCATTTTTCAGCACAGTCAACGTCACAACAAACCCTTTGTGGCCGTGAATTGCGCGGCTCTGCCGGAGAATCTGATCGAAAGCGAACTCTTTGGTCACGAGAAGGGGGCTTTCACCGGCGCCACCAGCCAGCGGCCGGGAAAGTTCGAGCTTTGCGACGGGGGAACGATATTTCTCGATGAGATCGGAGACATGAGTCCGCCGACCCAGACGAAGGTCCTGCGGGTGATCCAGGAGGGGGAGTTTCAGCGGGTGGGCGGCTCGAAGACCATTAAAACCGATGTTCGACTGATCGCCGCCACCAATCGAAACCTCGAGGAAATGGTCAAGGAGAAGACCTTTCGCGAGGATTTGTATTACCGCCTGAACGTGGTGCGGATCCGCCTGCCGTCGCTGCGCGAACGCAAGGAGGACATTCCGGCGCTGGTGGAGTATTGCCTGCAGAAGCTGGAGAAAAACCGTCAGTCCCGGGTCAAAAAGGTTTCCCCGGAGGCGGCCGCCTTGCTTTCGGCTTACGATTGGCCGGGTAATGTGCGCGAGTTGGAGAATGTGATTTACCGCAGTGCGGTCCTGGCTCAGGGGAATGCGATCCTGGTCAAGGACTTGCCGGAGGAGATCAGGACGCCTTCCGGGGCGGGAAAGCAGGCCGAGACCGAGGCCGCGTCGGTTGATGGCGGATCCTCGGCGGACGATGTCGAGGCGATGCTTCCCCCGGTGACGCCGGTTTCTCCGCCGCCGCCGGAGACTTTCGGGGATGAGCCCGGGTCCGGATCGGAACCGTCGACTCCGTCGGCGCCGCGCACCATGGAGGAAGCGTTCAACGAGCTCTACGCCCGCATGCGGGAGGAATCCGCCGATTCTGTTCTGGATACATTGGAACGGGAAATGATACTTCGCGCGTTGCGCGAAACCGGCGGCAATCAGGTGAAGGCTTCCGCCATCCTGGGTATCACCCGCGCCACCCTGCGCAAGCGGATCGATCAGTTCTCATTGAAGGATAAGTACTAGCAGCCTGTCGGCGAAGCCCGACAGACTCCTAGCCTGAATGGCGACTCCGGTCACGTGCTCCAGGTGTAGGTGACGAAACGCTTGGCGTAGGGACGGGTGAACTTGCGCACGAACTCGCGGCGTATGGGGTGGTTTTTGTAGTGCTCTTCCGTCGCCTTGTTCAGGAAGGTCATGGTGACGCCGACGGCAAAGCTGTCGTCCACCGAACCCCGACCGCTGGGAATCGGGATTCCGGTGCTGAAGTTTTCCACTCCGGGGATGTGGGCCAGGGTCTGGGCGCCTCTCAGAAGTTTTTCCCGATTGGATTCATAGGGAGAGTCGACCCAGAAGATGTTGACATGGGTAATCATAAGGGTGTTCGTTGGCGATTGCCCCGGGAGGGGCGAAATGAACCGGGCTGCGACGCCCGGAAAGCATCGAATGAATCAGGGTTACAGGCTGGAATGGGATCCGTCGCAAAACGGCGGGTTGCCGGTTTGTTTGCAGCCACACCAGGCGATTTTCTTTTTTTCAGTCACTTTTTCGATCACGGGACGAAACGGGGTCTCTTTGTGGGATCCGTCGCAGAAGGGTTGTTTGGCTGACAAACCGCAGGCGCACCAGGCGTAGGTGCCAGGTTCGACTTCCATGACGTAAGGTTGTTTTTGAGCGATCTTGGGCTTTTCCATAATAAATTGATTTTCTAGATGATGCATCGGCTCGCGTCAACCTTGGGCAGGAATTGTCGCGGGAATCACACGGTATTGTTATTTGCGAGCCATGATAGGCTTTTTTGGCAAAAAAAATCAATTTTTCGATCTAAAATGCTTTTTCATGCCGCATCCAGAGGCCGAATGAAAATGCCGTGGGCGAAAGAATGACGCTCGAGGCGGGTGGTTGCATTCCGCATGGGGTAGGGATATAATCGCCATATGAAGAAATCCCTTTTTTGCGGCCTCGCCTGTCTGCTTCTCGTGGGGTGTGTTTCCACTCCGGAGCGGAGAATCGCCAAAGAGCCGGAATTATTTGCCAGTTTTCCGGAAGACGTACAGGCGAATGTCCGGGCTGGAAGTATCGAGATCGGTTATGATCGCGACATGGTTCGTCTGGCGCTGGGCGAACCGGATCGAGTGAGCACCCGGCAGAGAGAGGGAGAGTTGCTCGAGGTTTGGACGTACGTCGGGGTGCACCACACGTCGGAAACCTACCGGGTCCGGGATTTCGGACGTTTCAGCACCATCGATCAAAATGTGGTGATCGAGCGCTCTCGTCAGAACGTGTACGATCGGGTGCGGGTTGAGTTCCGCGACGGAGTCGTAGTCGCGGTCGAAATGGTGCAGCGATAAAGCGATCTTTCAACGCGCCGCCGCCACGGCGTCGCGGTGTTCCTTCTCCAGATCGATGAGGTCGTTGAGGACCCGAAGGGTTTCCCGCAGGTGGATATCAAGACGTTCCCGGTCGCTGTTTTCCTCCGCTTCCGAACTGTCGAGGTCACGCGGATCCGGCAGGTCCGGATCGGGCGGGTAGGCCGGATTTCCGTTGTCGGCGGATTCGAGAAGGATTTCCGCGTAGGTCAGGGAGTGGCTTTGCGCCAGTTCGTCCTCCCGTTCGTTCATTTCATCACGGAAGGCCCGGTCGCTTTCACGCTGGGATCTGCGGGCCTCCAGGTTGAGGGATACGGATTTGCGATCCTGACGCTGTTGAAACCAGTCGATGTTTTCGTTCCAGTACGCGAATTCGTGCAGGCTGGATTGGCGCTCCCGGCTCATTTCCACGATCCGCTCGCGCCGTTCATCCGTAATAGGGAAAACGATGCCCGCCCGGCGTTTGTCGCGGTCCCAGTTGGGAGCCGTCAGGGTGTCCCATTCCAGGGCGTTGGGCAGGGAGGATTCACCGATGGGGAGAAAGTCGTTGAAGGATGGGATTACGACGTCCGGAATCATGCCCCGGTTCTGGGTTGAAGCTCCGTCGGGCAGGTAGAATTTTTGCACCGTCATCTTGGTCGCCCCGGTGCCGGTGCTGGCGGTACGCGGCAGGCCGAGATAATTACCGAGCTCGTAGACCGCCTGTACGGTGCCCTTGCCATGGGTTGAGGATTCCCCCACTACAATGGCGCGTTCATAGGCCTGGAGGGCCCCGGCCACAATTTCAGAGGCGGAGGCGCTATTCTTGGAAACGAGAATGCCGAGCGAACCGTCGTAGACCCGGCCGTTGCGGGGGACGGTATCGGATTGTACGTTGCCGAATGAATCCTGTTTCATGACCACCGGACCGGCGTCGATAAAGAGGCCCGTCAAATTGATGGCTTCGCTGAGCAGACCGCCTCCGTTGCGCCGCAGATCGAGGACCAGGCCGTCGATGCCTTCCTCTTTCATTTTGCCGATCAGTTCCTTGACGTCTTCCGTGGTGCTCGTGTTGGTCTCGGCACTGCCGTAAAAGGATGGGATCTCGATCACGCCGAGGGTGCGGGTGTTGCCGTTATCCAGGGGAAAATCGTAGATCCTCCCCCGTGCCTGGCGAGCGGTCAATTTCACCTCGTCCCGTACGATGGTGACCTCTTCGCGGGCGGAGGGATCGGTGGCGTTGGCGGGAATGACGGTCAGGGTGACCTCGGTGCCTTTTTCGCCGCGGATCATGTTCACAATCCGACGAAGTTTCATGTCGACGACATCGACCGGTTCTTCGTTTTCCTGTTTCACCGCGACGATCCGGTCCTCCGGTTGCAGGCGATTGGTCAGGTCGGCCGGGCCGCCGGGAACCAGTTCGCGGATGACGCAGTAGCCGTCTTCGGAGGAAAGGACCGCTCCGATGCCGACCAGGGAGAGACGCATGTTGATGCTGAAATCCTCAAGGGTGTTGGCCGAGAGAAAGGTCGAGTGGGGATCGAACGTCTTGGTCAAGGTGGTCAGGTAAAGTTCCTGGATTTCCACCGCGTCGATGTCGCCAATGCTCTGTTTCATGCGCTGATAGCGGCGCTCGATTCGCTCCAGAGCGCGCTCCAGTTCAAGATTGCGGGCTTTGGCCCGAACCAGAACAGTCAACTCATCCGCTTCCAGATCACCGAGGTTGCGCTCCTCACCCTCCAGTCTTTCGAGCAGCAGTGTCAGCAGGGCTTCCTGGTCGTGTTCATGGAAGAGCTCGGCCAGCGCATCGGTTTCGATGACTTTTCCAGCGGCGGCGGCTTCTTCGTAATGCCCCTCGATACGCTCCAGGACGGATCGCACCGGCTCGTCGTCCAGGACCATTTGCAGAACCTCGTGTTTGATCCGTTTTTCCCAGAGCTGCTCGGCTTCGGTCTCGTCACGCGGCCACTCCGCCTCGCGGCGATCAAAACGGTACTCGAGGTCCGTGTTGAGATCGAAATCCGCCTCCAGCCGCGCAAGCACCCATTCCAGTCGATCCAGCGAGCGCGACTTGTAGCGGGAGAAAATCTTCATCGCCGGATCCAAATTTCCCTGAAAGATCCCGAATTCCAGTTCGGGAACGAACTGTTCGACGATTTGCCGGTGATCTTCCCGGGTGTAAAAGAGGCGGGCGTGATCCAGTTCCGCCATATACCGGGTGAGCAGGTCCTCCAGGTCCACGTCGGAAATCGACCTTTTGCTGAAGTGGGCGTGTTCGAGAAGCTGCACCACCATGGTGGCTTCCCGTTCCATCAAGGGGGTGGCGGTAAACTCGGTCTCAAAGGGCGCGTCCGCCGAGAGCAGGGCGACCGGTATGAAAACGGCGGGGAGGAGGCGGATCAGCAGTTTTTTCATAACGAACATTATTATTAGCGCAATTTTCCTTTTTGTCGCTTTCGGAATCGAATTTGTTCCGTGACGAAACAGCGTCGCGACCGCCGGGATTGGGATTTACCCGTTCTATGCCTAACCCTCCGCCTATTTGCTGAGGATGTCTTTGGCTTGATCCAGAGTACGTTTTTCCGCGTCGGTGAGCGACCCGAACCCTTCGGAATTGATCTTGTCGAGTATGCGGTCCACTTCCTTTTGCAGGTCGCGTCGGTTGGTCAGGTTCACCTGGTATTTGCCGGCCGCCGGGGCCGCGGTTTTGCCTTTTTTCTTAAACCATTGCGGCACTTCGACTTTCGGTTTGACGCTCTTCAGGTCGGGCAGGCTGCTGAAAATGAGTTTGAAGAACAGGTAGCCGGCCAGGGCGCCCCCCAGATGGGCCGAGTGGGCGATGGCTCGTCCGGCGCCCATCTGCCCGCGGCCCGGCAGTTCAATGAACAGCAAGCCCAGAAGACTGAATCCGACAATGATGTAGGCGATCGTGCGCGGGCGGATGAAAATCGGGAGGAAGAAGAGACCGATCGGCCGGTCGGGATGCATGCAGATGAAAAATATCACCAGGCCGGTGACCGCTCCCGAGGCTCCCATCAGGACCGAGGGCTGGTTGAGGTTGAACGCCAGCCAGAAGGTGCCGCCCAGGAGCGCGGCGATGAAGTACAGCCAGCAAAAAAGTTTGTTGCCCAGAACCACCGCCAATTCCCGCCCGAAGATGTAGAGCAGCAGCATGTTGATTCCGATATGGAAAAACCCGCCATGCAGGAAGGCATAGGTGAAAAGCGTCCAGATGAAACCGAATCGAATCGAGTCGCTGGACAATCCCAGAATCTCCTGGGCGGCGGTGCTTTGGAACCACTGCTGAACGATCAACTGGACGATGTAGGTCGCCAGCGTCGCGTACAAAAGCCAGTGCATCGCCGTCCACGGCGAAGCCTGGTGTCCCTCCGGACGCATGTACGGGCGATCGTAAAGCATACCCTCTCACAATAGCACCGTGGGGACGCTTGACAAGCGAGCTTTGGAGGCAATTTCCAAGTTTTTGCCGGAAAGGATAGATCTTTCGGCCGCGGTTTGCGGCATTGACAGATTTCCTCCGGGGGTATGAATCCTCGAGATATGAAAATCGTAGTATTGGACGCCGCGACCTTGGGAATGGAGGACGCGGCCTGGGAGCCGTTCCGGCAACAGGGTGACCTGACGCTATATCCACTCACCCCTTACGATACGGAGACGATCGTCGAGCGGGCGGCCGGCGCCGATGTCGTTCTCAGTAACAAGGTTCCTCTCCTCGGTCCCGAACTTTCCGTCTTGCCCTCGCTTCGCCTCATTTCGGTCCTGGCGACCGGTTACAATAACGTGGATCTGGCGGCGGCCCGGTCGGGCGGGGTAACGGTCTGCAACGTGCCCGCCTACAGCACCGCCTCCACGGCGCAGCATGCGGTGGCGCTTATCCTGGAACTGTGCAACCGGGTCGGAGCCCACGATACCTCCGTGCGCGCGGGAGATTGGGTCCGTTCCGCCCGCTTTTCCTATTGGAACGGCGACCTGGTGGAGTTGGAGGGTAAGACGGTGGGCATTGTCGGTTTCGGGCAGATCGGACGACGTGTGGGGGCGACGGTCGCGGCTCTGGGCGCCCGGGTTTTGGCTTCGGCCCGGCGGCGGCGCGCCGCTCCCGATTATCCGTTCGAATGGGCCGACACACGGGACATCTTCGAGCGGGCCGATGTCGTCACCCTGCATTGTCCGCAGACGGAGGAAACCACGGATTTGGTGAATGCGGAGTCTCTGCGCGCCATGAAACGGACCGCCTTCCTGGTCAATACCGCCCGTGGTGGTCTGGTCGACGAGGGGGATTTGGCCGACGCGTTGCGTGAGGGAACAATCGCCGGCGCCGCTGTGGATGTGTTGCGGAAGGAGCCGATGGAGGAAGACTGTCCCCTGCGCGACGTTCCCAACTGTATCGTCACTCCGCACATGGCCTGGTCGGGCCAGGACAGCCGTCGGCGCCTGCTGGAGGAAACGTTGGCCAACCTGATCGCTTTTCAACGGGGCGAACCCCGGAACGTGGTGAGCTGAATTTCAGCGCAACCGCACCGCGGCCGGCTCACTTTCATTGCCCAACCGGTCGACGGCGGTGACTGCCAGGTGGGAAACGCTCGACGGGGTTGGAGGAATACGCATAACCGCTTCCTCTCGCCGGTAGGCCGGAACCACCTGATGCAAACGCCAGCCATCGCGGTGACGACTGTAGAGCGCCCACAATCGGAGGTCTTTGGTCCCCGCCGAGTTGATGTGAAGGCGCCCTTCGGCGTTGTCGCCGGTGACTTCAAAGCGTATCCGCGGTCTCGGCGGCGGCTCCGAACCGAGCCAGGGAGTGGAGGGGACCAGTGCCGGACCCCGATAGGCCGATGTTCGCAGGGCGGTGGCGATGTTTCCGAGGTCCTCCTGCAACCAGCGTTGCCGAAAGTGGACGTGTCCGGCGCTTCCGGACTGTTGGCGGGCCAGCGTGATCTGGTTGATGATTTCCCGGGTGGGCCAGTTGGCCTCGGTCACCCTCCAGGTGGCCAGTCCCGGCCAGATGTGCCGGTTGCGTGTGTTTTCCGAGTGCCACCATGCCAGAAGGCGCGGGAAGGACTGGCGCTCTTGGGTGGTGCTCCAGTAAAGCTGGGGCGCCAGGTAATCCAGCCAGCCTCGGTTCAACCACAGTTTGGGATCCGCGTACAACATGGCGTACTGGTCGGAACCCGTTATCCCCGGAGGGTTTTCGGGGCGCCAGATGCCGAAGGGACTAATGCCCACCTTGACCTTGGGGTCCTCCTGTTTGACCGTCTCGTAGAGTCGGCGGATCAGTTCGTTGACGTGATTCCTGCGCCAATCTCCGCGGGACAGGTCGCCGCCCGCCCGGCGATACCGGTCCCAGTTGGCGCTGTCCGGGAAGTCGGTGCCGGCGATCGGCCACGGGTAGAAGTAATCGTCGATATGGATCCCGTCGATATCGTAGTTGCGCACCAATTCGCGAACCACGTTGAGGACGTGTTCGCGGACCGCCGGTTCGCTGGGATCCAACCACAGGAGGTTCCCGTAACGGCGAACCAGTTCCGGGCGGGTTCGGCTGATGTGATTGCGACTTACCTCTACCGTGCCGACCTCATGATGCACCCGGTAAGGGTTTATCCAGGCGTGAATTTCCAATCCCCTCCGATGGGCTTCGCGCACGGCAAACGCCAGGGGATCGTAACCGGGATTGGGCGCGCGCCCCATTTCTCCGGTTAGAAAGTAGGACCAGGGTGCGTGTTCCGACGGGTACATGGCGTCGCCCATGGAGCGCACCTGCAGGATCACCGCGTTGAGATGCAGGCTGCGAGCCCGATCCAGGATGGCGATCATTTCCTCCTGCTGCTCCCTGGAACTGAGGCCGGGCCGCGACGGCCAGTCGAGGTTTTTAAGGGAGGTCACCCAGACACCCCGGAACTCCCGAGGGGCTCGCGGGTAATCAGTCCCTTCCTGCTGGCCGTGGAGCGGACCGACCGGGAGTAAAACTGAAACGAGGAAGCATGCCGCTGCGAAGAACCGTATCATCCGTGAAAGCATCTCCGGTTCTCTTGCCTGGATTTCAATCTTCGAATGCCCTTCAACGTTCGCGGGAGTCAAATCGGAACAGCAGTTCACCCGGCCGGGCGTATCCAAGTTTCTGTCGCACCACCCGTTCGACAAATTCGGGATTATCCTGCAGATTCCGATGGTAAACTTCCTTGTAAGCGAGCTCACGCTCGGCCAGTTCGAGCTGCCGGGCATTGCGCTCCTGCCGTTCCCGGAGGTTGGTCAACTCACGGTAAGTCTGCTGCAGGAAGATCGCGGAGAAAACTCCCATCGCCACAAAAACCGAGAGAAGAAGATAAAAAAGTCCTTTGCCGAAATCCGTATGTTTCATGCTAATCGTAACCAGCGCCGCAACCACTCTGGACCTGCTGATCGGACGTGGCAATAATGAACTCGGGACTCAAATGAGACGATTGGCATCCTAACTTCGGGACTCGAGCTCGCGTAGAGCCTGACGCGACGACTCGACGGATTGTTCGGGAAATTCGGCTTCAATGGTATCGAGGATCTCGCCGGCTCGAGCCCAAGCTGCCCGCGCGTCTTGCGGATCATCGGCACGGATTCCCTCCTGCCGGGCCGCGTGGAAGGCGGTAAGCAGGACGATGTACCGGTGCGGCTGCGCCGTAGTTTCGGGTTGCGGCCGCGCCGTAGTTTCGGGTTGCGGCCGCAGGGCGGCGGCACGTTCCTGGACAGACGCGATTTCCCGTTCCATCTGTTGGCGCAATTCGTCGCGTTCGGTTTCGGCGCGCTCGACTTCGCGTACTGCGACCAAGTAGGCCTCCCTGATTTCCTCGATCTCGGTTTCGCGATCCTCCAATGCGGCCCGAAGCGCATGCAGTTCCGCTTCGACGGCTTCCCGTTCAGCGTTCCCTTGCTCGATCGAGGATTCCAGAGTTGCGATGGCCGCGTTCAATTCGGCCCGCTCGGATTCGAGTCGTTCGACGGTTTCCGCGTGCGTTGCCCCTTGTGCGCGGGCTGCCGCGAGTTCGTCCTCCAGCCGCTCGTTTTCCGCTTGCAGGGCCAGCAGCCGCTCGCGGCTCGCTTCCATTTCGGATTCCAGTTCCGCCATGGCTGCCTGCAACTCGGCATCACGGCCGTCAAGCCGCGAAAGCTCGTCTTCCAGGTTTTCGATTGTTTCGCGTGCCTCCTGCCGTTCGACGTTTCGCGGCGCAATCATAGCAAAATACAGGACGGCGCCTGCGAGAACCAATCCGACGACAAATGCGGCCGCGGCCTGGCCGACGGCCGGTCGATCCCGGTTTTCAGATGCGTCTCTACGTTCGTATTCACTCATAGCGTCGACTCCTTCGATTGATGCAGTTACCCGGTCAAACAGAATAAAGTACCGTAGAAGTAACGGTTTAGATCATGACAAGGGGAAGGGCGGATGCCAAGCGAAAAGAAATGCTTCCCTGAATACGCTCCGGAATAGTCAACCGCTGATCCACAGGGACCCGTCCCCAACCGAAAAAAAGGATTGGCGGCATCGACAAACCGACCTTCTTCCCGTTCTTCCCGGATCAAGGCGTTACGCGGTCCCAATCGAAAGCCGGTCCGGGATCGACCTTGTTGGTCTGAATGTGAAAGTGCCCCAGAAGCCCGCGAAACTCCCTCAGTTCTTCGTCCGGCATTTTGCCTTGAATCAGATTGCCGTCGCCATCCCGCGGATAGTGGGGCGCGACCAGGGGAAAGATGCGGCAGAGCGCGGCGGTGAGTTTCCGCAAGGCCTCGTATTGTTCCGGGGTGAAGTCGTACTGGATCAGTTCCCGGCCGTGGATCCGGCCGGTGACCGGTTCGTCGCGCTCGGGCCGTCCGTTGAAATCGGGGGTGCGGATGCCGCCGTCGCCCAGCCGCTCCGGAATCGCGATGCGGGTTCCTCCTTCCGGAGACCGGAGGTACCACTCGTCCAGGAGTTCCGCTGAGTCGGGCGGGTAGGCGCCGATATTGGCGATCTCGATGCCGATCGACCGGCTGTTGGAAGTGGTGGCGTGCCAGGCCCGCTCTTTCAGGTCGAGGGTCTGGTAGATCGTGCCGTCCAGGTCGACCAGGAAGTGGGCGCTTAATCCGACCACGTCGTGCAGGATGCGGAAGCATTCCCGGCTGGTGCCGGCGGCGTCGTAATGGAAAACGACCTGATCGACCACCCGTTGCAACAGAGGCAGATCCCAACCGCCGCCCCGTACGCGTTCGATTTCCTCCTCGCTCAGGCCGTCCCGCCGCAAATTGTAACGGTTAGGGGAGGAAGGTCCGGAGTTCCCCGCCGGGAACCCTGACTCCTCCCGCGGGCCGAAACGTTGCTCCGTGCGGTAGGCGTCATAGCCGCCGGGGTCGAGCCAAAGCACCACCGGAGTGCCGGTGCGAAAAAACTGGCCGGCGGCGACGATTTCGTCCCCGTGTCGAGGCACCGGCGTTCCCGGTTCGGGTCCCGTCGCGCAGCCGCCGATCAGGCCCACCAGCGCCAACGACACGATGCCTGAAAATGACCGGGACGACAGCATGCCCCGTTTATTGCTTAAATTCGGTACGAATTGAACTCTATTCGTGCGGGGTTCCGACATTCGCTTCCGGCGCCGGGCGACCGGCATCCAATGCGGGAAGGCGAGCGAGGACCGGGCGATCGTTCTCAAGGGTCGGCCGGATTGGGTTGAGGGGCATCTCGAACCGAGGCCTCGTGTTCTTGGATGATCTTCAGGAAGGTCGGAACGATCTTTTTTATTTTGGCTTCGCCGATCCCGGGAATATCGAGAGCTTCTTCCGGCCGGGACGGGCGGCGGTTTGCGAGTTCTTCGAGGGCGTGATTGGTCAGGATCACGTAGGCCGGTTGGCCGCCGCGTGCGGCGGCCAGTTCGCTTCGCTTTTTCCTCAGCTTGGTCAGGAGATCCGCATCGGGCGGTGTGGAGGAGGCGTCCGGTGGCCGCCCGTTTTTATCCGTCGTCCGGCTTTTTCGGGTGGAACCATCCCGTTCCGGCCAGGCGAGGGTGCAGGGGGCTTCCCCTTGCATGACGCGGGCGCCGGCGTCGGTCAGGCCGAGCAGCGGGTAGTCGCCGTCGGTGGTGTAAACGAAGCCCGCCCGTTCGAATTCCCGGAACAGGGCATTGAGGTAATCTTTCCCCTCCGATTTGAGCAGACCGTGGGTCGATAGCCGGTCCAGGCCCGCCTGGCGGATCGGGGCGGCGTTGCTGCCCAGGAGGCATTGGATGACCCGGGCTCGGCCGAAGCGCGGCCGCCACTCGCGCTCTCCCAGCCGGTCGCACATGCGTGCCACACCGCTCAGGGCTTTGCGGGCGACCAGGGATTCGTCTTCATCGCCGGTTCGGTGATTTTCCGCCCGCTCCGCGCGACAGACGTCACATTCACCGCAAAGCTGGAGATCGCGGTCTCCGAAGTAACGAAGGATCCATTGCTGACGGCAGGTGTTTTGTTCGTAGGCGTACTGGATGACGGAACGCAGGCGGGCTTCGTCCGCCTGACGCTTCTTGGCGAGGGTCTCGGCGTCGAGTTCCAGTCTCAGCGGGGGGGTGTCGGGACGCAGCAAACGCGTCCCCCGTATCCGTTTTCCCGGGACATCAAAGCGCTCCAGGTAACCGTGGCGGCCGAGAATGGCGATGGAAGTCGAAACCGCGATCGGGTTGACCTTTCCAGGCAGGCGTTGGGTCAGGTCGTCGATCGAGAGCAGGACTTCGTGGGTATTGTCCGCCGCCGACCGCAACGTGTCGTAAACCGCACGCACGGTGGAAATCTCCGGATTGCGCCCTTCGATGAAGAATTCCTGGGTGCGCTTGTCCGCGAAATTGAACAGGAAAAGGCATTCCGAAGGCAGGCCGTCGCGACCCGCCCGTCCGGCTTCCTGGTAGTACGCCTCCACGCTGCCGGGCATTTCGAAATGCAGCACGAAACGCAGGTCGTTGCGGTCGATTCCCATTCCGAAGGCGTTGGTGGCCACCACCACGTCCGATTCCTTTCGCATGAAGGCGTTTTGGATTCGCTCCCGCTCGCGGTCGTCCATGCCGCCGTGGTAGGCGAGGGCGGAAAAGCCGTCGGTCTCCAGGTTGGCGGCCACCGATTCGACCCGCTTGCGGGTGGCGCAATAGACGATCCCCTTGCGGTGGGTGCGGATCAGGCTGTGGAGGAAGCGGTATTTTTCGTCCTCGGAGGACGTTTGCACCACTTTGAAGCTGAGATTGGGACGGGCGAATCCGGAGACAAAAACCGCGGGTTCCCGCAGGGCGAGGTGTTTCCGGATGTCCTCGCGCACATCCGGCGTGGCCGTTGCAGTGAAAGCGGCCACCGGCGGGTTCCCCAAATGCTGGAGGGCCGCGCCCAGGCGAAGGTAGTCCGGACGAAAGTCGTGGCCCCATTGGGAAAGGCAGTGGGCTTCGTCGACCGCGAAGAGCGAGACGGTGATTCGGGAAAGGGCTCCCATGAAGGCGCGACTGCGAAAGCGTTCCGGCGCCACGTAGACGAGTTTCAGCTTCCCCTGTGCCATGGCCTCCAGGGTTTCCCGCTGTTCGGCCGCGGTTTGCGTGCTGTTGAGCAACGCCGCCGGCAGACCCTTGGCCCGCAGGGCGTCGACCTGGTCCTTCATCAATGCGATCAGGGGGGAAACGACCAGAGTCACATGAGGCAGCAGCAGGGCGGGCAATTGGTAACAGAGCGATTTTCCGCCTCCGGTGGGCATGATCACCAGGGTGTCGCGACGGTTCAGAATGGCATCGACAACCTCGTCCTGGGGCGGGCGGAAACGTTCGAAGGCGAAATGACGCCGAAGAGCTTCGTTGGAATCCGTGGTTGACATGCGGACTATTGCACAAACGATCAGCACCGGTGACAAGCCCCGGTTGAAGGAACTTTAGAAAGATCGTGGATCAGAGCATCGATATTACTGTTAGATTGAAGAATACAATGAAAAAGTCCGTTAGGAATGTCCTGGAAGGTGATAGCACTGCGCGGGCGGGTTGGGTGTCTTCTGTCGCGGCTGAATCGTTCACGGTTCGGCCTTTACGCTTGATCGCCTCCTCTTGATGTCACTATTTCGTAACATTTTCGAAGTTCGTAAACCGTGTGCCGGTGCGCCGGGGATACGCTTTATTGACGCTTGCGGTAACCCGACGGCGGCCGAATACGAATTCTTTTAATTATGTCCCGCGATCGCCTTCAGTCCCAACGTTTCGAGCTCAAGTATATAATCAAAGACAATCTCGCTCTGGCCATCCGTGATTTTGTGGCCTCTTATCTGGAGCTGGACGAATTCGCGGCGACTCGTCCGGATTTGTCCTACCCGGTGCACAGCCTTTATCTCGATTCGGACGTTTACACGTTGTACCAGCGCACGATCAACGGGAACAAGAACCGTTACAAACTCCGCCTGCGTTTCTACGAAAACCGTCCGGGCGCCCCGGTGTATTGCGAAATCAAGAGCCGTCACGACAACACGATCAGCAAGCAGCGTGGCGCGATTCACCGCGATGCGGTGGATACGGTGTTGGCCGGGCAGTTGCCCGAGGAATCCCAGATGGCCTCGGACGATCCCAAACATCTTTTGGCGCTGCAGAATTTCGTGCAGTACGTCAACGAACTGCGTGCCCGTCCGCGGGTGCACGTGGCCTACCTGCGCGAGGCCTGGATGCCGAGCGGAGGAGGCAATGCGGTGCGGGTCACCATGGACCGGAAGGTTCGCAGCTGTCCGGAACCCACGGCTCGATTGGTGGCCGAGATGGACGATCCGGTATTCGTTTTTGGCGACATGGTGGTTCTCGAATTGAAATTCACCGGACGTTTCCCCGATTGGTTTGCCGATCTGGTGCGGGTCTTTGGCTTGCGTCAGACTTCCGCCGCCAAGTACGTTGACGGGGTGGAACTTCTGGAGGAGAAGCACATTTTGAATCAGGGATTTCGTCCCACCGGCAGTGGTTTTGCCCGGGAGCGGGCGCGAAAAGTTCGGCCCAGCGGCCTCGCGTTCGGTGAATATCAATCGCCTACGTCAACATGATCGAGCAGCTAATATCGGGAGATCTCACCCACGATCCGGTCAACATGCCAATGCTGGTCCTCGGGCTCCTGCTCGCTTTTTTGGGCGGCCAGGTTCTGGCCTGGGTTTACATGCTGACCCACAGCGGGCTTTCCTATTCGCGTTCCTACGTGAACTCGCTCGTGATCATCCCGTTTCTGGTGGCGATGGTCATGACGGTGCTGGCGGACAACCTGATCACCGCCTTTGGATTGATGGCGTTGTTCGCCATCGTCAGATTCCGTAATATTCTTCGGGATACACTGGACACGTGTTACATCCTCGCCGGAATCACCGTAGGCATGGCCTGTGGAACGCAGCGCCACGGCACGGCGGTGATCGGCTTGATCATTATGTCCGGAATTCTCGTTTACCTGCGGTATTCCTATTTCGGCAGCCGCCAAAGATATGATCTGGTGCTGAATCTTCGCTGGGACCGGCCCCTGACCGAACTGAACGCCTTGTCCGACCTCCTGCGGCGGCACAGCCGCCGGGCCCATTGCGCCAGCCAGCGGGCGCACGATGAGGGCGAGGGTACGGACCTTTCCTATCGGCTTCTTCTTCGGGATCCTTCCCGGTTGGAGGACCTTTTCAGTGAAGTGCGCGCGTTGCCCGGGACCGCCCGGGTGACCGGGTTGACCGCCCAGGATGAATCCGAATTGTAGTCATGAAGAATACCAAGCTCGCACCGATTCCGATGCCGCTGAGCGTGAAGTGGCGCGAATTCCGCGTTCAGGCTCTGCCATTTATCGTGTTTATCGCCGTGATCGCGGCGACCTTGCTGCTCTGGAAGGAGAAGGCGGCTCCCGGGGCGATGACAGGCCAGGTGGAGGGCGCCATGGAAGTCGTCACCGCGCCGGTGTCCGGATCCCTGGCCGAACTGTTTGTCAACCGCTTCGATGAAGTGTCGGCGGGCGAGGTGATCGGACGGGTCATCCGGACTCCGCCCGATGTCTTGCATTCCTCCCTCGCGATCTTGCGCAAGGAAATCGAAATGACCCGTCTGGGTTGGTTCGATCCGGTGCTCGATCGCCAACGCAATCTGCTGCAACTCGAGGAATTGAAGCTCGATCTGCTCGACCGGCGGGCCGGTTTGGCCATCCGGCGCATCGAGCTTGATCGCGCGGAGCGGGCCGACGCGCGTTACACCCGTCTCTACGAACAGGGGACGGTCTCCGAGGAGGCGTTCGAGCAGGCGCGCGAGGAGGCGGATGTCCTGCGCGCTGTGGTCGCCGAAGAAGAGCATTTGATCGAAGCGATGACGCGAACCCTCGAAGGGCTAGGGCACGGTCCGGATGAGAACCGGACCGGGGTTTCCGATGTGATCGCCGCCACTCTGGCCTGGCACGAAGAGCGCCTGAACCTCACCGAGGCGGAACTTCGTCCGGTACCCCTGGTGGCGCCGATTTCAGGAACCGTTTCCGAAGTGGTCCGGGGCAACCGGGGGCACCTGACGGAGGGCGAAGCGGTCCTGACCATTCGCTCTCCGGTCCCGGAAAGAGTGGTCGCTTATCTCCAGCCGCCTCTGAGATTCGATCCCGAGGTGGGTCGCGAGGTGCGGGTGCGGGCGCGCAACGCGGGCAAATCCGAGGGAACCGGTCAGATTTTGGCTGTGGGGCCGCAGATCGAGCCTCTGGCCCCGGCGCTCGAGAGACCGTTCGTCAATGTTTATCAGTCGGGCCTGCCCATTCTCATCAGTCTGCCGCCCACGCTCCAGGTGCGTCCGGGCGAAGTGGTGGACATCGATTTGCTCGACCGTCGGTAGCGGTCCGTTTCCCCGGGTAAATTTAGACTTTTACCTTGACGGTGGGAACGGCGCGGGTGTCATTCTTTGGTGACGTGAAGATCACCGTATTCGTGACACCGAAGAAGAATGTTTTGGACCCGCAGGGCGCCGCGGTCGCGCATGCCATGACCAGTCTGGGGTTTCAGAATCTTAAGAATGTTCGCATGGGCAAAGTAATCGAACTGGAGTTGGACGGCGAGCCGGACGAGGCCTTCAACGCTTCGGTCGACAAAATTTGCCGCGATCTCCTGAGCAATCCGGTGATCGAGGACTACCGGTGGGCCATCGAGCCGACGGGCGCATGAAAACAGCGGTCATTCAATTTCCCGGTTCCAACTGCGACCGGGACGCCGTGCATGCGTTTTCCGGGGCTCTGGGCCAAACCGCCCGGCTGATCTGGCATAAGGAAACCTCCCTCGACGATGCCGAACTGGTGGTGCTTCCCGGCGGTTTTTCCTTCGGCGATTACCTGCGCTGCGGTGCCATCGCCCGTTTCTCACCCATCATGCGGGCCGTGGGCGAGTTTGCCGACAACGGCGGCGTGGTGCTGGGAATCTGCAACGGTTTTCAGGTGCTGTGCGAAGCCGGTTTGTTGCCGGGGGCTCTAATTCGCAACGAATGCCTGGAGTTTCGCTGCCGGACGGTGGAGTTGCGGGTGGAAGACGCCGGGCCTTTCTTCAATCGCGAGCGCCTGGGCGAACGTTTGTTGGTCCCGGTGGCGCACGGGGAGGGGAATTACCTGATCGATCCGGAGGGCCTTGAGGCGCTGCGCCGCAACGAACAGATTCTATTCCGCTACCTTCCGCGTAACTCCGGACCCTCTCTGCTCGAGAATCCCAACGGGTCCATCGACGATATTGCCGGTATTCGCAATCGCCGCGGAAACGTTTTCGGCATGATGCCGCATCCGGAGCGGGCGGTGGAAGCCTTTCACCCGAGCCGGGACGGCATCCCCGTGCTCAAAGCCGTCTTGGCGGCCGCGGCCGGGACCCGGCCCGAGGTGGGTGTTTGATGCCGGACGAGATTCGATCGTTATGACGGTATCACAAAAATTGCCTCCCAATCCGGATCCGGTGCTCAATGTGGAGATCACCACCGATCTGGTGGAGAAACATGGAATTCTGCCCGAGGAGTACGAGAAAATCGTGACCGAACTCGGCCGCGAACCGACCCTGACCGAGTTGGGCATCTTCAGTGTCATGTGGTCGGAGCATTGCTCCTACAAGAACTCGCGTCCGCTCCTGAAACAGTTTCCCACCGACAAGGCCGAGTCCGACCCGCCGTACGGCCGGGTACTGATCAAAGCGGGTGAGGAAAACGCGGGCGTGATCGACATCGGAGGCGGTTGGGCCATTTCCTTTAAAATCGAATCGCACAATCACCCCAGTGCGGTGGAACCTTTCGAAGGCGCGGCCACCGGGGTGGGGGGGATCATTCGCGACATCTTTACCATGGGCGCCCGCCCCGTGCTGCTGACCAATTCCCTGCGTTTCGGCAGTTTGGAGTCCGAAACGGTGCGTCACATCTTCCGCGGGGTCGTCGCCGGTATCGCTCACTACGGCAACTGCATGGGGATCCCGACCGTGGGGGGAGATATCTATTTCGATCCCAGTTACGAGGGAAATCCCCTGGTTAACGCCCTTTGCCTGGGAGTTCTCCGCCACGACCAGATCAAACGCGGCGCGGCGTCCGGCGTGGGCAACCCGGTCTATTACGTCGGCGCCTCGACCGGTCGCGACGGATTGGGGGGCGCCAGCTTTGCCTCCCGCGAACTGACCGAAGAGAGCCAGGCCGACCGGCCTGCGGTGCAAAAGGGCGATCCGTTCATGGAAAAGCTGCTCATGGAGGCTTGCCTCGAAATGATGGCGGTGCCGGGCCTGGTGGTGGGGATCCAGGATATGGGCGCCGCCGGGCTGACCTGTTCCAGTTGCGAGACCGCGGCCCGGGGAAACGCCGGGATCGAGATCGAACTCGACCGGGTGCCGCAGCGGGAGACGGGCATGAATTCCTACGAAATCATGCTCTCCGAAAGCCAGGAACGGATGCTGGTGATCGTTAAGCGGGGCCGGGAAAAAGAAATTGAGGCCATCTTTGAAAAGTGGGACCTGCACGCGGAACAGGTCGGCGAGGTCACGGAGGGCGACCGTATGGTGGTGCGGCATCACGGCACGGTGGTGGCCGACATTCCCGCCAAACTGCTCACCGACGAGGGGCCGGTTTACCAGCGGGAGGCTCGCGAGCCGGATTACCTCCGGGAAACCCGCGCCTGGACTCCCGACCGTTTGCCGGTGCCGACCGCTGAAGCCCTGGCCGGATTCCTGCCCGGCCTCCTGGCTCATCCCACCATCGCCTCCAAACGCTGGGTCTACCAGCAGTACGATCACATGGTGATGGCGGGCACCGTGGTGGGACCGGGCAGCGATGCCGCGGTGGTCCGTTTGCGCCTGGGCGACGAAGAAAAACTGGTGGCGATCGCCAACGATTGCAACGGCCGCTACTGTTACCTGAATCCCTACCGGGGAGGGGTGATCGCCATGGTGGAGTGCATGCGCAACCTGGCTTGCAGCGGAGCGTCGCCTCTGGGGATGACCGACAACCTCAACTTCGGCAATCCCTACAAGCCCGAGGTGTTTTACATGATGAAGGAATCGGTGCGTGGATTGGCGGATGCCTGCCGCGCGTTCGATGTGCCGGTCTCCGGCGGCAATGTCAGTCTTTATAACGAAAACCGCGATGGCGCCATCGATCCCACACCGGTGGTTTCAGTGGCCGGCCTGATCGAGGATCCGGCCCACGTGACCGGGCAATTCTGCAGCCGCGCGGGCGACCGACTTGTGCTCCTGGGCGGGTATCCCCACGAACTGGGCGGAAGCCTTTTCCTGGAGGTGGGTCATGGATTGAAGACCGGAGATGCCCCGGAGGTCGATCTGGAGGGCGAAAAACGCCTTCATGCCTTCATCCTGCAAAATATCCGCGAGGGACGGGTCGCGGCGGCCCACGATCTCTCCGAAGGGGGCCTGCTGGTGGCGGTCGCGGAGATGCTTTTCGGCGAGTCGCAACTGGG
>PXBO01000108.1 GCA_003566885.1 Opitutia bacterium | reverse complement strand
GGCTTCGCCGACAGACTCCTGGCGCATAATCGGCTTTGGGTGAGTCACTTGAGGGGCTGGCGGCCAATTACTGGCTTGTCATTTCGCCTCGGGGAGGTCCTATGGGGAGGACTGATGATTCGCATTTCCGTAGAAAAGGTTACCAAACGCTTTGGCAATGTGCGGGCCTTGGATGACTTGAGCCTGGAAGTTGAGCCGGGAGAATTGTATTTTCTGTTGGGGCCGAGCGGTTGCGGTAAGACGACCCTTCTGCGCAGTCTGGCGGGGTTTTATACTCCGGATGCCGGGCGGATTTTCTTTGGAGACCGGGACGTGACACCGATGCCGGCGCACAAGCGTAACACCGGTATGGTGTTCCAAAGTTACGCCTTATGGCCCCATTTGACGGTGGAGAAAAACGTCGCCTTCGGCCTGGAGGAGCGAAGGATACCCCGTAACGAGGTTCATCGGCGGGTGCGCGAAGCCTTGGCTTCGGTGCGAATGGAGGGTTATGCCGGGCGAAAACCGAACCAGTTGTCCGGGGGACAGCAGCAGCGGGTGGCTTTGGCGCGGGCGTTGGTGATACGCCCGCAGTGTTTGTTTCTGGATGAACCTTTGTCCAATCTCGACGCCAAACTGAGATTGGAAATGCGGGCCGAGATCCGGCGGGTATGCAAGGAGTACGAATTGACCGCGGTTTATGTTACCCACGATCAGAAGGAAGCGCTCTCGATTTCGGATCGTCTGGCGGTGATGGATTCCGGAAAGGTTTTGCAGGTGGGAACGCCCTGGGAGGTATATCGGCGTCCGGCTTCGGAGATTGTGGCCGGTTTTATCGGAGAAACCAACCTGATCGAAGGGGTGGTTCGATACGTCGGTGGCGGAATGGCGAGTGTCGAAACCGCGTTGGGAGAGTTTCAGGGAGTGCTTTCCGGTGAGCATGGGGAGTTCGAGACCGGTAACCAGGTCGCTTTGTCGATTCGGCCGGAGTGTTGGCGTCTGGAGCGATTCAGGGACGAAACGAATTCGATTGCCGGGCGAATCGAAGGATCCGTTTACCTGGGCGAGGTCTCACAGCATGAATTTGTCTGTGGCGACCATCCGATTAAAATACTCGAGTTGAATCCGCGGTTTGCCGGCGGGTCCGTAAAGCAGGACCTTTTCGCGAGCGTCGACCCGGAGGATGTGGTGATCATCAGGAGGTAAACGGGTATGTTCGGACGGATCGCTCTTGTCTTCGCCTTGGTTCTGGTCGTGGCCTTGCCCTTCCTGTTGCGCCCGCCCGAAGAAGCGCCGTACGACTATGACGAGGTACTGGTTATCGTGACCCCGCACAACGAGGCGATTCGTCATGAGTTTTCCCATGGATTCCGGCGCTGGCACCAGGAACGGACCGGGCGGGTGGTGCGTATCGATTGGCGGATTCCCGGCGGGACCAGTGAGATCGCGCGCATGTTGGCCTCCGAATATCAGGCTGCGTTCCGCAATTATTGGACCCGGGAACTGGGGCGATCCTGGAGCCGTTCGGTGGCGGGAGCATTCGACAACCCCGATGCGGATCCGGATTCGACCGAGGGGGCGGCGCGCCGCGCGTTTCTCGAATCGAACGTCGGTATCGGTATCGACCTGTTTTTTGGCGGCGGCAGTTTTGAGTTCGGACGCCAGGCCCGGGCCGGGCGATTGGTGCCGGCGGGGCTCCTGGAAACGCGTCCGGAGTGGTTTCGGGATGAGTCGTTTCCGTTGGAAGTCGGCGGCGAACCGTTTCGCGATGCCGAAGGCCGGTGGTTTGGGGTCGTGATGTCGAGCTTCGGAATCATTTACAACACCGTTTCGCTGGAGAGGTTGGGCATCGAGTCCGCTCCGGACCGGTGGGAGGATTTGGCGGACCCCCGGTTTTTTGGTGAATTGGCCCTGGCCGATCCGACCAAGAGTGGGTCGATCGCCAAGGCCTTCGAGATGGTCATCCAGGAACAGATCCAACTCAGTCAGGCGGAGATGGACGGTGAAGGGGATTACGTGGCGGTGGGGTGGGAACGTGCCATGGGGTTGATTCAGGCGATGGGGGCCAACGCCCGTTATTTCACGGATTCCGCCAGCCAGCCTATTGTCGATGTCGCTCTCGGTGATGCCGCGGCCGGGATGAGTATCGATTTTTACGGGCGCTTCCAGGAGGAGACCTTAACTCGGCGCGGCGCCGACCGCTTCCGTTATGTCACGCCTTTGGGTGGATCCACGTTGTCGGTGGATCCGGTCGGAATGTTGCGCGGCGCTCCGAATCCGGAACTGGCAAGGGCGTTCATCGAGTACACGATTTCGCTGGAGGGACAAAAGCTCTGGAATTTCCGGCCCGGGACGGAGGGAGGGCCGCAACGGTTCGCGTTGAGACGAATTCCCGTGCGTAAGGAGTTTTACAACGAAGATTGGCGCCACCTTCGCTCGGACCCGGAGGTGCAACCTTACGAGACGACGGAGGATTTTGTTTATCATCCCGAGTGGACGGGTCCGCTCTTCCGTGAAATGAGCTTTATTGTCCGTATCATGTGCCTGGACGTGCATGACGAATTGAGGGAAGCCTGGCGGCAGTTGATCCGGGCGGACTTTCCCCCTGAGGCAACCGCGGTATTTAGCGATCTTTCCCGGGTTTCGCATGACGAAGCATCGCGGACAATCACCGCCGCATTGCGATCCCCTGACCCACTCGACGAGGTGCGGCTGGCCCGCGAATTGGGGGCGCATTTTCGAGAACAGTACCGTCGGGCGGCACACCTGGCCATGCGGGGCCAATGATGGCGAAGCGGGCCGACAGGGATCAATCTATCCACGCCTCCGGCCTCAGCCGTTTGGGGTCGGGGCTTTCCTCTTCGGCGAAATAAACGGCCAGGCGAATCAGCGGGAGTTTGTATTCCGGTGTATCGGGCCGCAACCGTTTCAACTGGTCATAAAGAACCTCGGGTGATCGGCCGGCCAGTTGATAGGTCCGGTCAAACCCAAGGTCGATCAGATCCCGGGCGGTGGAGACGTCCATGCGGGGAATCTGCATGAAGTGAGAATTGAGTGCTTCGTAGTCGGTTTTCTTCTCTTTTGGCTTTCGGCGCATGGTTTTCCTTCAGCTTGTGGCAACCTCGGTCCGGATGCGAACTCGAACTTTGCCCGCCCGGCGAATCGACCGCCGGCGACGCTTCGCGGTGTGTGCCACAAAGGGAATAGGAACGGGTTTTACTGGGACACAGGTGGGAATTGTTGGCACACCCGTGGACGATGTTTTTGCGCCTGAAATTCGGGTTATCATTTTTATGCATTCTTATTCAACGAGTTATGTGAAATTTCACCGCAGTGGCATGCCCGCTGCTGTAGAGGTGAAGCATGAGTAAGATTTTAGGCATTGATCTGGGGACGACCAATTCGTGCATGGCTGTCATGGAAGGCGGGGAAGCGAAAGTGATTCCTAACGCCGAGGGCGGCCGGACAACGCCTTCCGTTGTGGCCTTCACCAAGGATGGGGAAAGACTGGTGGGCCAAGCGGCCAAGCGCCAGGCGGTGACCAACCCGCAGAACACCATTTTTTCCGCCAAGCGATTGATCGGGCGACGCTTCGACGAGGTCCAGGAAGAGATCAAGGCGCTGCCCTATAAAGTTGTGGAGGGTAAGAGCGGCGATGCTTACATCGAGGTGCGGGAAGGGTCCGATACGAAAACCTACAGCCCGCAGCAGATCGCTTCCTTCGTGTTGGCCAAGATGAAGGCGGATGCCGAAAGTTACCTGGGTGAAAAGGTGACTCAGGCGGTCATTACCGTGCCCGCCTACTTCAACGATTCTCAGCGCCAGGCGACCAAAGACGCGGGCAAAATCGCCGGGTTGGAGGTGCTTCGCATCATCAACGAGCCGACCGCGGCGTCGCTGGCTTACGGGCTCGACAAGAAGAAGGACGAGAAGATCGCGGTCTTCGATTTGGGCGGCGGGACTTTCGACGTGACGATCCTGGAGATCGGCGACGGCGTTTTCGAGGTCAAGGCGACCCACGGTGACACGCATCTGGGTGGTGATAATTGGGATGACGCCATCATCCGCTGGTTGATCGAGGATTTCAAAAAGGACAACGGTATCGACCTCGGTCAGGACCCGATGGCCAAACAGCGCCTTAAAGAGGAAGCGGAGAAAGCCAAAATCGCTCTCTCCTCCGCCCAGTCCGTCGATATCAACCTGCCGTTTATCACGGCCGACGCCACCGGGCCGAAGCACCTCAACGTCACGCTCACCCGCCCGAAATTCAATCAGATCTGCGATCACCTGTTCGATCGTACGGTGGCGCCCTTCAAGCACTGCCTCAAGGATGCCGGTTTTTCCGCATCGGATATCGATGAACTGGTTCTGGTCGGCGGAATGACGCGGGCGCCCCGCACCGTGGAGATCGCCCATGAACTGGCCGGCAAGGAGCCGCACAAAGGAGTCAATCCGGATGAGGTCGTCGCGGTTGGGGCGGCCATTCAAGGCGCGGTGCTTTCCGGTGACATGAAGGATGTGCTGTTGCTGGATGTGACCCCGTTGACGCTCGGCATCGAAACCGCGGGCGGAGTTTGCACGGCAATGATTCCCCGAAACACCACCATCCCGACCAAAAAGTCTCAGGTGTTTTCGACCTACGGCGACAATCAGCCCTCGGTGGAAATCAAGGTGCTGCAGGGCGAGCGGCCGATGGCCAACGACAACAAAGTGCTGGGAACCTTTCACCTCGACGGCATCCCCCCGGCGCCGCGGGGAATTCCGCAAATCGAGGTGACCTTTGATATCGACGCCAACGGGATTCTCAATGTTTCCGCCAAAGACAAAGGTACGGGCAAGGACCAGTCGATTACCATTACCGATGCCGGCGGCCTGAGCGAGGACGAAGTCGAGCGGATGCGCAAGGACGCTGAATCTCACGCCGAAGAAGACCGCAAGCGCAAGGAGGCGGTCGAAGTGAAGAATCAGCTCGATTCGCTGGTGTATCAGACCGAAAAACAGCTCAAAGAGCTCGGCGAAAAGATCCCTGCGGAAAAGAAGAAGCCGTTGGAAGACGCGATCGCCGAGGCCAAAACGGCTCTGGAATCAGCGGACCATGACAAGATGAAAAAGGCCCTGGAAAGCCTGAATGCGGCCATGTCCGCCGTAGCCACCGACCTTTACAGCCAGGCGGGGCAGGAAGGCGCCGCCGGCCCGCAGGCCGATGACGCGGCTTCATCCGGTTCCGCCGCCGACCAGGGACAGGATGGCAAGGATGATGTGGTGGATGCCGATTTCGAAGTCGTCGACGACGAAGACAAGAAAAAGGGCTAACGAATTTTCGAGGCGGTGGAGCTCCGGCTTTCGCCGCCTCCACTGATAAACCTTAACCTAAACCAATACAAAACGATAACCATCGAGTATGAGTAAGACAAAAACAGTCAGTGTGAGCATCAAGCCGCTTGGGGACAGAGTTCTCATCAAGCACCTTGAAGCTGAGGACGAGCAGACCCAAGGGGGTATCATTATTCCCGATACCGCCAAGGAAAAGCCGCAAGAGGCCGAGGTGGTCGCTTTGGGCACAGGCAAAAAAGACGAGGACGGCAAAGTTCAGTCCTTCGATGTTAAGGTCGGCGACAAAGTGATCGTCTCCAAATACGGGGGTACCGAAGTCAAGCTTGACGGCGAAAAGTACCTGCTTGTTCGCGAGGACGACATTCTCGCGGTCATCTCCTGAACGCACCAAACTTTAACCACTTAGATCAATAGAGCATTATGGCACACAAACAATTGGTATTTGAAGAAGCAGCGAGGAACAAGATCCTGCGCGGCGTCGAGACCTTGTCTCGCGCGGTGAAGGTCACGCTGGGCCCCAGGGGGCGCAACGTTCTGATCGACAAGAAATTCGGGTCGCCGACCATGACCAAGGACGGCGTCACCGTCGCCAAGGAAATCGAGTTGGAAGACTCTTATGAGAACATGGGCGCGCAAATGGTGCGCGAAGTGGCCTCCAAGACTTCCGACAACGCCGGCGACGGAACCACCACCGCCACGGTTTTGGCCGAGGCGATTTTCCGCGAAGGCATGAAGCACGTTACGGCCGGTTGCAACCCGATTTACCTGAAGCGGGGCATCGACAAAGCGGTGCAAGCCGCCGTGGTCGAACTCGGCAAGATCAGCAAGAAGGTCGAGTCGCGCGAGCAGGTTCGTCAGGTGGCGACCGTTTCGGCGAACTGGGACGAGGCCATTGGCGAAATTATCGCCGACGCCATGGACAAGGTCGGCAAGGACGGCACCATCACGGTGGAAGAAGCCAAGACGATTGAAACCACGTTGGAAGTCGTCGAGGGGATGCAGTTCGACAAGGGCTACCTGAGTCCGTACTTCTGCACCAACACCGAGACCATGGAAGTCGCTCTGGAGGACGCTTATATTCTTATTCACGAGAAGAAGATCAGCAACCTTCAGGACATCCTGCCTCTCCTCCAGAACGTCGCCAAGTCGGGCAAGCCCCTGCTGGTGATCGCCGAGGACATCGAAGGCGAAGCCCTGGCCGCCCTGGTGGTCAACAAGCTCCGCGGCACCTTGAACGTTTGCGCGGTCAAGGCTCCCGGATTCGGCGATCGTCGCAAGGCCATGCTGGAAGACATCGCCATCCTCACCGGCGGTCGTTTCATCAGCGAGGACCTCGGCATCAAGTTGGAGAACGTCCAGATCAGCGACCTTGGCCGTGCCAAGCGCATTTCGATCGACAAGGAAACCACCACCATCGTCGAAGGCGCCGGCTCGGGTTCCGACATTCAGGGTCGCGTCAAGCAGTTGCGCCGTCAGATCGAGGAAACCACCTCCGACTATGACCGCGAAAAGCTGCAGGAGCGCCTGGCCAAGCTGGCCGGCGGTGTGGCCGTGATCAATGTGGGCGCCTCCACCGAGCCCGAAATGAAAGAGAAGAAGGCTCGCGTCGAGGACGCGCTGCATGCGACCCGCGCCGCGGTGGAAGAAGGCATCGTGGCGGGCGGAAGCGTTTCCCTGCTCCGCGTGGCCAAGAAGCTGGACGATCTTGAGCTGGTAGGCGACGAAAAGATCGGCGCCAAAATCGTGCGCCGCGCCATTGAAGCTCCCCTGCGTCAGCTCTGCCAGAACGCCGGAGTGGAAGGTTCTCTGGTGGTGCAGGAAGTGCTGAGGCTCAAGGGCAACAACGGCTACAACGTCGCCACCGGCGAGTACGAGGACCTGGTCAAGGCCGGTGTCGTCGACCCGACCAAGGTGACCCGGACCGCGCTGCAGAACGCTTCCTCGGTTGCCGGTCTGTTGCTGACCACCGAGTGCATGATCACCGACGCTCCTGAGAAGGACGGCGGCCACTCGCATGGCGGTGGCGGCGGCGACATGGGCGGCATGGGCGGTATGGGCGGCATGATGTAAGCCGTTCGTTCGTATTCCAAGCGCACTAATCGCTTAAGAAAAGGCGCTCCTTCCGACGAAGGGGCGCCTTTTTTGTTGGCACGCGAAAGCAACCCGCTCCGGAAATTGGATTCTCCGGAACCCGGTTGAATTCACAACAACCCGGCTTCTTTAAAGCTGTAAAACCCCTTTTGATGAGGGTCGTGGTGTTCATCGCCGATAATGATGTGATCCAGCAATTCGATGGAGACGGTTTTCCCGGCTTCCCGCAATTGCCGGGTCACCTGGATGTCGGCGCTGCTCGGCGAGGGGTCGCCGCTGGGGTGGTTGTGCGCTCCGATGAGCGATAGCGCGCCGCTGCGGATAGCTTCGCGAAACACTTCCCGCGGATGCACCAGGCTGCTGCTGGCCGTGCCGGAGGTGACCTCGCATCGTTTGATGAGGCGGTTCTTCCGGTTGAGGCAGAGCACCCAGAATTTTTCCACCTCCAAACCCGCGGCGAGGGGTCGCAGGTACTGGAAGACCAGTTCCGGGCTGTTGAGCAGCGGCTGGAACCCGTTCTTCTGCACCAGCACCCGCCGGGCGATCTCCATTACCGTGATCAGTTGGAGTGCTTTTACCTTACCGATACCCTTCAATTGCATGAAGTCGGACTCGGTCCATTTGATCAGCTCGGATATGGAACCCGCTTCCGAGATGATGCGGGAGGCTACGGACATCACGTCGAGGTCCCGGCTGCCGCAACGCAGCAACATGGCCATCAGCTCGCTGTCGCTCAGCGACGCCGGACCGTGTTTTTCCAGGCGCTCCTGGGGCCGTTCGTTGACCGCGAGATCGCGCAGCCGCACGCAACGGTAGGTTTCATTGATAGCCGGAACGGGACCGGAACGGGGTGTCTTAGGGGCAGGCACAAGAGGAGATATCTCGGGTTTTCGGCGGTGAGACGAGAAAAAAATGCGGGAAGCCTGTCTGGGCAAAAAACGCCAATTCCCCCGGGTGGATCGTCCGAATGGGCGATTGGCATGAGCAATGCTAACCTGATGTTACTCGTTTGTTAAATCGTAACACCAGAACGGAGGCAAAAAAATATGCAACATCAGGTACATCGCGCCATTGTGCGCCTGGCGGTCGCTTTCAGCGCGGTCGCTCTTTTCATCGGCGGTTTTCGGGCTGATTTGGCTGCCGAACCGCTCAAGATCGGTTACAGTGACTGGCCGGGCTGGGTGGCGTGGGACATTGGAGTCCAGAAGGGCTGGTTCGATGAGGAAGGCGTGGAAGTCGATTTCATCTGGTTCGACTATGTCGCTTCCATGGACGCGTACGCCTCGGGGGATCTCGACGCGGTCACGGTGACCAACGGCGACGCCCTGGTGATGGGCGCCACCGGCGCACGCAGTATTATGATCGGCGTCAATGATTACAGCGATGGCAACGACAAGCTGGTGGCCCGGCGCGGCATTGAGTCCGTCGCCGACCTGGAGGGGCGCACCATCGGCGTCGAAGTGGGATTCGTCTGTCACTTGCTCGTTCTGAAGGCCCTGGAGGAAGCGGGGTTGCGGGAGAGCGATGTGCGGATCGTCAACCTGCCGACCCACCAGACGGCGCAGGCGTTGGCGTCGGGTGATGTCGATGCCATTGCCGCGTGGCAGCCTCATTCGGGGCAAGCGCTGGAATCGGTCAGCGGCGCCACCGAGTTGTTTACCAGCGCCAACGTTCCCGGCTTGATTTACGACACCCTGGCGGTGCAGCCGCGCAGCCTGGCGCAGCGGCGAGACGATTGGAGCAAGGTTCTTCGAGTGTGGTACCGGATTGTGGACTACATCAACGATCCGGACACCTACGACGACGCGGTGCGAATCATGGCGGCCAGGGTGGACTTGCCGGCGGAACGTTATGAGTCGTTCCTCCAGGGCACCCGATTTCTAACGCTGGAGGAAGCCAGGGCGGTGATGACCCCCGGCGACGGGTTCGAGTCCATCTACGGGTCCAGTCGGATCGTTGACGCGTTTAATGTGGAGAACCAGGTCTACGACGAAGCGCAGAACGTCGATCGCTATATCGATCCGAGTTTCCTCGGCGCGCTCTGAAACCCTGCTGAATCGAACCTGGAGGAGACGCGTCGTTCTTCCTGGACCGGGCCCGGTGGCTTCAGGCCATTCCGGTCCGGGGGGAACGGTCCTCTCCCGGAAACACCTCTCTTTCGACTATGCCCAAGTCCCGATGGCTCACGGTGGGTAAGGAATTGCCCGCGAATCGCCGGTTGTTGCTCGCGGTTCTATCCTTCCTGATTCCCGTGGCAATCTGGGGAGCGGTCAGTTATGTCCCGTTCCTGTGGCATCCGCAGGTGCGAATCGAAGACCCCGGGGATGTGCTGTATTTTGATGCCGGTGACCGGGTGGAATTGGCGCTGTTCCGCGAGGAGAATCAGCGCATGCTGGATGCGGGAATGAGTCCCGCGCAAGGAGTGCGGGCCAATCCGGTGTTCCTGCCCGCGCCGCATGAGGTGGCGGTCGCCTTTTACACGGCGTTCAAAACGCCTCCCCGGCGTACCGGTGACGCCTGGTTGCACGAATCCCTGTGGCACAGCATCACCATCATATTCTGGGGTTTTACACTATCCACCCTCATCGGGGTGCCTTTGGGCGTGATGTGCGGGGCGTTTTCGCTGTTTTCGAGACTGATCGAACCCTTTGTCGAATTCTTCCGTTATCTCCCGGCCCCAGCGTTCGGCGCCCTGGCGGTGGCGATTCTGGGAATCAATGATGCTCCCAAGATAGCGATAATCTTTATCGGCACCTTTTTTCAGCAGGTGTTGATTGTCGCCAACACCACCCGCCGGGTCGAACCCGCGCTGCTGGAGGCGGCGCAGACCCTCGGAGCCAGCCGCGCCCAGTTGTTCACCCGGGTGGTCGTGCCGGCGGCGATCACCGACATCTACAACGATCTGCGTATACTTCTGGGCTGGGCCTGGACCTATCTCATCGTCGCCGAGCTGATAGGACGCAGCAGCGGGATAACCTTCTTCATCAGCCAGCAGGCCCGTTACCGGAATTTCGACAACGTTTTTGCCGCTATAATCATGATCGGTATCATCGGCCTGGGCACGGATATGGTCCTTTCCTGGATGGGAAAACGACTCTTTCCCTGGAAGACCGGGAAGGGCGGGCGTCTGGCCGGGTTTTTGGGACGCCTTTTCGGGCCGCGAGAGCAAACCGTATTCACCCGCTGACTGAATGAAGCCGCTGTATCTAATCCGCTATGACTGACGACACCTTCGCCCTGTTGCCCGATTACCGGAAACAATCTCCGGAAGTGGCCGCGCGCTTCCAAAAGATCAAAGAGCGCGAGGTGATTCTCAGGATCGAGAATCTCACCCGCGAGTTTTCCACCGAGCAGGGGACGGTAACGGCTTTGCGTGATATTGATTTCCAGGCCCACCGGCGGGAGTTCGTGTGTGTGATCGGTCCCTCGGGATGCGGCAAATCCACGTTTATCCGCTTATTGGCCGGACTTGATTATCCTACGGCCGGCCGGGTGCTGCTGGACGGGATAGAGGTCGACGGTCCCGGGCCCGATCGAGGGATGGTCTTTCAGGGATACACCCTCTTCCCCTGGCTCACGGTCAAGCGCAACGTCATGTTCGGTCTTCGCATGCAGGGCATGGGAGCGACGCAGGCCGAGCGCGAGGCGTTGCAGTGGGTGGAGTTGATCGGTTTGGACAAATACGCGGAGTCCTACCCGGCTCAACTCTCGGGAGGCATGAAACAACGGGTGGCCATCGCCCGGGCCTTGGCGGCCAACCCACGGATCCTGCTGATGGACGAACCCTTCGGCGCGCTGGACGCCCAGACCCGCGGGCAAATGCAGTCACACCTTCTGCAAATCTGGAAACACGTGGATGTGACGATCCTTTTTATTACCCATGATCTGGATGAAGCGATTTACCTTGCCGACCGGATTCTGGTGCTCAAGGCGAACCCGGGAGAGGTCAACGAAATCATCGAGGTGCCGGTGCCCCGTCCGCGCAGCCCGGAGCAGTTCGTGTCGCCGGAATTCCTGGCCACCCGCCGCCGATTGGAGGAACTGATCCATCCGACCGCCGGCCGCCGGGAGGAAAGGTTGCCCATTTTCAAACTCACACAGGCGGGGGACGAGGTGGAGTGACTTTTTTTGCGCAATTGCTGGAAACGGTCCACTCTTTGCTGTAATACGAAACGAATGAAAAGTATTACCGAGAATCCCAAACGCAAAGGCCGGGTGGAAAAATCCCGGCGGGATCGCGTGTGTCGCTTTAGCATCTCACTGCCGGAGTCGCTTTTTATTCAGCTCAACCAGATGGTGGAGGCGCGCGGTTTTGAAAGCCGGTCACAGGCGATCGCCGAGCTTATCGGTCAAAGCATTGTGGAATACCGGGAAGAAATGGGGAACGAGGTGATGGCTGGAACCATTACCCTGGTGTACGACCATTTGAAAAAGGACCTCGAGCGCAAGTTGCGGGAGATCCAGTACCGGTACGCCAAGGAGATTATCAGTTCCCAGCACGTGCATTTGGAAAATCATCACAGTCTGGAAGTGCTCCTGGTCCAGGGACCCGCGGACCGTCTGAAAACGATCGCCGACGAATTGGTCACCTGCAAAGGGGTCAAACACGGCAAACTGAACATCACGTCAACCCTGCTTCCGCCACTGCATTAAAGAGGTGATCTACGATGATTGAGAATACCGACAACACCAAGCCGCTGTTTTCCGAAACGCTGCGCGGCGGCCAGAGCTGGTCGCATGTGCTCAAGCGCGGGACCACCCTGCGTATCGTGGACATCGAAGGGAATGCCAACGTTTCGGCGCTTTTCTACAATGCGGATTGGCCGATCGAGCGTTACAATATGGCGGATACCCTGAAGGCCCAGCAAATTGCACGATTGACCGCCGGAAAGGTTCTCTACTCCGACATGGGCCGTATTCTGATTTCCATCACGAACGACACTTGCGGTTGGCACGACACCATTTGCGGGGTATCCAACGCGGAAACGATCAATAGACTTTATGGGACGGGAACATTCCAGGAGCGGAGCAACGATTTTTACCGGAACGGCTACGACGGTTTTCTGGTGGAACTCGGAAAATGGGGGTTGGGAAAGCGGGACCTGGCCCCGAACGTGAATTTTTTCAGCAAGGTGGCAAGCTTGTCCACGGACCAGGGGGAATTGCGCTACCATGGCGAGAACTCCCATCCCGGGGCTTATTTGGACCTGCGCGCGGAGATGAACGTCCTGGTCATTCTAAACACCTGTCCGCATCCCCTGAATCCATCGAACAGATACGCTCCGGGGCCCGTCGAATTGATGGCGACCTCCACGCCGCCTCCGACGGAGAACGATCCCTGCCGGATTTCCCATCCGGAAAACGAACGGGGGTTCACAAACACCGAACGCTATTTTTTGTGAGGGTCGGACGAACGGCCGCTGAGTTTACGTCAACGCAAGGCAAACGATGAATCGGAACAAGGGAATAAAGCAATTGGTGGAAAGTCCGCTCAACCCGGAGGATGCGTCATACGATCTTGTCCTTCCGGCCGGCGAGGGGTGGTTGCATGAGATAAAACGGGGGGAGGTCCTTCGTATTCTGGATCTGGAAGGGAACCAGGCGGTGGATACGCTCTTTTACAACGCCGACAATCCGGAGGAACGTTACAGCGCCGCGGACACCATACGGGAACAGGGATCCGTTTACCTGACGACCGGATCCCGGCTTTTATCGACGGAAGGGCGCCCGCTATTGACCATTACCGCGGATACCTGCGGTCGCCATGATACGCTGGGCGGAGCCTGTTCGGCCGAAAGCAACACGACGCGTTACGCTCTGGATAAGCAATACATGCACAACTGCCGGGACACCTTCTTGCGGGTGCTGGCCAATGCGGATCGGGGACTGGAGAAGCGCGACCTCACCAGCAATATTAACTTCTTCATGAATGTTCCGGTTACTCCGGAGGGTCGATTGACCTTCGAAGACGGTGTTTCCGGCGCCGGAAAATACGTGGAAATGCGTGCTGAAATGGATGTGTTGTGCCTGATCTCCAACTGTCCTCAATTAAACAATCCCTGTAACGCCTACAACCCGACTCCGGTGAGGTTGTTGATCTGGGACGCGTCCGCCGGGGCGGAAAGCTGAGGGATGTTCAGCAAGGTTCTCATCGCCAACCGGGGCGAAGTCGCCTGCCGAATCATTCGCACATTGCGTCGCCTGGGGATCGGTTCGGTGGCCGTTTATTCGGAGGCGGACGCCGATGCCCGTCATGTGGATGAAGCCGACGAGGGAGTTTGCATCGGGCCGGCCTCGGCGGCAAAAAGTTATCTGAATCCGGGAGCGATTATCGAGGCGGCGCGGCAAAAGGGCGCCGAAGCGGTGCATCCAGGATATGGATTTCTCAGCGGAACTCCCGATTTTGTGGAGGCATGCGAAAAGTCCGGTCTGGTGTTCATCGGTCCAACCGCGGAGCAGTTGCGCCGTTTCCGTTTTAAACACGAAGCGCGCGATTTGGCCCGGCAGCTCGAGGTTCCCCTGCTTTCTGGAAGCGGTATTCTGGCGGGATTGGCCGAAGCACGCCGTGAAGCCGACCGGGTCGGATATCCATTGATGCTGAAAAGCACGGCGGGACGGGGAGGAATCGGCATGTGCCTTTGTCGTTCGGACGAAGAGCTGGAAGAGGGATTTGTTGCGATAAGCCGACAGGGAGAATCCGGATCCGGTGAGCGGGGTGTCTTTCTGGAAACGTTTGTGGAGGCGGCGCGGCATATTGAAGTACAGATCTTCGGCGACGGGCATGGCGGTGTGGCTGTTTTGGGTGAGCGCGACTGTTCGGTACAACGACGCCACGGAAAATTGGTTGAGGAAACGCCGGCGCCGAACCTGTCGTCTGGCGTGCGTCAGAGCATCTACGCTGCCGCGGCGGGATTGGGCCGGGCCGTGTCTTACCGGTCGGCGGGAACAGTGGAGTTTGTTTACGACGTCGCGACCGAGCGGTTTTATTTCCTGGAGGTCAACACCGGTTTGTCGGTGGCGCACGGGGTGACCGAGGCGGTGGCTGGAATCGATCTGGTCGAATGGATGGTGCGTTTGGCCGCCGGTGAAAGGCTGCCGGTCGAATCCTATCGGCACGTTTCCGACGGTCACTCCGTGCAGGTGCGGATCTGCGCGGAGAACCCTTCGCGGGATTTCGAGCCCGGTTCCGGACTGATAACGGATTCGGAAGCTCCCGCCGGGGTGCGGTGCGATACCTCGCTGGAGTCGGGAACGGAAGTCTCGTCCTGCTACGACACTCTGTTGGCGAAGGTGATCGTTCATGAAAAGGATCGCCCTGTCGCCCTGGAACGCATGCGGGAGGCGTTGGAAGGGACTCGGCTTTACGGCGTGCAGAACACGATCGATCTGCTGCGGCAGTTGATGGATCAGCCGTCTTTCGTCAGCGGCGAACACACCACCGGGATTCTGCGGTCGTTTCAGTACAACGCTCGCACGGTCGATGTTGTGCAACCGGGTACCCAGACCAGTGTGCAGGCTTATCCGGGGCGTAGAGGGTACTGGCACGTCGGGGTTCCGCCGTCGGGTCCGATGGATTTTTTGGCGTTTCGATTGGGCAACCGCGTCCTGGGCAATCCGGAGGAGGCGGCGGGTTTGGAAATGACGCTTTCCGGTCCGACTCTTCAATTTCACCGGGCAACGTCGGCCTGCCTGACCGGGGCTCGGATGGATGCGGAATTGAACGGGCGACCGGTTCCCTGGTGGCGTCCGTTTGCCATTCCCGCCGGCGGGCGCTTGCGGATACGCGGGTTGTCGGGACCGGGATGCCGCGCGTACCTGACGATCGCCGGCGGTTTCGATGTGCCGGAATACCTCGGAAGCAAAGCGACCTTTTCTTTGGGGCAATTCGGCGGTCACTGCGGACGCAATCTGCGGGCCGGGGACGCGCTCTTGCTGGGAGGACAGGAAGGCCTGGCGATGTTTGGTGCGGGTGATGCGGTGCCTTCGGGGTTGATTCCGGTTTACGGAGAGGAGTGGGAGATCGGGGTGATCTATGGGCCTCATGGAGCGCCGGACTTCTTCACTGATGAGGATATGGAAACGTTTTTTTCCACGTCATGGGAAGTCCATTACAACTCCGCCCGCACCGGGGTCAGGTTGATCGGTCCCAAACCCAAGTGGGCGCGGCTGGACGGAGGCGAGGCCGGGTTGCACCCTTCCAATATCCACGATTGTGCTTACGCGGTGGGCACGGTGGACTTCACCGGAGACATGCCGGTAATCCTGGGGCCCGACGGCCCCAGTCTCGGCGGGTTTGTTTGTCCGGCGACCGTGGTGACGGCTGAGCTGTGGAAGCTGGGTCAATTGCGTCCGGGCGCCCGGGTGCGTTTTCGTCCGATTTCCGCCCGACAGGCGGCCGAAGAGGAAAAACGGCGGAACCGCGAGATCGCTTCGCTGGCCGCGGAGGAACCGGAACGGCCGGTTGTGATGGTGTCGGAGTCAGGTCTCGGTCCGGTGCTGCGGGAAAGTCCGGCTTGCGGGGACCGGGTCGCCGTCACCTACCGCCCGGCTGGAGACAAGTATTTGCTGGTGGAATACGGTCCCATGCGGCTCGATCTGAACCTGCGTTTTCGTGTGCATGCCCTCATGGAGTGGTTGCGGGCCAACCGGATCACCGGAATTCTGGAGCTGACTCCGGGAATCCGTTCCCTGCAGGTGCATTACGACAACCAGGCGCTGCCGGCCGACCGGTTGGTCGAACTGCTGGCCGAAGCGGAAGATGAACTTCCGGCCGTTGAGGCTATGGAAGTTCCGACCCGGGTGGTGCATTTGCCGTTGTCCTGGGATGACGAATCCACCCGACGGGCCATTCGCAAGTACATGCAGGTGGTGCGTGACGACGCGCCCTGGTGTCCCAGCAACATAGAGTTCATTCGTCGGATCAACGGATTGAATAGCATCGATGACGTTCGCCGGATTCTGTTCGAGGCCACCTATCTGGTGATGGGCCTTGGCGATGTGTATCTGGGAGCCCCGGTGGCAACGCCGGTCGATCCGCGCCATCGTCTGGTGACCACCAAATACAACCCGGCGCGCACCTGGACTCCGGAGAACGCCGTGGGGATCGGGGGCGCCTACCTGTGCGTTTATGGAATGGAAGGCCCGGGCGGTTACCAGTTCGTGGGCCGCACGCTGCAGATGTGGAACCGTTATCGCGTCACGAAGGAATTCCCGGACGGCCAACCCTGGCTGCTGCGCTTTTTCGATCAGATCCGCTTTTATCCCGTGGACTCCGTCGAGCTGGAGGCGATTCGCCGGGATTTTCCGCGCGGCCGGTTCCGGCTGAAAATGGAGGAGGAAACGTTCAGTCTCAGCCGCTACAATGCCTTTCTCCGGAAAAACGCCGCGAGTATAATGTCCTTTAAACGCTGTCAGCAGGACGCGTTCGAACGGGAACGGGAAAGTTGGGCGGCCGCCAACGGCGGCGGTGCGATTCTTTCGTCGACGGCGTCCGGGCGGAGGGGAATTAGCCTGACGTGATTCTAAACGTTTTGGGGGACCAAGTGGGAGCGATTGATAAAATTGAAGCAGTTGCAGTGTTAAATTTACAACAAAAAGGGAATCTTCCGGTGAATATAGGCTTGAGAAATTAAACTGGCACGCCTTTAGCTTTGGTATGACTTAATGTTGGCTGATTGAACTGTGGCCAACGTTAAAAACCACTACAAACAAGAGCACGATGATGAAAAAAACACTATTGAAAAGCCTGGCGGCCGCGACCCTTTTTGCCGGAAGCACGGCGGCCTATGGGCAGTTGACGCCGGAGGATATAACCGTTGAAACTGAGTTTGCGTTTGAGTCCGAGTATTCTTTCCGTGGCTCCAAGCTGGGCGGCCCCAGCATGCAGCCCGGGATGGAAATCGGGGTAAAGGATGCCTACTTCGGCACCTGGATGTCCATGCCGTTGTCGCGTGGCCCCGGAGCCGGCGATAATGAAGTCGATTTCTATGTCGGCTACGGCTTCGCTTTGAATGAAATGGTCGAACTCGATATCGGTTACACCTACTACTGGTATCCGGAAGGCGGCAGCGACCGTGAACCTTATATCGGGGCGGCATTCGATGTGTTCCTCGATCCGGCGGTGTACCTGTTTTATGAGACAGAAAGCGAAATTTTCACGCTGGAACTCTCCGGCGGCTACGCGTTCGACTTGGAAGAGTTGGGCTTTGCTGGATTCGAGCTCGATCTGGGGGCCTATTTGGGCTTGATCGCCGATACCGATGAAGACGAGGAATGGGTTTACTACGGCCTCTCGGCTGACATCGTTTACGCGCTTAACGACGTGACTTCCTTCTCGATCGGAGCCCGGTTTGCCGGCAACAGCGACGACGCCCTGGGCGGTGAGCCTCAGCAGCAGCTCTGGTGGGGAACCGCGGTCACGATGGCGTTCTAATCGCCGCCTGATTCAAGGTTTCCAGCCCTGTTTTGGGATGGTTTTATGGTCGACGCCCGTTTCTCCGCAGGAGAGACGGGCGTCACATTTTGTGATCGCTTGCCAGCGAGCGGGATAGGGTCACAATAGGGTTATGGACGAAAAAAGAGAAGATTCCACCGAAAGCGAGGCCCATATCGATCCTCTAAAAGGAACCTACCACGAGAACATTGTCGACAATCCTCTGGTGCTCAAGAGCCTGGAGGCCAAGGACACGGCGCTGCTCGTCATTGACATGCAGTACCTGGATGCGGCCGAAGGATACGGAGTCTTTGCCGACGTGAACACCTCCGGAGTGCATCCGGAGGATGCGCGATATTACTTCGATCAGTTGAAAACGAAGGTCGTTCCCAATATCGCCCGCCTGCAAAAGGCTTTTCGCAGCCACGGGATGGAGGTCATTCATACCAGGATTCAGGCATTGACCCGCGACGGTCGTGATCGCAGAGCCGGCCACAAACGTTTGGGTCTGTTGGCCACACCGGGATCGAAGGAAGCGGAATTTTTGCCGGAAGTCGCTCCGGAGGGGGATGAGATCGTCATCAACAAAACGGCCAGCGGGGTCTTCCCCACGACCAATCTGTATTACGTTCTCAGAAACATGGGCATCAACGCGCTTTTTGTCGTGGGGGTGTACACCAACGAATGCGTATCCAGCACCGTCCGGGCCGCCTGCGACATCGGGTTTCATGTGACGATGATTGATGATGGCTGCACCACGGTGACTCCGGAGTTGCACACATTTACGGTGGTCACCTTACGGGACCGGTATTGTCGGGTGATCGATACGGATCAGGCGATCGAGGAGATTGGGAAATACGTGCACGATCCAAAGAAGCGGAAGATCGCCACTCTGGTTCCCGAGGACCGGATCTACGAAGGTTTGCCTTCAGAGGAGCGGAAAGAGGCATGATTTTTCGGTTTGAGGGGATCATGCAAAGATTCCGTGGCCAATTGCCTGTTATCAACCGGATGGAAAGCCTATGGCCAGGCGTTGGCATAACCTCTTATTGATCGTCTTCACGATTTGGTTCGCGGTGGGCCTCTTTATCGTGGTCGGCGACCTGTCCACTCCGTTCGATCGTCTGGGCGACTTTGTGTTCATGCTCCTGGGGGCGATGCTGGTCTTGGTCTCCTGGGTGCGGTTTTATGGGCTCGGCCGAACCATGGCCGCTTTTCTAACCGTAAGCCTGCTCGCGTTTGCGACCGAGGCGTCCGGGATGACCTGGGGTTTTCCTTTTGGGCAGTATTCCTACACCGAGAATTTCGGGCCGCTGCTGCCTCCGGGCGTTCCCGCGGCTATTCCGTTGGCCTGGTGGGTGATCGTGGGAGGCCTGTTCCTCGCATTCGAGTATATTCTTTTCAGCCTGGGGACCAGCGATGCGTTCAATCGAATCTTTCTGATATTTCCCACGGCGTCGTTTGCAACCGGCATCGACTTTGTCCTCGAACCGGTTGCGGTCCATGTACGCGGATACTGGCATTGGGAAAGCGGTGATTTTTATTACGGGGTTCCGTTGGGGAATTTTGTTTCCTGGTTTGCCGTGGCCGCGATAATGGCGGTGGCTCTGGGGTTTTTCACCCGCCGGAAGGGCCGTCGACAGGTGAGGGCGCGGCCCCGGGTATGGGTTTGCCCCGGGGTTATCCTGGCCATACTCGTGATGTTTTCCTCGGCGAATGCGGTGGCCGGATTCCGCCTGGCTGCTGTGATCGGCGCCGGGGCGATACTGCTGTGCGCGTTGCTGACGATTGCGTTATGGCGACTGGAGCGGCGGAGAGTCCTTGCGTGAAGGGGGCTAGGAGGAGATCGATTCCAGCTTTTCGGGTTTAAAAAAGGAGTAGAAGATATACAGGGTGACGCCGACGCAGATCGCGCTGTCGGCGACGTTGAACGCGGGCCAGGCGAAGGTCCCGAAGCGAAAGTCGAGGAAATCGATCACGTGGCCGTGCGCGATTCGATCGATCAGGTTTCCGAGAATGCCGCCGCAGAGGAAGCCGAAGCTGATCTGCCCGACCCTTGAGCGCAGGCCGAGATGATGCCGGAGGCGATAAATGGCGTACAGGGCAATGACGGCGAGAATGGCCAGCCAGAAACTTCTGCCCTGGAATATCCCCCAGGCCGCGCCGGTATTTCCCCAATGCACGATGTAAAAGAACCCGCTGATTACCTCGATCCGTTCCGTCTCGAAAGCGACGGTGAAGTAGATCCAGAGTTTGGTCAACTGGTCCAGGACCAGCGTTGCCACCCCCAGCGCAAAAAGAGTCCGGTATTGGCCCATCCGATTCATAAGCCAACCCGCGCGAACGGGAAATAGATCTTGGCGCACGTTCCGTGAATTGACGTTACTCGTCCGGGTCCTCGGTCAGAAACTCACCGCCGTCGCTTCCGGAGTCGAGATAGGCGCCTCCACGCTGCGAGGGACGTCGTTGGGTCTTCTCGAATTCCACCTGGCCTTCGATGGAATAGCGGGCGAACGGAACAGCCATGAGACGCTCTTTGGCGATCGGTTTTCCGGTGATTTCGCAAACACCGTAGGTGCCCTTGTGGATACGTTCGATGGCGGCTTCAATTTCCGAAAGCGCTTCCTGCTCGGTGGACACCAGGCTGAGCGCGAAATCACGGTCGAAGGAATCGGTTCCGTCGTCCGCCATGTGTTGTCCGTAGCCGGAGAGGTTGCCGCTGTCCTCCTTGGCGGAACGTTTCAGGGTGTCTTTGGTGTGCAGGTCCAGCTCGGAGAGGACGTGTTCACGGAGTTCCTGGAGCATGGAAAAATAGCGTTGATGCTTTTTGGGCACCTCCTTTTTCTGCTCCTCCAACGGGTTGGAGGAAGCGTTGGGATTGCGGCCGAGGATGTCCGCCAGAGAGGCTGCGCCCAATACGCGAGCCGCCGGTTTCGGTTCATGAGAGTCGGCGGTTTTCTTGCTGCCGGGCTGGGACTCTGCGGCCGCCCGCTTGGACGCAGGTTCGTCGGCCGCGCGCTTGGGCGGGGCTTCGCTGGCGGTTTTTGAGCGGTTCTGAGCGATCTTCCGGGCTTCCTCCAGCGAAAACGCAATGGGACGGGGTTTGGTTGCGGGAACGCGCTGCGTCGAACCTTTTTCCCGGGAACTCTTTTTGGGGGGAGAGGCCTTCGTCGCGGGTTCGCCTTTTTCCTCGGAAGCGACCTTCTTTTTGGTGGCGGCGCTGACGGTCTTCTTGCTTACAGCAGCTTTTTTGCCCGTTGATGCGGATTTTTTCTTGGCGCCGGTTTTCTTTTTGTTTGCGGCCGAATTGGAGGACGTCGGTTTCTTCACAGAAGCTGTTTTCTTGGTTTTCGGCGCCTTCGCTGGCGACGATTTTTTGGTTTTTGGCGTCTTCGCTGAAGACGTTCCTTTGGCGGTCCCTTTATGGGATGCCGCTGATTTCGTTTTGCTGGAAGTTTTCTTTTTTGCGGCCGCCTTTTTAGTGGTGGCCCCTTTTCGCGGTGTCTTTTTTGTAGTCATCGCATTGGGAATTCGGTTACGGGGATGAATCGATTGCTTCGGAACAGCGGGGACAGAGATCTCCGATTTCCGCTTTCGCACTCAATTCGGGAACCCATCGCCAGCAGCGTGGGCAGCGGTGGCCCTCGGCGTGGGAGACTTCGATTTTGAGTGAGTCGGCAGTATGCGAATCCAGTGAGACCGCGGAGACGATGAAAAGTTCGGGCAAAAATGTCTCGTATTGGCGCAGCAAGCGATCCTGTTCGGATTCGGAAGGCACGGTCAGCTTGACCGCGGCCTCGAGGGACTTGCCAATCTCCTTTTTCTGCCGCGCGGCCTCCAATTGCTCGAGGACACCGTTTCGGATCGCAAAAAGCCGCTCCATGTCGGCCACGATTTCCGGGTTGTTCCATTCCTCGGGCGCGACCGGCCAGTCTTCGAGGTGAATGGGCTTGTCCAGAAAATCCTGGTTCCCGAACGCGTGGGCCCAGGCCTCATCCGCGGTGAAGGTGAGGATGGGAGCCAAAACGCGAACCAGCGTGCGGAAAATCTCGTGCACCGCGGTTTGCGAGGAACGCCGAAACGGATCGTTCGGCCCCAGAGTGTAGAGGCGGTCCTTCAGGATGTCGTGGTAGGTCGCGGACAGGGTGGTGGTGCAGAATTGATTGCAGAGCTGGTAGACTCGATGGAATTCGAAAGCGTCGTAGGCGGCGGTCACCTGCCGGAGCAGATCGGCGGTTTTGGCCAGCGCCCAGCGGTCCACCGCGTCGAGTGACTGGTAGGGCACGGAGTCGCGATCAGGGTCGAAATCGAAAAGATTCGAGATCTGGAAACGCAGGGTGTTGCGCAGCCCGCGGTAGGCGTCGCCCACATGACCGAGGATTTCCTCCGAGATCGGCGCGTCGTTTCGCAGGTCGATCGATGCGACCCAGAGCCGGATGATGTCGGCCCCGAATTGGTCGAGATAGGTTTGCGCGGTTTGCGGTTTCCCGTCGCTCTTGCTCAGTTTCCGGCCGTCCTGCCCTACAACGAAACCGTGGGTGAGAACCTTCTTGTAAGGCGCGGAGCCCTCCGTTGCCACGGCTACCCAAAGCGAAGATTGGAACCAGCCGCGATGCTGGTCGCTGCCTTCCAGGTAGAGATCCGCCGGCCAGTTCAATTCCGGGCGTCTTTTCAGGACCGCCAGGTGGCTTGCCCCGGAATCGATCCAAACATCCAGGGTATCCGCTCCTTTTTGCAGCGCCTTGCCCTGCCATTCGGGCGGAAGCGCGATCGAATTCAGGATTTGCTCCGCGCTTTCCTCAAACCAGAACTGAGTGCCTTCCTTTTCCGTGCGGTCGGCGACCGCGCGGATGATTGCGGCGTCAAGCACCGGCGTGTTGGAGGCGGTGTCGTAAAAGGCGGGTATGGGCACGCCCCAGGAACGTTGGCGACTGATGCACCAGTCGGGGCGGTTTTCCACCGCGGCGCGAATGCGGGCCTCACCCCAATCCGGAATCCAGTCAACGGTGGAGATCGCTTCCAGCGCCTCCTTGCGCAAATCGTTCTTGCCCAGCGCCACGAACCACTGGTCCATGGCGCGGAACACCACCGGCGTCTTGGATCGCCAGCAGTGCGGGTAACTGTGCTGGATCGATTTTGCTTTGAGCAGAGCCCCCTGCGCTTTCAGCTTTTCCAGGACGCCCTCATTGGCCGCGCTGCGGCCGTCCACCTCCAACACGCTCAGGCCGGCCAGATCGGCGGGCATTTCGTCGTCGGCTATGAATTTGCCGTCGTCATCCACCGGGCAATAAGGCGGCAAACCGTGCTCCAGGCCGGTGTAGTAGTCGTCGAGCCCGTGGCCGGGGGCGATGTGCACGCAGCCGGTGCCGGATTCCGTGGTCACGTATTCCGCGGTCACCACCGGACTCGGACGATTGATAAAGGGATGCCGGGTGGCGAGCCCGAGCAGATGCGACCCTTCGAACGTCTCGACAACCTCCCATTCATCGAAGCCGCAATCGGCCGCGAACTGTTCCGCCAGGGAAGCGGCGACGATAAAAGCTTCCTTGCCGGCCCGGACCAGGCCGTATTCGACATGGGGGTGGACGGCAATGGCCAGGTTGGCGGGAAGGGTCCACGGGGTGGTGGTCCAGATCACCACCGAAACCGGGAGCTCCGTTTGCAGCCGGGAATCCGCCGTCACGGCGAACTTGACCCAGATGGCCGCACTGACGTGGTCGCGGTACTCGATTTCGGCTTCGGCCAGGGCGGTACGGCAGGGGATCGACCAGTAAACCGGCTTCTTGTCCCGGTAGACCAGTCCCTTTTCGACGAAGCAGGCGAAGGCGCGCAAAATCTCCGCCTCGTAGGCCGGGTCCATGGTGCGGTAAGCATTGTCCCAGTCGGCCAAAACCCCCATTCGCTCGAACTGTTCACGCTGGATTCCGATGTAATGCTCGGCGAAGCGGGCACAGGCGGAACGGATTTCGGCGGGTGTCAGTTCCTTCTTTTCCCTCTGCAGGTCGCGGGCCACCTTGTGCTCGATCGGCAGTCCGTGACAATCCCATCCGGGCAGGTAGGGAGCCCGGTAACCGCGCATCGACAGATAGCGGGTCACCATATCCTTGGGGATCTTGTTCAGGGCGTGGCCCATGTGCAGGTCCCCGTTGGTGAAGGGCGGCCCGTCGTGCAGAATAAAGGCGGGTTTGTCCGCGTTTTCCTTCTGGATGGAGGCGTAAAGATCGAGAGACCGCCAGTGGGCGATTCGTTCGGGTTCGCGTTGCACCAACCGGGCCCTCATGGGAAAATCGGTTTTGGGCAAATTGAGCGTGTCCTTCAGGTCCTTCACCATTAGAGAAATAGCAGATAGTTTGTCCGCGCTGAGTCCGAATGCGCGCGACGCCTCTCCGTTGTCATAAAAACGGGCAAGCGTACAGTTGCGCCGGGTGGACGCAACTTAATTCAGCCTTTTGCCCGGCCGAAATCAGGTCGGCCCGGTCCCGCTCCCGGGCCGTGTTTTTCCTGCCGGTGGCCGGGAGCGAGGCCCCCGGTTTCAGTTGGCGAGCCAGCGCCCGCCGGCCAATCCGCCGGTAATAAACGCGATCGCAAAAACGGCCCCGGCCAAGGTCAGCAGGAGGATCACCGCGCCGATGATGACGAGACAGGTTTTCAGCTTTCGCAGGGAACGGATGAGGCTCTCCTGGTCGGCGTTCAAATGGGCGCGTCCTGCCGCGCCGGCCGCCTGGAAAAGCAGGATCCCGGTCCAAACGGGCAGCCAGGCGACGATAAGTCCGTAAAAGGTGGCCGCCATCCAGGCCCCTTGCAGAATGCAGAGCACCCCGAGGAAGCGCATCCAGCCCCGGGCTTCAAAGAGCGGGGCGCTGGTTTCGCGAGTGCGGTTGTCCAGGTCGGTGGTCATAGTGCGTTTTAGACATTGCTTCCCGGTTTTTTGGCCTTTAGTCAAACTACTGTGGCTGCGGATTAAGGTGATTCGGGGCCGAACATTGCGGATTTCAGTGCCATGCCTTGGTTTATCAATACTGTTCTTGCGCTACTCGGCGTCCTTTTTTTGGCCGGATGCGCCACCCGGCCCTCGGGCCCGTTCCGGAATTCCGAGGGGTATGAGACGATCGCTCCGGTCTCGGTCGAAGTCATGGAGTACTTTATGGCCGTACAGCACGATACCGTCGCTTCGATCGTCCGCGGTGTCGAGGAACGTCTCGAGAATGCGGAAGACCTCAGGGCTTACCTGCGGGACACGCGGGAGATCAACGAGCGGACCCGTTTGGCGTCGGATCCGGACTGGGTCGATTTCACCCGGCGTTTGCGGCCGGACGATCAACTGTTCCTTTTCGAGTACCGGGAGCGTTATTATCAGGATTTCGGCCTTATGGTGGTGCGCGATAACGAAGTCGTTTTTCGAACCGTATGGGAAAGCGCCGCACCTGAAGGGGTTGCCCGGGAATTACTTCGAAATCCCGAGTTCGATCGCCTTTAGCAGCCTGTCGGATTTAGGCGGGAGGCTAAGTCCGACAGGCTGCTAGGCGATATCGAGAATTCGGGCCGTCCCGCCGTTGGCCAGCGTGAAGTCTTGTCCCGCTTTCATTCCCCACATACGGGTGGCGAGCGGTGATTGCGGGGTGAGGACGGTGAGCGTTGCCTCGTTCACCTCCAGAACCTGCCCTCCGGCCACGGGGGCGACGAAAAAGCGCTCCTCTTCCCCCAGGATCTCGCAGTGGACCACCGCGCCCAACGCGATCTTGGAGTTTTCCGCCAATAGCTCTTTGCGACTGCGCTCCAGGATTTCTATCGATTCCGCCCATTGCCGGGCCTGTTCCGCCTGGCCGGCGGCCAGGTAGGAGGCCTCCAACCCCTGGGTGTCCCACTTGGATTCCGCCCGCGCTTCCTCGTTGACCGCGTAATCAGCCGCGTCCTGGGAAGCGGCGACCGCGTTATTGAGTTCCGCCTTCAAGGAATCGAGCAGTGCATCGACGACCGAATTCTTATCCATAAGGTCATTCTGACGGAATTCCTTCCCGAGGCGAGCACAGGCGGGTCGGGGAGTGGATTTTTGACGAAACCTTCTCATTCCGTTCGGTTTATCTTACTCGGATCACTCGCCGAAAGAAAATCTCCCGGCACCGGGTTCGGCCTGGCGGGCCGAACCGCGGGGTTTCATTTGCCCGGATAGTGATAAAAGATTTGACCCCGAAAGGGATTATTTATCTTGATTAACGGTTTCAGGTGCGATTTACAGATCGTTTCGACTTATCAGATTGTGATTTATGGCCATTGAGATTAAAGTTCGTAAAGGAGAACCCATGGAGCGCGCCATTCGGCGGCTCAAGAAGCGCTTGGATCGCGAGGGGATCATCAAGGACGCCCGCGCGAAACGTTATTTCGAAAAGCCCTGCGAAGTGAAGCGGCGCAAGAAGAAGGTCGCCGCCTTCAACGACATGTTGCGCAATCGGCGCAACAGTTGAGTCCCGCGGGAGCGGTTCCAGCCGCCCGCGCCGCCGCGGGCCGGTTTTATCGACAACTTGCTGCCTCACCAATTTTAACCGGACTCAACCATGCCCGTATCATTGTCAACGAGTTGGTGTTCCGGCCGCCACCGTGATGGCTATGAAATGGTCAAGGAAATGGCGGATCTGGGCTTCGAGTACATCGAGCTAAGCCATGGTATCCGCGTTTCCCTCGTGCCCGGGATTCTGCAGGCGGTCCACGAGAAAATCGTTAAGATTTCTTCCGTCCATAATTTTTGCCCCCTGCCCAACGGGGTTCAGCATCCCGCCCCCAACCTGTTCAAGCCGTCGGCCCTGGGGAGCCAGGAAAGCCATTTGTGGTTGCGGCATACCCGTCGCACTTTCGAGTTTGCGGAGCGAATGAAGGCGCCTTTGGTGGTGACCCACCTCGGTTCGATCTCTTTCCCGTTCTGGTCGCCCGCCAAGAAATTGGAACGGATGCGTGAGCAGGTGACCGATGGCATTCACGACGATCCCCGCTATCAGGCCACCCTGGAGAAGACCCGGGCCAAGTTGAGAAAAAGGAAACCCAAGTTTTGGGCCCAAGTCTTGCGCAATTTGGAACGCGTCCTCCCCAACGCCGAGGAAAATCGGGTAAAGATCGGGGTGGAGAACCGTGAGGCCATTACCGAGCTTCCCCTCGACGACGATTTCAGCGAATTGTTCAGCGAACTTTCCTCCACCGAACACGTGGGCTACTGGCACGACGCCGGCCACGCCCAGATCAAGGAGTGGTATGGCCTGGCCGACCATGAGACCCTGCTGCTGGAAAACGGTCACCGCCTGTTGGGGTTTCATTTGCACGATGTTTCCACCGAGGGGAAAGACCACCAGCCGCTGGGCAGCGGGGTGGTGGATTTCGACATGATCCTCAAGTATATCCGCCCGGAACACGCTTTGATCCTGGAGTTCAGCCCGCTGCTCACTCCGGAGGAGGTTCTGGAGTCCAAGGCCTTCCTCGAATCCCTGTTGGCCCGCCGGACGGCGTGAACAGATCGGGATTGTTTCCGCACCCGGGGTGATTAGGCTGCGGTCCATGAGTTCCATTCGCATACTCTCGGACCAGGTGGCCAATCAGATTGCCGCCGGCGAGGTTATCGAACGTCCGGCCGCCGTGGTGAAGGAGTTGGTGGAAAACAGTATCGATGCCGGCGCCCGGCGTTTGGAGGTGGAATTTCGTCACGGCGGACGCTCCTACATGCGGGTTGAAGACGACGGTCGCGGGATGGTGCGGGATGACGCTCTGCTCTCGCTGGAGCGGCATGCCACCAGCAAGATACTGGAGGCGAGCGACCTGGATTTGATCACTTCCTTCGGCTTCCGCGGGGAGGCGCTTCCTTCCGTCGCCAGTGTGTCCCGCTTTTTGTTGCGGACCCGGTCGTCCAGGGAGGCGGTCGGAACCGAGGTCCTGGTTAACAGCGGCAAGATTCTGCATGTGCGCGATTGCGGCATGCCGCCGGGGACCCGCATCGAAGTGAGCCATTTGTTCAACTCGGTGCCGGCGCGACGGAAGTTCCTGAAGACCGATCCGACGGAGGCGGGCCATATCATCAACTGTGTGCGGCTTTATGCCCTGGCCCACCCGGACAAGGCGTTCACGCTGATCGACAACGGTCGGGTCCTCTTCCAATCCCCGCCTTGCGAAAACCTCCGCGACCGGATCGGTGAGATTTTCGGGCGCAAACTGCTCGGCGATTTGCTGGAAATCGACGAGTCCGGCGACGGACTGCGGTTGCACGGTTTCATCGGCCGGCCCGGGGTGGGGCGATCGACCCGGCACGAAACGGTTACCTTTGTCAACCGACGCCCGGTGGATAGCCGTACCCTGGTTTACGCGCTGCTCGAATCCTATCACGCCTCCCTGGGAAAAGGGCGGCACCCGGTGGCCTTTCTCTTTCTCGAAATGGATTCGCGCGGGGTCGACGTGAACGTCCACCCGGCGAAACGCGAAATCCGTTTCCGCGAGGAAGGCCGGGTGCGGCGATTTGTCGTGCAGGCGGTCTTGCGACGACTGCAATCCGCCGGCCGCGAGATGGGCGTTTCCCAGCCCGGTCCCGACGCCCGCGCGTTGTCCGCCTCACCGGGGCCGGCGGTGCGCCTGGCGCCGTCCGAATCCGGCGGGGCGCCACGGATCTCCCCTTCAACGCCGGTGCGAGGGGAGGACGAATCACCGCGTTCGCAACCGCAAATCGGGGCCGGTCCAACGGGCGAAGGACGGAACCGCGGCGACCGGTCGGACGGTGATCGCCCGTCACGACCACTCCTGGATTGGCGCTTCCTTGGCCTTATTCAGGGCCGGCTGGCGGTTTTCGAAAGAGAGAACGGTCTGATTCTCGTCGATCGGCGCGCCGCCCATGAACGGGTGATGTACGAAGAGGTTCTGAGAAGGTTTGAAAAGGAAAAGCCCGTCGTGCAGACCCTGCTTTTCCCGGTGCCGCTGGAGGTCGATGGGGTCGCGGCGGGTTTGTTACAGGAGCATCGGGAGTTTCTCCTGGCGAGCGGTTTTGAAGTCGCGCCCTTCGGACGCAATTTTTTCCGGGTGGAAACCGCTCCCGACTGGATTTCCCCCGAGGAGGTGGAGCCGTTCCTGCGCGATTTGATTGGCTCGATGAAGGAAGAAAACCTGTCTTCCTCGCGACCCGCACTCGCACGCGAGCGCTTCGCCAAGCTGGCGGCCGCGCGGGCCGTGCGCCTGGGGGACCGGTGCGGCGAGACCGAACTGGTATCGCTGGTTCTGAATTTGCTCGCCTGTGAACAGCCGCTTACCAATCCGCAGGGGCGTCCCACCCTGATCGAGATCGATCAGGGGGAACTGGACCGGCGGTTTCAGCGACGGTGATCCGGGCGTCCCGGAACGAATCCGTCTGTCGGCGAAGCCCGACAGACTCCTAGCTCCGATTTCAGATCTTATCGACGATCTTGTCGGCCAAACCGTATTCGATCGCCTCGTTGGCGTTCAAATAGAAGTCCCGGTCCGTATCCTTGGTGATTTTTTCCAGCGGCTGGCCGGAAGCTTCGGAAAGGATTTTGTTCAACTCCTCGCGCAGCTTCTCCATCTCCGTGGCCTGAATGTTGATATCCACCGCCGGCGCCACCATCCGGCCCGCCAGCAGCGGCTGGTGAATCAGCACCCGGGAGTGGGGAAAAACATAACGGCGGCCCTTCGGCGCGGCGCAGAGCAGAATGGACCCCATGCTCGCCGCCATCCCCGTCACCACCACGCTGATCGGGGAACTGATCAGTTGAAGCGTATCGTAAATCGCCATGCCCGAGGTGATGGAACCGCCGGGGGTGTCGATGTAGAAAGTGATGTCCTTGCCCGGATCCGTCGCCTCCAGATACAAAAGCTTCTCCACGGTTTCCTTGCCGCTGTTCCCGTTGACCTCCCCCCAGAGGAACACCTTCCTCTGTTCGAGGAACTTCTTCTCCATGAGACTCTGAACCGAATCCCGCTGTCCGTTATCTTCCTTTTTCTCAGGCATAATTGGGGCCAGTAAAAAGGGGAAGCGACTCAAGCGCAAGAGCGATGCTCGAATTCAAATGAACATTGACGCCGCCCGCGCCCCCGTTGAAAATTGACCTAGCATAACGCCTGTCCCCGTAGTTCAAAGGATAGAACCGCGGTTTCCTAAACCGTTAATCCCAGTTCGAGTCTGGGCGGGGGCACCAGGAAAAGATCTGGAAAATTTCCGAATTCTTGCGCCAAACGCGGAAAGCTTCCTGGAGGGAGTGGCTCCGCCCGCGCCGCCGCCTCGCGGTCCGAAGTCCAGTCACCCCGAGCCAGGAAACGCTCTTCAACCACGGATTTCACAGATGGGCACAGATAAGCCCCCCGGGAACGCGGGCATCCTGCCCACCATAGTTTCGTGCATTTCGCGTATTTCGTGGTCGAAAATGACCCAACCCGCCAATTACCCCGATAAACGGACCGTAAGACCCTCTTCTAAACGGAAAATCGGATCTCAGGCCGTTTTCCTTGGCCCAAGCCGAAACGTCAGGTCGTGACAGGATTTGCCATAAAAAACCGTCACAAACCGCCGCCTGAAATCCCTTGCTCCTACCAGGCCCCGGTCTTACGAATTTTCGGTGACACTCGCGCCCCGATTCCGGCCGAGTCCGTTTCCTATCCCGAACAATGGTCAACCAGAATCATGTACAGGTCGCCCGCGACAGAATGGAACGCCTGACGAAGCAGTTAGGTGAACCGTTTTCTGAATCAAAAGAACTGGAAGCGAAGATTCGTGCAAACCTGGGAGGACTCGGCTTTGAACTCTGATCAATCAAACCATCCTGTTGATCCGGTAAATCCTTTCAAAAAAGGAGGCGTAGAATGACGTTGAATTTGGACAGGATAAACAAGATTTACAGGATGGAAATTGAGGCTATAACCGATGCAATGTCTGGTAACGCTCGCACTAGTTGACGACGTCGGATAGAGAGGGATCTTACACAAAGCTGCGGATGAAATTCGGCTTCGTGTCGTGAGTGCCTTCGGGCACCTATATCCGTGGCTTTTTCTTTTGCTCTTCATGCTTGCGAGGCCCGGCTGTTTTCCGGGATCCGGCCGGGAGGTGAGCGGAGATAAACGGAAGCGTAAGGCAATGCAGGAAACAGAAAGGCACATTTTTTGCGGATTGACCGGCTAAGGATCTCTTAATGAGCGGTTCTCAAAATGACTTGACGGGATGCCTATAAGGCATACATATTAGAGTTTGTGAAATTCGACTGGGATCCGGAAAAGAATGCGTGGCTGAAGAGAGAAAGGAATATTTCGTTCGAAGAGTTGGCGCTGCTCTTGGCGGCGGGGCGGCTTTGGAAAACTACCGGGCACCCGAATCAACGAAAGTATCCGAATCAACGCGTATTCCTGGTCCCCGTTGACGGTTACATATACTTTGTCCCTTATGTGATCGATGGCGAAACGATCTTCCTCAAGACCGCGTTTCCTCACCGGAAGGCGACCAAAGACTTTTTAAAGGAGAAGAGAAGAAATGAATGAAGAAGAAAAGAATCTGTCGGACAGCTATAACCGTGGGAGACTGAAATTGGAGGATCCGTCGCAAGAGCTTTTGCAGATGTTGGCCGATGCCGGCGAGAATACCTTCAGGAAAGACAAGCGAATAAACATTCGTTTGAGCAGCCACGACCTAATCGGCATCCAGCGCAAAGCGGCCCGAAAGGGAATTCCCTATCAAGCATTGATTTCGGGTTTGATTCATCAGTATGTAGAGGGCGAACTGCAGGAAACCGGGAAGTGAGACTATTTCCAGTTGCGGACGAAATGCGAGGCCCGGCGGTATTTCGGGATCCGGGAGGGGAGAAGGGGAAGTATATGAGAGAGAGTCCTGGTCAAGAACCAAGACGTGACGCCTT
>PXBO01000026.1 GCA_003566885.1 Opitutia bacterium | reverse complement strand
GGGTAACGATCGATTTGCCGGAGGTGAAAATCCCGGGCAATTTCCCGGCCGGCGCATATTTTGTCGCCGTCAAGTTGGATTCGATGGATCAGCAGGAAGAACTGAATGTCGCGAACAACGTCCTGGTGGATACCGTGACGCCTCAGATCATGATCGAGTCGGAGGATTTCCCGTTCACTCGGCGTATGAGCCAAAGCGCGAGCGGAACGGAAGGTAATGCTATGAGCGACCATCCGGCGGTCAGTGCCGATGGGCGTTATGTGGCGTTCAACTCCGACGCGAGCAACCTGGTGCCCGGGGATAGCAATGGAGTAAGCGACGTGTTCGTTCGCGATACCGTAACCGGAGTGGTGGTGCGGGTGAGTGTCGACTCGGACGGCGAGCAATCGGATGGTCCCAGTTACACTCCGGCTATCAGCGCCGACGGCCGTTTTGTGGTTTTCGTTTCGGACGCCACCAACCTGGTCGACCAGCTGCTCAACGGTCGCAGTGCGGTCTACCTGCATGACCGCGACGCCAACAACACGGGAATTTTCGACGAAGACGGCGGCGTTTCCACCTTGCTGGTCAGTGTCAACGATTTCAGCGTTCAGGCCAATCGGGGGGCGTTCAATCCCGCCATCAGCGGCGACGGGCGTTTCGTGGCCTTCGAGTCCCGGGCAACCAACATTGCCGAGGTGCCGGGGGCGGGTTACAATCAGATCTATCTGCACGATACCCACACGGGAAGAACCGTGCTCGCAAGTAGGGATGAGGCGGGCAATGCCGGGAACGGCGACAGTTTTTCGCCTTCGTTAAGCGCTTACGGACGATTCGTCGCCTTCAGTTCCTCGGCGGGTGATCTCGCAGTGGGGACGGACAACGGCGTTTCCCAGATCTACGTGCACGACCGCGACGCCAATGGCAATGGGGTCTGGGATGAAGCAGGCGGAATTGCCACCGTTCGCGTGAGTGTGAGCGATGCGAATGAGCCCGCGGATGTGGGCAGCTTCACCCCTTCGATCAGTGCGGACGGCCGCTTCATCGCCTTTGCCTCAGGCGCAACGAATCTACCGATTGGCGCGGTTCCCGGAATCGACAACGGGGTCAGCGACATCTACGTGCATGATCGTCAGTCCGGCGAGACGTTCGGGGTCAGCGTACCCGACGCGAATGTCGTTTCGGGCGACACGGAACCGATGTATCCGGAAGGGAAAACCGGTGTTGATGGCCGGTCGCTGGGCAGTCTGCAACCCTCCATCAGCGGGGACGGAAGGCTCATCGCTTTCCGTTCCACGGCGCGCAACCTGGTGGACCACGACCGAAATGATTCCTCGGATGTTTTCGTACACGATCGCACTTCGGGTGAAACGGTACTGGTCAGTGTGAACCGCTTCGGCGAACAGACCGGACAGAACTTCGTGAATCTCGATGGCTCGAATTCGAGCCGCGGCGCCTCCATCAGCGGAGACGGACGTTTCATCGCCTTCGCTTCGGAGGCGAACAACCTGGTCCACGGCGCCACCAACCTGCTGTTCCTTTCGGAGAATAACCAACGTGACGTCTTTGTGCACGACCGGCGCAGCGAAGGGGCTTTGGCTGATTTGGAAATCACGGCCCTGACTTATCCGGCGGGGATTCACCCGGGAGGTACGCAGGTGGAGGTTGCCGTCGATTTGACCAATGCTGGAGAAGCCGCCATACCCGACGGCACTCCGATCGAAGTACGATTGTATCTGTCACCCGACCGCATTTCCGGCAACGGCAACGATGTCCCCTTGGATGCTCCTTCGTCCGAATTTGTGTACGACGAAGGTCTCCTCTCCGGTGAATCGGTCACCCTTTCGGGTTTTGTGACTGTTCCGGTCGATGTGCCTCTGGGACGTTTCTATCTCTATGCCCAGGTTGGACGCATGATCGGCGACGATTCCGACACGCTGGTTGCGGAAAGCAATTACCGTAACAACCTGCGTTTTGGAGCCGCCCGGAATTTCTCCACCAACAATCTCCCGGACTTTACGTTCACCGGCGATCAACCCCTGGAGTTTGAGCCGGGGACCTATGCGCCGGGAAGCACGCTTCCGATTACCGTTACCGTTATCAACGAAGGCGCGCCGAACTTCAGCGAGGTCGATATTGTCTTTTATCTCTCGCCGGACGGTAATCCCGCGAATGTGGATAATATTGAGTTTTCTCAGGTTCTGACGGCTTCGGGTATTGGCTCAACTCCGAAAACGGTCAGTGGAAACCTGGTTTTTCCTGAAGGCGCGATTTCCGGCGACAATTACTGGATTATTGCCGTGATCAATCCTGATGATGATCCCCAGGAAAGCGACACTGACAACAATTTCGCGGTGCGTTCAGGCATCAAGGTGCTTGATGCGCCGGACTTGACGTTGACCGGTTTGGTCTTCGATTCCTTCGCTACCTATGCGCCGGAGGATACCCTTCAGGTCGTGGTTTCCGGCGACAACTTGAATGAGAGCGTTCCTGGGGAAGCATTCCAGGTGGAAGTCGTTTTCGTCGATGGAGCCGGCAACGAGTTTCGTCAACCGAACTCCTCGTTGACCGTATCACCGGGTCAGATTCCCTTCGAATTGACGTTTAACATCAGCCTCGCGAATCTGCCGCTAGGCGATTACCGTGTGCGCGCCATCGTCGATCCGGATAATGCGATCGAAGAAACGAACACGAACAACAATCAGATCGAATCCGCGGCGGCCAACCTGAGAGTGTTTTCGCCCGAGCCGATTGTCAGCCTGGTTTCTCCTGTGGATGGATTAACCGTCACCTCGGTTTCCTCGGTACTTATGACCGCGATCGTCGACAGCAACAAAACGATCGATCGGGTTGAGTTCCGGGTGGATGGCAGTGTGATCGAGGTTGATAGGAGCGCACCGTACTCGGTCCGGTACCGTCCTTCCACTCTTGGAACCAAGAGCCTGACAGCGGTGGCCATCGATTCGAGCGGCGTGGCCGGGGAATCCCAAACGATCCAAGTGCAGGTGGTGGCGCCCGTAACCGCAGCCCCGGTGGTTGAGTTGTTGCGTCCCCTGGCCGGGGCGGAGGTGTTGGCCGGTGCATCGGTTCGCATGGAAGCTGGAGCCAGTGCCGCCAGCGGCAGCATGATCGAGGAGGTGACCTTTTACGTGAATGGGTTCCCGGTGGGCGGAGCTGCTCAGGCCCCCTACCAGCTCGATCAAGTATTCCAGCAGGCCGGTGCGGTCGAACTGCGTGTGGGAGCCCGGGACAACTCGGGCAACCAGGTGGTTTCGGCGGCGACAATGATCACCGTTCGCGAACCGGATCCGGTGGCCTTTGACAGTGATTTTGTGGAGCACATCTATTCGTTCCTTCTGGGACGCTTCCCCAATGCCCAGGAGCGTGAAGCCGCTCTGGAAGCGCTGGCCTCGGGTCAAGCGACCCGGGCCGGATTGGTGCTGAAAGTGATGGAGGATCCGCGTTTCCGTGCCCAGGTCATGGTGTGGTCGGGGTATGAAGTGGCGCTAGGGCGCTTCCCGGAGAGTGATGCCGAGGTGGAGGCGGCCTGGAACCGGTTGCGGCAACAAGCCGGCCTGGATTTCGGTCTGCGCGACCTGATGTCGAATCTATTGAGCTCGGATGAGTTTGTGGATCGTTTCGGACAAAACTTCCACTTGATGCCGGTGCGCGATTTTGTGCGCCAGCTCTATGCGAACATTGGCCAGGTGGCGACGTCGTCGCAGATCTCCAGTGGAGAAAAGGCGATCGAACGGATGATGTCGCGTGTGGCCTATGCGGCGGATTTTGTGCAGTCTCTGCCGGCACTGCGGGCCGCGATGCACGAAAGCGCTGCTTTGGTTTACGCGTTGCGAGGAGAATTCGCCACCCGATCGGAGGCGTCTTCTCTGGCATCATTTACCCGTGAAGGACGGGTGACGCTCTTGCTTGAGGAAGAGGGACTAGTCTCGCCGGCGTCCTATCTGGGAGCGACTCTCGGATCCGGCGGTACCAAGGTTTCGCCCTGGCTGGATGAGTTCAGTGATTCGCACTACGACCATGTTTCGGACTCCGGATGGATTCGCCACAGCGAGCATGGCTGGTGGTACCGTCCGTCCGGTGCTCGTTCCTGGGTTTGGGATCACACCATGCAGGATTGGTTGTGGACCAACTCGGAGGTGTATCCGTTCGTTTATAGCAATAACAATCAGAATTGGTATTACTACAACCGCGGCGGAAGTCCCGACAAACGGGCGTTTTATGATTATCAGGTAAATGCCTGGATCAGCGTTGAACAATAGAGCTGAATTTCCTGAGGCAAAAGGAGGGACATGAGTATGAGCAAAAAACGAAATGATTTCGGGATCTACTTTCTGATTGGCGCGGGCGTTTTGGCGGTGGCGCTGTTGACCGGTTGTTCCAGTGGGGACAATGGAAACAGTCGCGGCAACGGAGATAGCGCCGAGTCTCCGCCGGAGGGCCAGGGGGAAAATCCTCCCGAGGGTGGCCCCGGTTCCGAGCCGCCTCCCGAGCCGCCTCCCGCGCGGTAAGGTCGCTCATCGGCGAGTAGCTTTGGTTGGGTGTTCATAATAACGGGAGTGACCGCGCTTATCGCCGGCTTGGCCGGTCGATAAGCGCGGTTTTTACTTTCGGAGATCCATCTTCGCTTTCGGTGCTCCAGAGAATGAGCGCCGAATCGTCTGAGGCGACCAGTCGAGGATGGGTGGAGCGGACGCCGTCGGGCGAGACGCGCACGGCTTCGCTCCAGGAACCGTTGTCGGGTGAGAAGGTGGATTGGAAAACGGATTGCGTGCCGTTTTCCAATTGGTCCCAAACCGCGATAACGGCGCCTGAACTGAACGCGGCGAGATCGGTATTGCGACCGGCGGGCAACCTTCTGGAGAGCTCCCAGGAATCGCCCCCGTCGACACTTTGAAAGAGATACGCATCGGTGTGTTCCGGATGTCCGCTCCATACGCTGGCCAGAATGACCGGTGACGAGTCCACCGGTTGGAGAACCAGGCTGCCGCCCACGTGGGGGCAACCTTCGAATTGCCAATCGAAGGCGCCCACGTGACCGCGTTTGACCCAGGTTCTTCCCTGGTCATGTGACGTGGCCAAAGCCATATCGCTTGGGTTGTGGTCGCGGTAAAGCGCGACCAGGGCGCCGTCGGGCGCAATCGCCAGTTGATTCCAGCAGCAGGCACAGATGCCGGGATCGACGGTCAATGGATCCGACCATTGCATGGTGTCCAATTGAAGCCGGGAATAACGGAGGCTGCGTACGTCACCCAACGCGTGTATCCAGATTGCGTGCAAAGCATCGTCATCGGCCGCTATGGCGGGGAAGCGAAATCCGGCCGCGGATTCCTCCGGCGACCCGGCTGTTGGAGCCGGGCCGGCGATCCAGCTTTCGCCCCGGTCGATTGAGAATGCCATGGCGAGCGGCCCGCTGCCCCATGGGCCATCCCCGCGGGCGGTCCACACAGCGAAGAGTTTGTCGCCTCTGGCGGCGAGTTGGATGTCGTTTCCGCGATTGTGACGTCCGGGGGGGGCGTGATCGGTCGACAAGCGAACCGCGGTCGACCAGGTCACCCCTCGATCCTCCGACCAAGTGTGATAGATGACAGGCGATTGGGGGTCCTCATTTCCCGGCACTCCGAATAAGAGATGCCATCCGTCCTCCGTGGTGACGATATCGAAGGTCAGCGCGTTCTCGAAGCGTGGTTGGTCTCGTTCCTCCCTGGCTGCGGTGCATCCGCTCGCGAGGAGCAGGCCGAGGAGCAAGGCTGCGGTCAGGATTCCGCCGATACGCATTGTGCTTGTAGTCGGTTGGTGTTTCACAGGCCCCCCCACATTTCGTCCATGTAATCGCTATGCGCCGGATCGGTTATACCGTTGCCCGTCCATTCGCCCGGCAGTCCCGGGTAAAACGGAGGGGCGACTTCGGTACGCCTGGCGTGACCGTCGACGAAGCCGACGTTGACCGCGGGCCGCCCGCCTAACGAGTGACGCGGATTCGGACGCCCGATGCCGGCAGAGGTCTCGCGCGAGGGCGGCATCAGATGGGTGGCCAGAGTGGGCTGCCGCTCGTCACCGATGCCCGCGTCCGCGAGGGCGACGGTGCGCGAGGGGTTGCGAATGGAGTCCAACGGACGCCAATTCAGATTGGTGTTGAAGCCGTAGCTGGCTTCCCGGTCCCGCTGTTGATTCAGCGGACAGTGCCAGATCTGGTCTCCCTCGGTGTCCTGGTTGGAACGGCCGGTCTCCAGGTAGGGGAACAGAAGTTCCTTTCGATCGGTGCCGGGACTCCAGCCGACGTAACGGTCGTGGTCGATAGCGTACAGGTATCCCGCCAAAGCGATTTGGCGGACATTGCTCAGGCAGGCGGCGCCATGGGCGCGATTCCGGACGGAGGCGACGGCCGGCATGAGCAGGCTGGCGAGGATTCCGATCACTGCGATGACGGTCAGCAGTTCCAAGAGTGTGAAACCCCTTTGCTGTTTTTGATGCTCAGGGATGAATGAGGACTTTGATCGATTATAATCTGATGGAAATAGGTTCATGGTGTTATCGGATTGAAGGTACTGGATCGCGAAGCACGCCAGCGCGACCCTGCCGGCATTGACGGCATGGAGGCTTACGGCGGCCAGGTTATTGCGGACGGGTTCCGGCTTGCCCAATCAAGGACGAGGCCATTCGGTGAACGCCCGTCAAGGCGCCCGGAGATTCAGGCGCCAGCCAGTCGCGGTGGGGGTACCGGTGAGTCCGAAAACGGTGTGGGGGGCAATTTGCCTGGGGTTTCCAGAGGCAAAAAGGTTATTGCGGGGGCATCCAACGCGGGGGTTGATTTGGCGAGGAGAATCAGCAGGGGAGGGATGATGCGATTATCCGCGCCCGAGGCCAGGGGATCCGCTCTTCTTTCGTCGGTGTTCAGAGCGGTTTCCACCTGCCGGCAAACGGAACATGGCGTCGCCCCCTCCAGGGTTTGCTCGATGGCGGCGAACCAGGAACCGGATTCCCGGTGATTCTCGAGGAGCATGCCGGACCAGCCGAAAGCCTGCATGAAAACCAGGTGAAAGTTCAGCCCGAACAGGAAGGCAGTCAGCAGGACAACCGCCGCAAGCCGTCCAAGAATCGATCCGGTCATCGACCCGGCGGGTGTGGAACGGTACTTCCAGTGGTGGCTCACAACAGGCACATTTTGGCTTGGATCGTAGGGGAAAGCTTTGATCCAGGTCAATCCCGGGGGCAAATTGAACAAATTGGTTCAGCGACTCGCCGGAACCAGGGCCACCTCCACCAGGAAATGGGACGTTTTTCCGGGCTCGACCCAGTGAAGTCCCAGATTGTGATCGGGGCTGTTGGGCGGTCCCATCCAGGGTTCGACGCAATAAAAAGGACTTTCGATCGATTCGGTCCAGGTGACCACCGCCAGGCCGGGATCCGGTGTGGTTTCGTTGTCGCCGAAGCGCAAAACGATCCGGTCACCGTCGGGAAGTTCCTCGATCACCGCTTTGTTTTTCCTAAGGTCGGTATGGATGCGATCGACGAGTTCGGGAGTTTCGAGGGAGGTTTCCCTTTGGGGCGGAGAAAGGGGGACGAGGCTGCCGTCCGGCGCGTGCCTCAAAGCCTTGGCGGCGGGAATTCGCACCTGGTAGTCCGATCGTTTGGTGCCTTCGCGCCACGGAAGCGTGAAATAGAAATGATGGCCGGCCGACCAGGGGATCGGCGTTTGGTCGTGGTTGGCCAGGCTCAATTCGACGTAGAATGCCGCGGCCTCGAACCGGTAAATCACTTGGAATTCGTAGCGAAAAGGGTAGGCTTCGTTGGCGGCCGAGTCAGGCAGGAGCCTGGCGGCAAACCCGTGCTGGTTCAGGTTGGTGATTTCGAATCGTCCGTTGCGGGCAAAGCCATGGCGCGGCATCGGCCTAAGCTTTCCGTCGGGCGCGTTCCAATAGCCCTCCCGCCCGTCGGAGTAACACCGTCCGCAGAATGGAAACAGGATCGGATTGCCGCCGCGGATGGCGGAAAAATTGTCGAGGCGATTTGTTTCCGGCCAGAAAATGACGTCCCGGACGGATCCGTCGGCATAGCCCAGGTTCCAGTTCATCAGGCGGGCTCCCTTCTCCGGGTGCGCAAGAAATGTGGATGCTCCGATCGTCCATTTGCGCAGCGTTTCACCGAGATAGTTGATCGTTTCCATTTACATCCATTTTACCGCCGGATCCGTCTGCGCCAAGGATGGAATGCGTTTACCCGGGAAATGCTCCCGGAGGCTCTGACCCGGGCGAAAGCTATAGGCCCAGCCAGAGTTTTCCCAGGCTAAGCCATAGCGGGATTGTGAGCAGGCTGACCAGGGTCGTCCCCAGCACGACGGCCAGAGCGGTCTCCGGGTGGCCACCGTAGTGGCGGGCTATGACGATGGGAAAAATGGCTGCCGGCATGGCCGCCTGGATCAGCAGGACCCGCTGTAATTCCGGACTGATCGGAAGCAGAATTGCCAGGAGCAGAAAAAGCGCCGGCAGGATGCCCAGACGGACGCCGCAGGCGATCAGGGGAACCCGCCACCGGCGGCGTTCCGCGTCCTTGACGGCCCTCGTCGAGTCGAAAAGGGTGGCGCCGATCAGCAGGAGCCCGAGGGGAATGGCGCAGCCCCCCAGCAGCCCGACCGTGCGGAGCAAGGGCTCCGGAAGGAGCGCGGCCAGGCCGGTGAAATTCAGGATCAGGGCGGTAAAGAGGGCGATCGCGGGGGGATTGAGAATCTGTTTCCAGCCTTTGAGGGGCGAGATTCCGGTCAAGAGCAGGATTCCCACCGTCCAGAAAGCGATTTCCACCCCGACGTTGAACAGGAGCAACACCCCGAGTGTTTCCCGGTCGAAAAGCTGCTGAACGATGGGGATTGGCAGGTAACCGTAATTGAACAGGCCAACGGTGAAAACGAAGGTGCGGGCGGCCGCGGGCGACGGCGCCTTCAGTGCGGGCAGGACCAGAGCCGCCACCGCGAAGCCCAGCAGGACGGTCAATCCGCCCAGAACCGGGGCAACCAGGAGATTCTCCATTCGTTCCACCGCCGCATTGTCCAGCACCGCGCCCAGAATCAGACAGGGGTAGAGGATTTTCACCACCAGGTTCATCAGGGTCTCATCGGCCGCGGGTTGCAGCCAATGCAGGCGTCGCACTCCCGCACCGATGGCAAGCAAGAGGAAAATCGGGAAAACCGCGGCTGCCAATGTCAGGTGGTTTCCCATAATCCAGAGCGGACGGAGGTTTTCCGGCGACCGTCAGCGGGGGCGCCGCTTGAATCCCGTTTAGGCGTCGCTCTCTTCCTCGTCGTCCCGGTATTCGGATATGACGGTCAGCGCCACCAGGTGGTTGTTGAACGAGTAGGCGAGCGTGAGTGGAATCACGTAGAGGCCGACGTTCAGGGCGACCATCAGGTTGATGCCTTTGAGGAAATAGCCGAAAATGGTCAGCACCACAATCGTGATCCAGATTTTAACCTCGACGCTGTTCGTCATGAACGAGGTGCACAGTCCGGCGATGATCACGTAAACCCCGAGTACCCAACCGGACAGGATCAAGGTGATCCCCCAGAGGAAGAAGATCGGGGCGTGAAAAAAAGCGACCCCCTCGCTGCGATGGGCCGTTTGCGCAATCACGGATATCGCCAGGATAGCCGTCAGGGTCCCCAGAACGATGTAGGTGGAGTGCTCGACGCCGGGATCCGGAAAGACTGCCAGATGAACCAGGCAATAGGCTCCGGCGAACCCTCGAATCCCGTCCAGCCAATTTTGCCAGGCGCCCAGGTAACTCGCCAGCGAGTAGTCGAATCCGTACACGTTGGAAACGAACCGTTCCTTGGCCTCGGAAGGGAAGAAGAAAGGGGCCGGAATCCACAGAAGCAGGATCGCGGTGACCAAATAAATCCAGTTAATTTCCATAGGTGCGGTTTCAAATTCCGGTGTTACGTCGTTTTCGGACTCAATTGAGGCAGTAGAACCGACAGAACGGGAATCCGACCAATCAAGTGAAGATCGACAACTACTGTAAACAACAAAATATCGGGGATTCAACCGGGAGGGACACGGGGTCCCTGGCAGGGGATTCCCCGGCGGCCGTTCGGCGGTGGCGGTGCTATTTTATTTCACAGATGTTTTACCCGCCCCAGGTTGCGAAATCGAGAGGGATTTTCGTACAATGAAGATCGGAGAAATTCGCTCCGATTATTTTAACTATGATTGCATCCCTTAATAGTGACACATGGATCCGCCGGCGTTCCCGGTCGGGAGTGACTCTTATTGAAGTCCTGATCGCCATTGTCGTTATCGGGGTCGTTGTGGGATCGACCATCACCGCGTTGCGCAGCGGGTTTAGCATGATCCAGCTCGCCAGGGATAACACAATGGCATCGCAGATCATGCAGAGCGAGATGGAGAACCTGCGCCTGATGAACTGGGTCCAGCTCGGGCAACTCCCGGAGGAAGGCGAGTTTGAGGTGGATACGTTGTTGGACGCCAATATCGCCGCCCGTTACGAAAGAGTTCGCCGGGTGACCGAGGTTCGGGAGGGCATGCGGGAGGTCGAATTGGTCGTCGAATGGCAAACGGTCAGCGGATCCCGGCACACGCGCACGTACCGCACGCTCTTTTCTCAGGAAGGTTTAAATGATTACTACTACCGCGCATTCAACTAAGCAACCAAAGGGGAGGCAAAGCGCTTTCACTTTGACGGAGTTGTTGATCGTTATGACCTTGTCAGTCCTGCTGTCCGGCGTCGTGTTCGCTTCTTTTGGATTTGTGCTGCGCAGTGGCGTGGCTTTGGCAAACTATTCCGACATGACCTCGGAAGGACGTCGCGGCCTTGAGGTTTTCGCGCGAGATGTACGGACCGCGCAGGATATTACCCAGTTCGATCAGAACTCGATGACGCTGCAGGTGCCGCAGCCCGGCGGCGGCATCGATTTGATCAACTACCGTTTTAATGAAGAGGAGCGCCGTTTCGAGCGTGTAATCGACGGCGAGGTACAGGTGTTGATGAATGACGTTCGCCAGTTCTTTTTCAGGCGTTTCAACGTATTGCAGCAACCGGCCAACAATAATTTGGAAACCAAGCAGATCCAGTTGGAACTCTCCATGGTTAAAGAAGTGATCGGGCGCGATACCTCGGAAAGGGTGGTTTCGGCCCGTTACATCATGCGCAACAAGCAGGTCACGCAGTAGTCTGCGAGCCTGCAAACGGGAAGGAGTCGACGCTATGAGCATCAGACAAGGAAATCTCAGAAACAAAACCGGATCCATTATGGTGGTGGCCATGATCTTTGCCACCATCGCGGCGGTCGGCATCGGCAGTTACCTGCGATTGGTGGCGGCCGAAATGCGATTTGCCAATGCGCAATTTTATTCCAACGCCAGCCTGAACCTGGCGGAGGCCGGGGTGGAGGAGGCGCTGTACGCCATCAACCGTAAGGCCTGGTCGGACGAAGATTGGGGCCCCGGACCGCGGTTGATCGATCGGGAGAAGCGGTTTGAGAACATCGACCTCGGAGCCGGAGCGACCGGCGAGTTCATTGTCCGGGTTCTGAATTTCTCCGGCAGCAATCCGATGGTGATCGCCGAGGGACGCGTCTTTTCGTCCGGGCGCACCGTCTCGAAGCAGATTGAAACCGCGCTGCAAAAACGTACGCCGTTCGCCAACGGGATCACTTCCCGAAATGGCATATTCCTTCGAGGCAATAGGGTTTTCATCGCCAGTTACCTGTCCTCGGATCCTTTGGGTGTGCTTCGCGACAACGGCAGTATCGCCAGCGTGCAGGTAGTGGATGAGGCCGTTGATATCGGGAATGCTGAAATTCGTGGATGGGTCGCCACCGGCGGCGGTAACCCGGTATGGCGGAATAACGCTACGGTGGGGAGCTTCGAGACGCCTGACGGCGTGGTGGATGAGGATCGGATCTCCAAAGATTTTACCTCCTCTTTTCCCGATGTGGAAGTGCCCGATCCCGAATTGATTCCTTTGACCTATCTCGGGCAGAACGAAATCGGCGATCCTCTCGTGCCTCAGTATTGGACGGCCGACAGTGTACACTTAAGCGGAAATGAAAGCGAAGCCCAGTTAAGGATCAGGGGCCACGTGACCATGATCGTGGAGAATGACTTCACGATGGGAGGCAACGGCCGGGTCGTCATTGAAGAGGGGGCGTCCCTGACGTTATATGTCGGAGGTGATTTGAATATTACCGGCAACGGGATCGCCAACCATCCCGGCACTCCCAGAAATCTGCAAATCTACGGTTTCGGTGACGGCATCAACAATTGGTCGCTCGGGGGCACGGCCGATCTGTTCGCAGCCGTCTACGCGCCCAATGCCAACGTCGATATTCGGGGAACCAGTGAGTTCCGCGGAGCCGTAGTGGGCAATCAGGTGATGCTCAACGGCGACACTTACTTTCTTTACGATGAGGATCTCACCGACCTCTTCACCGAGGAGCGTTTCGCCATGGCCAGTTGGCGGGAACTGTACGGCAGCGACCGGCATTCGCTCTGATTATTTCCTTTTACAAAGAGGCGGGAACTCCTGCAAAATGGTGGTTTGTTCCGGCTCCGCGCTTGTGGAGCCGGAGGAACCACCATCGGCATGAAGAAGTTCTACATCACCACCGCCATCGATTACGCCAACGGCAAACCGCACCTCGGGCACGCCTATGAAAAGGTCCTGACCGACGTCATCGCGCGCTCCCGGCGGATGATGGGGGAGGAGGTGCATTTCCTGACCGGCCTGGACGAGCATGGTCAGAAGGTGCAGCAAACCGCCCGCAATCGCGGCATCGAGCCGATCGAACTCTGTGACGAGGCCGCGCGTGATTTTCAGGCGCTTTGCCGGGACCTGGAGATCTCCAACGACGATTTCATTCGCACCACCGAGGACCGGCACAAGCGGGTGGTTCGCCAGATTCTGCAAAAACTTTACGACGAGGGCCAGATTTACAAGGCCGAGTACACCGGGCACTACAGCACCCGGGTGGAGCAGTTTCTGCGGGAACGGGACCGGAACGAAGACGGCGAATGGCCGGATGAGTACGGGGAAGTGGTCGAGATCACCGAGTCGAACTATTTCTTCAAGCTGGGGGCCTACCAGGACTGGTTGATCGGCTTTCTGAACGATAATCCGGACTTTATTTTCCCGCGTTTTCGTCAGAAGCAGGTGCTGGAATTCCTGAAGGATCCCATCAACGACCTCTGTATCTCCCGTCCGGTGGAACGGCTTGCCTGGGGAATTCCCCTGCCATTTGATGAAGAGTACGTGACCTACGTCTGGTTCGACGCCTTGGTGAACTATATTTCGGCGGTGGGTTACGGTGAAGAGCGATTCGAGGACTACTGGCCGGCGGATTTCCACGTCATCGGCAAGGACATTCTGGTGCCTCCGCACGCCGTTTACTGGCCCATTATGCTGAAGGCGGCCGGCGTTCCGCTGCCCCGGGCGATCCTGGCGCACGGTTGGTGGCTCAAATCCGGTCAGAAGATGGCCAAAAGCACCGGCAACATCGTCGATCCGCTCGACCTGATCGGGGAATTCGGTCCGGACGCATTCCGTTATTTCGTTACCCGCGAGATGAACGTCGGTCAGGACAGCAACTTTTCGCTGGACCTTTTCCTTTCCCGTTATAATAGCGATCTGGCCAACGACCTGGGCAATCTGGTCAGCCGTACGCTCAACATGATCGGGCGGTATTGCGACGGCACGGTTCCGGGGGCTTCGATCGAGGGAGAACCCGAGTCCGAGCTCCGTGCTCTTTGGGAGGAAACCCGGACCGGCTCGGCGGAGTTGTACGCGGAGATGCAGTTTCATGCGGCGTTGGACAAGACCTTCGCGTTTATCCGCGCTATCAACCGCTACGCCGAACAACGCTCGCCCTGGAAGCTGGCCAAATCGGCGGACCCCGAGGATCGACGGATCGTGGAGACCGCTCTGGCCACCATGGCGGAGGGAGTCCGGTTGAGCGTCGCGTTGCTGAAACCGGTCATGCCGGGTACGGCGGACCGGGTATGCGGCCTGTTGGGTATGACCGGCGTGCGCGAGTGGGAAAAGGACCTGACCTGGTCCGCGGTCCTGGAAGAAAATCGCACGGCCCCGTCCGAGATCCTTTTTCCCCGTCCGAAAAGCGAGCTGTCCGGCAGCTAGGGCTGCGGAGGGAGCGTATCCGAAGTAGCCTCGCTCGCATGCGGACATTGGAATTCAAGGATTATCCGGATCGCAGCCGCGACTCTTTGGCTGCCTTCCTCAACGATTGCCGGAAACGCGCCCGGGAAAGAGGGCGTTTCCAGATCGCCAGCATTTCCCTGCGGGTGAGGGATATCGATCCGCTGGCGGTGCTCGAATCCATCTTCGCGCCGCACGAATGGCACTTCTACCTGGAGCGCGGGGAGGAGCACTGGGCATTGGCGGGCGCCGACGAAGTGGTTTCCTGCCAGGTCGAGGGGCCCGAAAGATTCGATCTCGCCCGGGGGTTCGTTCGGGAGGTGCTGGAGAACACGGTGGCCATAGGGGATCTGGAGCTGCCGTTTTCCGGACCGCATTTTTTCGGCGGTTTTACTTTTTTCGATACGCCGGGCGAGGGGTCGCCGTTCCCGGGGGGCGCTCTCTTTCTGCCCCGCTGGCAGGTTTCCCGGTCAGCGGACGGACATTGCGCCGTGGCCAACGTGAAAGTGACCCCCGAAGCCGATGTGGAGGTGCTGGCGGACTCGGTTTGGCGGGCGCACGCCCGGTTTTCGGCTTTTGATTATACGGCCCCCGCCGGCGAGCCGGTTCCGGCGGTGTCATCGGAGGGCTTGACGCCTGGGTTGCGGCACCGGGAGGTGCGGTCCGGGGTCATGACTTTTCGCGAGGCGGTGGCTGGGGCTCTGGAGGATATTCGCCGGGGCCGTTACCGGAAAATCGTGCTGGCGCGTGCCATCGATCTCACCCTGGGAAAGGCGATCAATCCGCTCCATGCCCTGAATGACCTTCGGCTGCGTTATCCGGAATCTTACGGGTATTCGCTGGCCAACGGACGGGGCCACAGTTTTATCGGAGCGAGTCCCGAACGTTTGTTGCGGGTGCGGGGCGGGCGTCTCCTGACCGAGGCCCTCGCCGGATCGGCCCCCCGGGGGCAGGGTGCGGCGGAGGACGTGCTCCTGGGCGAGAAATTATTGCGCAGCGAAAAGGACCTCCGCGAACACGCCCTGGTGCTGGATTCCGTGTGCCGCCGTCTGAGGGCGGCCGGACTGGTGCCGGATTCGGCGCCGACTCCCCGGTTGCTGAGCCTGCCGAATGTGCGGCACCTGCACACCCCGGTGGAAGCGTCGATGCCGGACTCGGTCAACCTCTTCACGGTGCTTTCGACCCTTCACCCGACACCGGCGGTGGGTGGAACGCCGCGCGAGGCCGCCTGCGCGGCGATTCCGGGTTATGAACCGTTTGACCGCGGCCTGTACGCCGGTCCGGTGGGATGGGTGGATTGTCGCGGCGAAGGGGAATTTACGGTGGCCATTCGTTCCGCCCTGGTGGATGGAGATCTGGCGCGCGTTTTTGCGGGGGCCGGGATCGTTGAAGGGTCCGACCCCGAGGCGGAATGGAGGGAGACCGAATTAAAATTTCGCACTCTGTTGGAGGCGTTGGCACGATCCGGCTGACCTGGCTTGCGATCCGGCCGGAATAAGCGGATAAATGACTTGGATGAGCGAGGACAACAGTAACCGGACAACGGACCAGGCACGGCGGGGAGGGTCTCCCTGGCGCCAGGTGGGCATTGTGTATCGAAAGGAGTTGATCGACATCCTGCGGGATCGCCGGGCCCTGATCTCCATGATTCTGGTTCCCCTCCTGGTCATCCCTCTGCTGATTTTTGCGTTTGGCGCCTTGTCCTACGTGGTGATGGAACAGGCCCGCCAGGAAGTTCATCGGGTGTTGCTGCTTGGTGGAGAGGACTCGCCGGGAGTCGTCGAACGGCTGGGCTCGCGGGAAGGGATTCTTTTGGTGGAGGGGGAGGAAGATCACGTCGATGCCATCCTTACCCGGCGCGTTCGCGCCGCGGTGCGGATACCTGATGGATTCGAAGGGGCTTTGCTGGAGGAAGAGGCGACGGGAGCAGTTGTGGTTTACACCTTCGAGGGAGAAATCAAATCCGGAATGGCCGCGTCGTTGGTGCGGGAGTTTTTTCGGGAGCTGCGGGAGGAGGTGGTGGAGACCCGGCTGTCACAACGCGGCATCGCGCGGGAATTGATGGAGCCTTTTTCGGTCGGATCGCGCAATGTCGCTCCCCCCGAAAAGGTTACCGGCAGCACGCTCGGCGGCGTGATTCCCTACCTGATCATTCTGCTCTGCGTGACCGGCGCCATGTACCCGGCCATGGATCTGACCGCGGGAGAGAAGGAGCGGGGGACCATGGAAACGATTCTGAGCAGTCCGGTTTCGCGGCTGTCCCTGGTGCTGGGTAAATACCTGGTCGTGGTGACGGCATCCGTGGCCACCACCCTCCTGGCGGTGGCGTCCCTGGGAGCGGCATTTTTTTACGGGTTTTCCTTGCTGGATCGGGCGGAAGGCAGTGCCGAGGCTATCCTGGCGATCGATCCCCTGGCTCTGGTGGCGGTATTTTTTCTTCTGTTGCCGGTGGCATGCCTCTTTTCGGCCGCTTTGCTGGCATTGTCCCTCTTCGCCCGCAGCTTTAAGGAAGCCCAGAGCTATGTCTCACCCCTTTTGATTCTGGCGATCCTTCCGGCGATCGCGGCCACGCTCCCGGGGATGGAGCTCAACTCGGCCCTGATCTGGGCGCCGGTGTTGAATATTGCCCTGGTCAGCAAGGAAATGATGATCGGCAGCTATGATTGGGGCGCCATCGGACTGGTTTTCGGCACGACTTGTGTTTACGCCGTGCTGGTTCTGTTGATCGCAGTGCGTTTGTTCAATCGGGAGTCCGTCTTGTTTCGCTCGTAGCCTTCCACTCAATCGCCGTGAGAACGCGCGCCGGGGGAGGAATTGCCCCGGTCTTTCAGGTGGCGGCGCAGATGAGCGATCCCTTCCTCCTCGGTGGAAAACGCGCCGTCGAGTTGGGCCTCAAACAGGGATTCAAGCAGTGGTTTGAATTCCGGTCCCGGCGACAATCCTTCCGCGATCAAATGTCTTCCCTGCAGAATCGGTTTTGGGGCACTGGCTTCGATGGCCAGACGGTGCGCGCCTTCCCGCAAACTTTCGATTCCCGGAGGCGGTTCCTCCTTTCGCGGGGGGCGTCCGCGTAAATCGGCCAGCATGACCAGGCAAAGGTCTTCGATCGCCGCCGGGGCCAAGCGCCGGGCCAGGCGGCGAATGGCGGATGCGCTGGGAGTGCCCTGAGTGTGAATGTGAAACAAGTGGTTTTCCACCAAAGGCACAACAAAGGCCCGGGTGGTTTTGGGGGCGCCGATTCGTTCCAGAAACGCCGCGGCCAGCTTGCCGCCTTCCATTTCATGTCGGGGACTCACCCAGCGCAGGACTCCGCCCTTTTCCGCCTGTTCGGTGGTGACGGCCTTGCCCAGATCGTGGACCAGCACCGCGAGCATCAGGTCCCGGCGTTTCGCCGGCGGAGCCACACGCCATTCCTCCATGGCGGCCAGGCTGTCGACGCAGTGCAGTGTGTGCCGAAAAACGTCCCCCTCCGGATGCCATTCGGGGTCCTGGGGCACTCCGTCGAGCGCTTGGAGTTCGGGGAAACAGGCGAGCCATCCGGTATCCCTCAGCACCTCCAGGCCCCGGCCCGGCGAAATCGAACGTGCGGCCCATTTTTCCCATTCCCCCCAAATCCTCTCCCGGGGCAGATCGTTGAAGGTGTCGCGGATCGAGCGACAGAGCCCCACGGTTTCGGGAGCCAGGGTCAGTTGAAAGCGCGCGGCGAGCTGAAAGGCCCGCAAAACCCGCAAAGGATCTTCGGCAAAGGCCTCGCTGGCGTGACGAAGCCGTCGTTCACGCAAGTCCCTGACACCCCCCAGCGGATCGAGGACGGCTTCGTCCCGGGGATCCCAGGAAATGGCGTTGAGGGTGAAATCGCGCCGTCGCGCGGCTCTTTCCAGCGGAAGATGGGGGTCGGGCTGCACATCGAACCCGCGGTGACCCTTGCCGGTCTTCACTTCCCGGCGCGGCAGGCTGAAATCGAAGGAATCGCCATTTACCCGAATCTTGACTACGCCAAAGTGTTTTCCCACTATGTCAGTCGCCCCAAAAGGACGGAGAACTTTGAGCAGCGCGGGGTAATCCAGGCCGAATACCTCGATGTCAAATTCCTCCGGTTTCAGTCCCAGGAGCCAGTCCCGGACGCAGCCTCCGACCAGCAGCGGCCGACCCGATTCGCCCAGTTTTTGAAGAATCCTCACCAGCGCGTCCGGCAGAAACCGTGATAATGGCGGGACCGGAGGAAGTTCGGAGGGTTTGTCAGGGTGTTGGTTCGCCGATGGCATGTCAGGAGCCTTCAGATTAAGAGGTGCTCGGACCGTTACGAGGTTCGCCAGGCCGCCAGGGCCAGCAGCAACCACCCCGCCATAAGAATCAGCCCGCCCAGCGGAGTGATGGGGCCGAGAAATCCTGGACCCCCGAGCGACAGCCAGTAGAGGGAACCGGAGAAAGCCAACGTGCCGGCCAGCCAGCAGATCGCGGCGGCCGTCAACAGACGCCGGGGCTCGGTCCGCAGCCAGACGCCGGCGGCCAGCAACGCGACAGCATGAAAGAGATGATAGAGAACCGCGGTGTTCCAGGCGGATTCGGTGCCGCGCTCGAGCAGAGTCTCTTCCAGGGCGTGGGCTCCCAGGGCTCCCAGCAGAATTCCCAAAAAACCGAGAAATGAGGCGAGAATAAGTATGATTTTGGCGGCAGGCATCATTGATCAGGTCAAACAGGCGGCGATCGCACGTCCCGGGCGAACCATCGGAACGGCTAGATTTTACTTGCGAGGCGATGGGCTTGTCTCTATCCCCCGTTGTGTATTGGTCTTAAACTGAAAAACTTTTATCGTAAATCCCGTATGAAGAAGAAATCACTGATTCTGGCACTGGCCGCGGTGGCCGGTGGTTCAACGCTTGGTGCCCAGTACACCGACTGGTTGCCTGACAACTATTCCCTCACGATGCAGATGGAATATCAATCACGCCATGTTTTCCGTGGCTTCAAGCAGGCGGACGACACGTTCAGCCCTTCGCTGGAACTCGGTTACGGCGATGCCTATTTCGGCTGGGATGCGTATTTTCCGACCGGCAGGGACGACGGAGCCTTCCAGGAGCATCAACTCTATGCCGGCTTCGATTTTGCCATTCCGGGCTATCGCACCATGGGCGTGGACCTGGGAACTGTGGTTTACGATTTCCCTCACCAGGACGGCAATCGCAACCATGAATTCTACGCCGGTCTTCTGTTCGGCAATTTCGATGCGGTTCCCGGTCTGCAGCTCTCGACCTACCTGCGCCATGACGCCGACGTGAAACATACGATCTTCGAGCCGGCGGTTCGCTATCACCACGACTTCGACGGTCCGGCCATGGTGATTCCGATTCGTATCCAGCTTGATGGATACGCCGGTTTTCTCAGTGATCGCAAACCGGTCGACAATTACCGTACCGCGCCTGGTGATGTGACCCGGGAGGGCATGAAAGACAGTTACAACTACTACGGAGCTTCGGCGCAGATTTTCTTCCGTATCGATCCGAATGCGACTCTGGGCGCCGGCATCCATTATGCCGATGCGATCAATCAGGACGAGGATTTCCAGCCGAGGGACAATAACCTTTTCTGGAAGGTCAGCCTGACCATGGGATTCTGATTCCCGTCTCCGCAGGTTTTTACAGCAAAAAGGCCCGCACCTTCAGGTGCGGGCCTTTTTGTGCCGCGACTCGCGCCGCGTTCAGATCTCCAGTTGCGGACGATCCTTTTTCGGCCAGTCGATATGGAAGAACTTTCCTCGCGGTTGGTCGACCCGTTCGTAGGTGTGGGCGCCGAAATAATCGCGCTGGCTTTGGAGCAGATTGGCCGGCAGACGCTCCGCCCGGTAGCTGTCGTAATAAGCCAGGGCCGAGGCGAAAGCCGGAGCCGCCACGCCGTGCTGAGCGGCGAGGGCGACGACCCTGCGCCAATTGGCCTGGCCTTTCCGGATGGCATCGTTGAAATAGGGATCGAGCAGCAGGTTGGCGAGGTCCGGAGCGCGATTGTAGGCATCGGTGATCTTCTGCAGAAAGCGCGCCCGGATGATGCAACCGCCCCGGAAGATCTTCGCGATCTCCCCGAAGTTCAGGGTCCAGTCATACTCCTGCTGTGCCGCCCGCATCAGTTGGAAGCCCTGGGCGTAGGAGCAGATTTTGGAGCAGTAAAGCGCGTCGCGAACGGCGTCGATGAAGGATTGTCGGTCGCCTTCAAAGGTGACCTCCGGCCCTTTGAGTTGCTGGGAGGCGGCGACGCGTTCCTCCTTGAGAGCGCTCACGCAACGTGAAAATACCGCTTCGGCGATGGTCGGAGCGGGGACGCCCATATCGAGGGCGCTTACCGACGTCCACTTGCCGGTGCCTTTTTGTCCGGCCGTATCCAGCACGATATCGACGAAGTCGGCGCCGGTTACCGGATCCTTTTGCCGGAGAATGTCGGCGGTGATTTCGATCAGAAAAGAGTCGAGTTCGCCCTCGTTCCAGCGACCGAACACCCCGCCCATTTCCTCGGCGCTCATGCCGGCGACGTCTTTCATCAGGGCGTACGCCTCGCAGATCATCTGCATGTCGCCGTATTCGATACCGTTATGCACCATTTTGACGTAGTGACCGGCGCCGTCGGGTCCGATGTGGGTGGTGCAGGGAACGCCGCCTTCGACCGGTTTACCGGGAGCGGCGCCTTCGATCGGTTTGCCGGTGTCCGGATCCACCTTGGCCGCAATGGCTTCCCAGATGGGACGAATCTCCTCCCAGGCGCCGGCTTCCCCGCCCGGCATCAGGGAGGGGCCGAAGCGCGCGCCTTCCTCACCGCCGGACACGCCCGAGCCGATGAAACGCAGTCCTGTTTCCCGGAGTTCCTTTTCCCGCCTGATGGTGTCGATCCAGTAGGCGTTGCCGCCGTCGATGATAATGTCGTCCTTCTCCAGAAGCGGTGTCAGGTCGTTGATGACCGCATCGGTGGCCTTTCCCGCCTGGACCATGATCACGATCTTGCGCGGTCGTTTGAGCGACTGAACGAGTTCCTTGACCGTAGCGACGCCGATAAGGCCGCCGGGAGTGTCCGGGTTCTCCGCGACAAAACGTTCGGTTTTCTCGGTGGTACGATTGTAGGCAGTGACCTTAAAGCCGTGGTCGGCGATGTTCAGTGCGAGATTCTGGCCCATGACCGCCAGGCCGATGAGTCCGATGTCGGATGATGCGTCATTCATGACAGATAGTAGTCTCAGTTTTCAGTTGCGAGGAAAAGGCTATCCAACGATACCGCAGGCGCACTGAAAAGGTTTTTCTTGGAACATTCGCCCGGGTCGGGGTCTCCGGTTCGATGCTTGCGGCCGGGCGTGGGGCGGATTAGGTTTCGTGCCACAAATGAAAAAAGATGAGCGGCAATTCGATTTTCTCTCCTGGGAAACGCTTGCCGGGGCGCCGGCCGAGGAGACGCGCTCCGGCTCGGCCTACCGTCCTTTGGCGGCGCGCATGCGCCCCACCTCCCTCGAGGAGATAATCGGTCAAACCCACCTCCTGCGCGCGGACGCTTTGCTTCCGCAACTCATCCGGACCAACCGATTCGGGAGCCTTTTGTTTTACGGGCCACCTGGATCGGGGAAAACCACGTTGGCGGAGGTGATCGCGCGGGAGACCGGTGGACGATTTGTGCGGGTCAACGCCGTCCAGTCCAACGTCGCCGAATTGCGCGGAATCCTGGAGATGGCTCGGCGGCGCCCCGAGGCCGGCACCATTTTGGTCATCGACGAACTGCACCGCTTCAATAAAGCGCAGCAGGACCTCTTGTTGCCGGACGTGGAGGAAGGCTCCGTGCGGCTGATCGGCGCGACGACGCACAATCCGGGGTTTTATGTCAACCCGCCCCTCTTGAGTCGCAGCCATCTTTTTCGTCTCGAGCCTCTGTCGGTCGAAGAGGTGACCGCGATCCTGCAACGGGCCTTGGAGGATGCGGAACGGGGCTTGGGAGATCGACGGTGCACGGCGTCCGAAGCGGTGCTGACGGCCTTGGCCGGAATGTGCGACGGCGACCTGAGGCGGGCGCTGAATGCCCTGGAGGTGATCGTGATGAGCCGTCCGGAAGGGGCGACCCTGGAAGCGGAACATCTGGAAGCTTTCGCCAGGGAACGCCGGATTCGTTACGATGCCAACGAGGACGAGCATTACGACACGGTTTCGGCGTATATCAAAAGCATGCGGGGGGGAGATCCCGACGCGGCCCTTTACTGGCTGGCGAAAATGCTGGCCGGAGGGGAGGACCCGCGTTTCATCGCCCGGCGTCTGGTAATCCTGGCTTCCGAGGATGTGGGATTGGCGGACTCGCAGGCGCTGCCTCTGGCCACCGCCGCGCACCATGCCTGTGATTTTGTCGGATTGCCCGAGTGTGAACTCAGCCTGGCCCATGCCACCGTTTACCTGGCCGTCGCCCCCAAAAGCAACCGGGCTTACCTCGCTCTGGCGGAAGCCAGGAAAGCGCTCCGTGAGCGGCCGGTACAGGCGGTTCCCGTTCATCTGCGCGACAAGGGGGGCCAGGCCTCCAAGCGACTGGGACACGGCGCCGGATATGCCTACAGTCACGACTATCCCGAGGCGATTTCCGGACAGGATTTCCTCGAGAGTCCGGTTTCGCTTTACCGGCCCGGCGAAAACGGCGAGGAAAAGGAGATCGCCGTGCGGCTGGAGCGCTGGCGCCAGCTGAAGGAGGCGCGGCGCGCCGACCGGTGAGCGCAGGCTGAGGCTGCGTCCACGATTCAGGAGGTTTCGATGATCCGGTGCTGTACCCGGGCCGCGATGCTTTTGGGTTCGATCTTCCGACCGCTTAATTCGACGTAGGCCCGGGTGAATTCAGCGCCGTAGAGGAGGATGAGCGATGAATAATAAACCCAGAGCAGCACCGCCACCAGCGAGCCGGCCGCCCCATAGGTCGAGGCGGTGCCGGTGTGACTCAGGTAGAATGAAATCAGGAATTTCCCGGCGATGAAGAGGACCGCGGTGGTGACCGCTCCGCGACCGACATCGCTCCAGCGGAGCTTCACGTCGGGCAACATCTTGAAAATCATACCGAAGAGGAAACTGATCACGAGAAACGAGATCACCAGGTCGGCGCCGCCAAGCAGCGCCGGGGGAATGCTGATACGGTCATCCGCGAAACGAATCACCGCGCTGATCACGGTGGAAAGCACCAGCGATACCAGCAGGAGAAAACCGATGGTGAGAACGACCGTCAAAGAAAGCAGACGGGTTTTAAGGAGATTGATGATGCCGCTGCGGGCGGGTTTGACCGTGACATCCCAGACCTGGTTGAGCGATTGCTGGAGCTGTCCGAATACCGTGGTGGCGCCGATGGCCAGCAAGGCGATCCCCATAAGGGTGGAGATGTAGCCGGTGTTGTCGAAACTCGATTGGGCGATGGCCGTCTCCAGGGCTCCGGCGCTTTCTTCGCCCATGATGTCGCCGAACTGGCCAACGATTTCACCCTGGGCGGCTTTCTCTCCGTAAACAAATCCGGTGACCGCCACCGCGATGATCAGGATGGGCGCCATGGAAAACAAGGTATAAAACGCCAGGGCGGCGGCGTGTTGAAAGGCGTTGTGAGCCAGCCAGTTCTTGGCGGCCTTTACGGCCACCCGAACCCAGAAAAGCGGATGTTTGAAAAGTGCTTTCGACATGGTTTTGGGCATCTGCGGAGGTACCGGACGCGCGAAGGCCAAGATACTCCTCCGTTCATGGAAATGCAATCCGGGTTTGCCGGAGTGATGGTGTGCGCCCGGAGGCCTGTGTATAATAAGAAAAGATGGATGGACCGCCTACCCCTAAGCGATCCATCCTTTAGGGCAAAAAAATGGGTGGACCGCCTACCCCTAAACGGTCCACCCTTTGCTTTCTTAGTTACCCCAAACCTCCGCAGTGCGGAGGAAATTCAAATCTTATGGGTATATATAGATCATATGGGCTGATAGATTGCAAGCCCTTATTTTGAAAAAAAATGATTTTTTTTGGTGGAGGTTCCGGTTGCCGGCGTATTTATCCGCTGACGAATAGATCGGGTTTCAGGGCGGCGACCGTACTCACCGTGTTTTCATTCGGCGGGCCGAAATCGTCCCGGGGGAAGTGTCCGGTCTTGACGCTTCCGATCAGTTTTGGGACCAGGCGGCGCAGCGTGGATAGCGCGTAACCGCCCTCCAATAAGAAACAACAGGGTACTCCGCCCGGTTCCAGGCACCTGAGGAGGTGTCCGTACATGGCCAGAAAACCGGCGTCGGTGAGTTCCATTTGCGCCAGGGGGTCTTCGGCATGGGCATCGAAACCGGCGGAGACGATCACCAGTTCAGGAATGAATTCCTCGATCACCGGCCCGACCAAGTGTTCGGTGATATAGAGGTATTCGGCGTCCCCCTGCCCCGGAGAGAGCGGAACGTTCGCTGTGAATCCGCGTCCGGCGCCCTTTCCGGTTTCCTCGATGCTTCCAGTGCCCGGGTAGAAGGGGTATTGGTGAATCGAGAGGTAAAAAACATCGGCTCGGTCTTCAAAGATGTGCTGGGTTCCGTTGCCGTGATGGACGTCCGGATCGAATATCAGCACTCTTTTCAGTCCCCGCCGGCCAAGCGCGTAGGCGGCCGCCACGGCCGCGTTGTTGAACAAACAGAAACCCATGGCCCGATCGGCCTCGGCGTGGTGGCCCGGCGGACGCATCAGGCTGAAGGCCACCTGACCGGGGTGATCGAGGACGGCATCCACCGCCTCGATGGCGCCGCCTGCCGCCAGCAGTGCGGCCTGGATGCTTCCAGGCGAGACGGTGGTGTCCGGGTCCAGGGCCAGGTATCGCCCCCGCAAGGCCAGAATCGCATCCACATATTCCGGCTGGTGGACCTGGCGGAGATCCTCCCTCGTGGCTTCCCCCGGCTCCCGGCATAACAGGTTCGCTTCCAAACCGCTCTCACTCAGGCCCTGATCAATGGCCCGCTGCCGATCGGCGCATTCCGGATGGCCGGGCCCGGTGTCGTGTTGGAGACAGGCCGGATGGCGAAATAAAGTGACTTCTCGCATGCAGGAATTATGACGGTTCGCCGCCCGATATCCAATCTTTACCTGGTCGGGGGCGGTGGGTTTACTGTTTTCAGCATGATCCGTATCGACGCGATTCTTCATCCTTGCGAATTAGCCGCCTTGCGGGACTCCGATCTGGAGAACACCGTTTGCGTCGTGTTCGACGTGCTTCGCGCGACATCAAGCATCGTGACCGCGCTGGCCCATGGAGTGAAGGCCGTCCGTCCGGCCGAATCGATCGATGAAGCCCGCGCCCTGAAAAAACGATTTCCTCATGCGCTCCTGGGAGGCGAGCGCCGCGGGCGGAGGATCGAAGGTTTTGATTTGGGGAATTCTCCGCTGGAATACCAGTCTCTCGCCGGCCGGGAGGTGATCACCACCACCACTAACGGAACCGTTGCGCTGCGGGCCTGCGATCATGCCGCGAGGGTGTTTCCCGGCGCGCTTCTCAATGTTGATTATCTGGCGGAGGTGCTCGGTGCGTTGGCCCCGGAGAATCTGTTGCTGGTTTGTGCCGGCAGCGGGAGCCGCTTCTCGCTGGAGGACGCGATCGGAGCGGGAGCTTTGGTCGACCGGCTTCAAGGGAAGGGGATTGAACTGAGCGACGCAGCCCGGGCTGCATGCGGTATTTATTTAAACCACCATGAGGCGGTGGAAGACGTTTTTCGGCATACCCGCAACGGAAAGGCGCTCGCGGAGATCGGAAAGAAGGCCGATATCGCCTGGTGCGCCCGATTCGCCTGTTTCCGGGTGGCGCCGAGCATGCGAAACGGCGTCATACGCCCGGACGAATCCGCTGTGGTGGAAAAGGTTCACTAAGGCCTGGGCGGCCACGCCAGATCAATTCAGCGGTGTTTAAATGATAATGGGTCTCATTTGTCATTTTTAGGTTGCATTAACCGGAAAACACCCATGAACATCCGATTGATGTATGAATTGAATTCGCGATCGCTCTCTTTTGCTTCGCCCGCCGGACGAGGAGTTTTTTCAACCCGCCTTGGACGGTGGTTTCTGGTTTCGGTGGCGGGATGGTTTCCTCTGGCCTTGCCGGCGGCGTTGCAGGTGAATTTTCAGGATCTGTCGTTGGATGAGAACAGCTTTTGGAACGGCTCCAGCGGCGCGCATGGAGGAGAGGGCTTCAGCAGTCGGGGCGCGCGGTTCAACAACCAGTTTACCGACGAATTTGGTTTCGACTCCTGGAGCGGCTGGGCCTATTCCACCGTCCTGGATCAGGAGACGCCAGGCTTTGGCAATCAATATGCCTCCATAGCCGGTTTGGGGACGGGCGCCAACGGGATTTACGGGGTCGCGTATCTCGATTCTTTTACGCCCGTATTTCCGCGCATTGATTTGCCGGACGGCCATTATCCGGTGGAACTGACTGTGACCAACACCACCTACGCTTACTTTGCTATGCTGGAGGGAGACGGTTTTTCCAAGCAGTTTTCGGTGGAAGACCAGGATTGGTTTCGGCTGGATATCAGGGGGCTTGACGTGGAGGGAAATCAGACGGGAATCGTGCCGTTTTATCTTGCCGACTTTCGATTCGAAAGCGCGGATGACGCCTTTATTATAGACGAGTGGACCTCGGTCCAGCTCTCCGCTCTGGGAGAAGAGACCCGCTCGCTCGAATTTGCTTTGAGTTCTTCTGATGTCGGTGACTTCGGGATGAATACTCCCGCCTATTTCGTCATGGGTGATCTTACGGCCGTGCCCGAGCCCTCGAGTTTCGCGCTCCTGGGGGGAATCGTGGTCGGCGCATTGGTGATAGGTTTGCGCCGGCCCCGAGGCAAAGACTCCGGATTTCCCGTTCGTACTGATCGGGATGGCTCATGATTTGGTTGGGGTTCAGTGATGGGAAACGTGCCGGCGGCTATGGCCGCCGGCAACGCCCTCAGCTTTCTCGCGGAGCCTTCACCTTGATAGAGCTATTGGCTGTGATCGGGATAATAGGTATCCTATTTTCCATTACGGTTGGAGCCATTCTCCCCGCAGCAGGAGATTCGGTCCGGCAGGCCAAATCCGCCAGCAACCTTCGGCAACTGGGATTGGCGGTTCAACTCTATCTGATCGATAATCATGACGTCTTTTTTCCCTATCGCGAGCAGACGCCGGACGGCACCCTCTGGTACTTCGGCTGGGAGGCGGCGGGAGGTTCGCGAGCCGGAGAAGGCAACCGGGAACTCGATCGTACGCGGAGCCCGCTTTTCCCATATCTCCAGCAGGTGGGTGGAATCGAGGTGTGCCCCGGCTTCGACTATAACAGTTCGCTGTGGAAGCCGAAGTTCAAAGGGGCCAGTTGGGGATACGGTTATAATGTCGCTCTCGGACCGCGTGATCCGGTCTTCCAGGGATTCAAGAAAATCGAACGACCGGGGCGTCGCTTGGGCGACCTGGCGGATCCGTCCCGTATCATCGTTTTCGGCACTTGCGCCCAGGTGAACGATTTTCAGTATCCGGCTTCGCCCGGGAATCCCATGGTGGAGGAATTTTACTTTCTGGATGCCACCAGCCGCACGGTCCACTTTCGATTCGGGGGCGGGGAGGTCGCGCTTTTTCTCTTCGCCGACGGCAGCGTCCGTCCGATGAATCCCTACCCCGGAACCATCGATCCCCGATTGCCCGAAGCGAGGATTGGGAGAATCACCGCGCGCGGCAGTACCGAGTTCTTGCGTTGACCAAATGGCTTGCCAGACCGGTCGTCGGATTCCATGCTGGGGTATGATGAACACTCCCATTAGTCCCTTGCTCTGTGCCGTCGTGGCTGGTCTTCTGCTGATGTCGCCAGCGGGCTCGCTGCTCGGTCAATCGGAGATTTCCACCGTCAGACTGGAGGACGTGCGTATGCGTGACGCCTGTGTTTTGCCCTGCGAAGAAACGGAAACCTACTACATGGTTTCCTCGGCTTCGGGTTCCCGGGTACGGGCTTACACCAGCAAGGACCTGATCGAGTGGGAGGGGCCGCACATTATTTATGAAACGCCGGATGAAATGTGGGGGACGGATGTCGATATCCGCGGCATCTGGGCGCCGGAACTGCACAAGTACCAAGGGAAGTATTATCTCTTTCTGACCTTCAATACCAACCACGAACTTCCCGAACAGTGGAACCAGTGGTTCGACTGGCGCCCGAGAGTGCGCCGGGCGTCCCAGGTGCTGGTCAGCGACTCGCCGTTGGGGCCGTTCGAGGCATTTTCCAACGAGCCGACGCTGCCGGCTGAGATGATGACCCTCGACGGCACGCTCTGGGTCGAGGACGGTGTGCCTTATATGGTGTATTGTCATGAGTGGGTGCAGATCGTTGACGGGGCCATGTCCAAGGTGCGCCTGAAGGAGGATCTTTCCGCAATCGACGGCGATCCCGTGGTCTTGTTCCGTGCCAGCGAGGCTCCTTGGGCCTGGCGCACGCCGGACGACCGGGTCTGGGTGACTGACGGGCCCTGGCTTTACCGCAGCAAGTCGGGCAAGCTTTTTATGCCCTGGTCGAGTTTCAGCGAAACGGGGTATACGACCGGGCTGGCAGTTTCCGAATCCGGCAAGCTGGCTGGCCCTTGGGTCCAACAGGAGGAGCCGATTTACACGGACGATGGCGGCCATCCCATGCTTTTCGAGACCTTCGACGGTCGCCTCATGATGGTTCTGCATTCCCCCAACGTCGTTCCGAACGAGCGTATCCATATTTTCGAGATGGAAGATACGGGCGACACCTTGAACGTTGTTAGAAGAATTGCCGGACCAGGAGCCGAGTAGAGCATAAGGAATGCTCGATCGATATATCGGTGCGGGCGGGCGCGGGGATTGCGCTTTGATCTTTCGCGAAACGCAGGACTCAAGTCCCGGATCGGAAACCCAAAATCCCGACTGCGTTAACAGTGGTTGGCCGTCTCCCGCATCGATTCGATTTCCAGCCGTAGGTCCTGATTTGAGGTGAGTGCTTTGATTCGGTAGTCAATTTCGGCGGCTTGGCAAAAAATCTCGATCGGGGAAACTTTCGGCTGAGTTTCCTCCACTCGAAAGAGTTCCTGGCAGTCGTCAGGGGTGACCACAAACACGAATGTTTTCTGAGTGGAGCAGGTGTTGAGGTGCAACTCGCGAACCCGACAGGCCGCCGTTTCAAGGGTGGAGTCGTCGTCGATGTGGATCAGGCGGGTTTCGGGATCAAAACGTATCAGCGTGTCTTTTCGCAGCAGGCGCCTGACCAAATGTGCGATCGAGCCGATACCCAAAACGGCGAGACCCGTAGCGAGAAGGGTTGCCGATTCTTTCACCAGGCGCACGCAGGCCACGGACCAGGCGGCTGCGAACGTTGCGATCATGGCGACCGCAAGTCCCAGGAAAAGCGGCGTCCGCCGCGTTTTCAGAATGATCTGATTCTCTTGTCGGAGTGTTTCGAGGTGGCGCCAGGAGCGGAATCGTCGATTGGCAATAGGTCGGGGAACAAGGGAATCGATCATGGGAAAAAAAGAAAACACTGGAAAGAATTAACTTCGCAGATTGCTGGGGAATGATTACGCAAACCCATAAAGGGCAGTGACTACAGCTCACAACAATGGAACGTCGAATTTGAGGGTCAACCTTTTTTCCAGTTCATTGCCCTTTGGTTAGGGTTGCGATCCCGACCTGTGGTTTTTCCGGGCTTTGCGTGAAACGATCAAACGTTACTGGAGGGCAAGGCTCGGCCCTTGCCGTTTTGCCCCGGATGGAAAAAACATCAAGCCGGTTCCCATCCCTCGGTCCCTCCGGGAGAGAAACTCATGGGTTTAGGACCGTTCAATTGAATGCGAAACGTTTTCCGGACAAACCTCAGTTGAGGTACGGTGCGTATTCGGGCACGTACTTCTTCATCAGCAGTTTAAGAGCATTGGGTTCGGCCGATTGGAGATGGGCGCTTACCTCATCGATCATGCGTTCGACCGCGTCCAGGGACTCGGCCTGGCAGACGAGGCGCAGGATTTTGGGGTGGGTGGTTTCGACGATGTTTTCGCTTTTGTGGCTCAACTCCTCGTAGAGCTTTTCACCGGGCCGCAGCCCGATGAATTCGATGTCGATGTCTTCCTCCGGTCTCAGTCCGCTGAGTTCGATCAACTGGCGGGCCAGATCGACGATTTTGACCGGTTCTCCCATATCGAGAATGAAGATCTCACCGCCTTTTCCCTGGGCGCCGCTTTGCAGGACCAGGCCGACAGCCTCGGGAATGGTCATGAAAAAGCGGGTGACTTCGGGGTGGGTGACGCGGATCGGGCCCCCCGCCTCGATCTGTTTCTTGAAGGTCGGGATGACGCTTCCCGACGAGCCCAGAACGTTGCCGAAGCGTACCGCCATGAATTTGGTGCCGTTCCGGCGGGAAGCGAAAAGGGCTCCGAGAAAGATCTCCGCCAAGCGTTTGCTGGCTCCCATGACGTTGGTGGGGTTGATCGCTTTGTCGGTGGAGATCTGAACAAAACGCTCGGCCTGGTATTCCTGGGCCAGGCGCGCCACATTTACCGTGCCGAGGACATTGTTGTGTACCGCCTGGCAGGGCTGGCTTTCCATCATCGGCACGTGTTTGTGGGCGGCGGCGTGAAAGACCAGGGCCGGGAGGTAGCGTCCGAACAGGAAGCGGAGGCGGTGGACATCGGTCACGTTGGCCACCAGGGGCAGGACGACACCGGCAAACCCTTCTTCCGCCAACTCCTGTTCGATAGGGAATAGCTGCACCTCCGACTGGTCGACCATCAGAAGCCGTTTTGGGTGGTAGCGAACGATTTGGCGACAGAGTTCGCTGCCGATGCTGCCGCCGGCTCCGGTAACCAGGACCACCTTGCCTTCGATGATCTGTTTGATGTTTTCAGTTTCCAGGTGCACCGAAGCGCGGCCCAAGAGGTCTTGGATTTCCACCGGTCGCAACTGTGATACCCGTACCTTGCCCGTCACCAGTTGAAACATGGAGGGCACGGTTTCAAACTTCAGCCGCGTCTTCTGCAGGAGCCTGACGATTTCCCCCATGCGCTGGGTGGTAGCGTTGGGTATGGCCAGGATCACTTCCTCGAATCGATTGCGATATTCGGCCTTCTCCAGAATTTCCGGGGAGCCCAGGACCGGGATGTCGTAGATTCGCGAGTGCCATTTGCCGGGGTCATCGTCCAAAAAAGCGATCGGGTTCAGACCCAGGCCCGATTTGATTCGCAGCTCACGGGCCAGATTCGCTCCCACGTCGCCCGCCCCGATGATCGCCACCGGTCGCGCGGTGGCTTCCCGAGACTTTTTGCCGTTGCTGTAACGCTCCCGCGCGATGCGAAAGGATAATCGAAGTCCGGCCACTCCCATGAAACTGAACAGGAAGTCCGCCATTATCACCGTGCGTGGCGGAACGGCGTTGATAATCGGGATCCACCACATGGTGGCGATCACCAGCGACGCAATCGCCAGGGCGCAGAAGATGCGCCACAAATCGGGGGTGCTGAAATAACTGAGCAGCCCGGCGAACTGACGGAAAGCGAAGAGAAGGAGCAGTTTGAGCGGTATGATCCAAAGGAAGGCGCCGAACATTTCCTCCCGGTAACCCGGCGAAAGAATGAAGTCGAACCGCAGCAGGTAACCGAGCCAAAGGCTGGCAATGAAAATTACCGTGTAGGCGCCGAGCAGGAACAGGAATCGCGG